>CAYUVQ010000227.1:0-1506 GCA_964448175.1 uncultured Cellvibrionaceae bacterium | reverse complement strand
CATCCAGTGTTGCACTGGCCCAGAATTACAATTTCGAAGTGGGTGTGAATTACACCGACATTGATCGCGATGTGGGTGGGAGCGACGACTCTTTTGGTGTCTACGGAAAGTACTACTTCCAGGAAGTCCGTCCAGGCAACAATCCTTTAGCTGAAGCTGCTTTTATTAATCGTTCAAGTAACGCATATGTTGTTGGCGGTGATGATTTGGATGTGGTTACAGCGGGTGTAGAATTTTATGTTCCCGATACCATTTTTTACGGTGCTGCTGAAATCAGACGCGAAGATTACGACGGCCAGTCAACTGAGAATGATTGGGGCGTTCGTCTTGGTCTGACTCCTCTCGCTGGCCTGCTGGTGTGGACCCAGTACTACGATGAACCCGGGTATGATGCAAACATCCATGCAAAATATGTTATGCCACTGGGTGGCGGTAACTTCCTGAATGTGGAAGGTGGCTACACCGACGGCGATAACAACGACGTATTTGAAATCGCAGGTGATTTCTATTTCGACAGAACTTTCAGCGTAGGTGCGGGCTACACTGATAACGATTACGACGACGGTTTTATGCTGCGCACGCGCAAATTCTTTACCCCGGAGATCAGCGGCGAACTTGAGTTCACCAAGTGGGACTCTGATGATGTAATCACCATAGGCGCCAGCTTCCGCTTTTAATCAATTCGGTTGATCCGCCCTTCGAAAACGCAGGTGACGCAGGTGACATAGTCACCTGCGTTTTTTTATATCTTCATCTATTCAGTTCTATAAACCTCCCCCTTAACGCTCAAACACTCTATTCCCACCGCTGAAATTTTGTGGAATGTCTGACTCTAATAAGTCACAGCAAGGGAGGATACCGCATGAGAGCACTAACCAACCGCAGATCCGCTGGCCAGGCGCTGGCAGCGCAATTGACGGCCTACCGCAATAGAGACGACGTAATCGTCATGGGCATTCCCCGCGGCGGCGTTCCGGTAGCCTACGAAATTGCCATGGCGCTAAACGCGCCGCTGGATTTGTTGATGGTGCGTAAACTCGGTTTGCCCCGTCACAAAGAATTTGCAATGGGTGCTATCGCTCACGGGGGAATACGTATTCTCAATGACGAAATTATCCAATCCTACCGCATAACCGATGAAGTTATTGAACATGTTGCCCAATATGAAATAAAAGAGCTGCGACGTCGTGAGCAGGTTTATCGTGAGGACCGTCCTTGGCCAGACCTGCATCAGCAATGCGTTCTTCTGGTGGATGATGGGCTGGCTACCGGAGCCAGTATGCGTGCGGCCATCGAAGCTGTCCGCCTGGATCGCGCCAATGAGGTGGTGATGGCCGTGCCCGTTGCGGCCAAACGTACCTTGAATGAATTAGCTAAATGGACCGACAAGGCCGTAGCATTGGTGACGCCGGAGCCGTTTTACTTCGTGGGGCAATGGTACGAGGAATTTGAACAAACAACAGATGAAGAAGTCCTGCGCTTTCTCGCCCTCGCGCGCGCTCACCA
>CAYUVQ010000226.1:0-1539 GCA_964448175.1 uncultured Cellvibrionaceae bacterium | reverse complement strand
CGCTTTTGATGATTAAGGCTTAACAGAAGGTGAGACTGAGATATGAGTACCCCTATCCGCATTGGTATTATTGGCTACGGCAATCTTGGGCGTGGCGTGGAATCGGCCATCGCGCAAAACAGTGACATGACGCTGGTCGGTATTTTCAGCCGGCGCGACCCCGCCAGCATCGCCAGCCAAGCCCCAGCGTATGCCATCGATGAGATTATGAACTTCAAAGATCGCGTCGATATTATGATTCTCTGCGGTGGCTCAGCGACGGACTTACCCGAGCAAGGCCCTGCATTTGCTCGCCATTTCAACACGGTCGACAGCTACGACACCCACGCCAAAATCCCCGAGTATTTTGATCGTGTGAACGCTGAAGCGGTAGCCGGCGGCAACGTCAGTGTCATCTCCACCGGCTGGGACCCAGGCTTGTTTTCCCTCCAGCGTCTATTAGGCCAGGCCATATTGCCCCAAGGCGCAGACCATACTTTTTGGGGTAAAGGCGTCAGCCAGGGCCATTCGGATGCCGTACGCCGCGTTCCCGGCGTAAAAGCCGGCGTGCAATATACCGTACCGTCTGAATCAGCGCTGGCACGCGTACGCGCGGGAGAAAACCCTGCGCTGACCACACGGGAAAAACACAAGCGCGATTGCTTTATCGTCGCAGAAGAGGGTGCCGATCAGGCGGAAATTAAAGATACCATCGTTAACATGCCTCACTACTTCGCCGACTTTGACACCACCGTGACTTTTATATCGGAAGACGAATTGAAGCGGGACCACGCCGCCATGCCCCACGGCGGCCACGTTTTTCGCAGCGGAAAAACCGGCGACTCCACCACCCAGCTAATGGAATTCTCCATCAAGCTCGGCAGCAATCCGGAGTTCACCGCCAGCGTACTAGTCGCCTATGCGCGCGCCGCGTATAAGTATGCGCAGGAAGGTTTTGCTGGAGCCAAAACCGTACTGGACATTCCCTTCGCGTATTTATCTCCGAAATCTGGAGCCGATTTGCGAAGAGAATTGCTGTAGTCGCTCAGGCTGAGGTCACGGCGCCGGTTTTGCATTTTATGCACTTGAGCATATGCTGCAATTGCTGGCTGAGCGCCGTGGCCATTTCGTTTTCTTCAGGTGATATCACCATCCTATGCCCTGAACTAACCTACCCAGAGGAACATCGCGTTGATGGTAGAAAACAGGACGCATCCTGATATTGCAGCGCTAGAACCCTTCCTTTTCTGCTTCGCGTCTAAAATCTCGCAAGTCTGCGAGTATCTTAAACTGCTCCAGATATATCCCCTGCTTAGCTAAAACCTGATCATTGATGTAGCACCGCACTCAACGAGACATAAATTTTCCGTAGATTATTTTAGCGCAGCGTAACTGCAAAAGTCGCAGATGAGCGGATTTATTGGGCGTATCTCTTAATTATTTTAACGCGACATGACCATGCATCTGCGATTATATCTTTCCTCGCACTTTCGTTATGAACTGCTTTACTCTCGCTGAAGGTGCCGGTGAGTAGCCGCTTAGGCTGCTACGAACAGCTAG
>CAYUVQ010000225.1:0-1582 GCA_964448175.1 uncultured Cellvibrionaceae bacterium | reverse complement strand
ATTTTCAAAATCATTCACGCGAATAACTGTGCGCAATTCACTGATATAAACATCACCACGACCCGAATATTTTCCTAGGCCTTTAACTAATTCCGTGCCTCGAAGTTCGCCATCCTGCGTGCGCAACGCGGCGCGCAGCTGGCGGAATTCGCGATAGGCATTGTGGGTGTTGATGTTGCGGTAATAGGCGTCAACGGAGGCTTCGACGCTGTCATATTTTTGCACTTCGTGAGTCGCATTGGCGGGGCGCCGCTCAGGTACCAGGCCGCAACCGGGTGTGTAGCACCATTGACCAAAAAGATTGTGCGCTTCGACGGCAAAACGGGATGTGCCCCAGCCGGACTCTATCGCGGCCTGAGCGAGAACCATGGAGGGGGGGATGATATCGGCACGCAGTAACAGGATGTCGATAGCTCTTGGTGTTTCCGGATAGACTTCATGGCGAACGCGATAACGCTCGCGCAGTTGCTCCAGTAGGGCCATCTGCTCTTCCGTCAGTGGTGTGCCCTCGGCTAATTGCTCTTTCATTATCGTCAGCAGGCTGCGATTTTTCTCAATAAAATTATTCTTCTGCTCAATCATCGGTAACAGTAAATCTACGAAGGCTTTTTTGCGCTCGGGTGTCTGCTCGATGCTGACGAAATCTGGCAGTGGAGTGCTGCTGATGAGGTCGGTAATTTCAGGTTCCGCAGGTGGCGCTGCCACGTCTTGATGCAGGTTGCAGTGTGCAAGGAAAAGGATCAGTGCCAGAGATCCAAGGGCATAACCAAGCAGGGCGAGACCCAATAACCAGGAAGAAGTCTTTTGCATGATGTAGCGAACTCAAAAAACCGGCAACATTAAATGAATATTGCGTCAAAAACAGTGTTACGCCTCGCAGACTTACAGATCCATCTGCTTGCGCAAGGCATCCAATCGTTGTTGATTTTCTTCGCGTGACAGCGGGGTTTCGATAGTTTCTGGCAATGCAGGGGCGTCGGGCACGGGCAGCTCTGCGCCGTTCATCACCTTTTCGCACAGCCGCTGGTAATGACGTTCGAATACCGGAAAAGCCACTCGTTCGCTGTTGTTGCCCAAAAAAAACCAATCGGTGGCGACGCCGGCGTGATACACGGCGGGGTGGCTCCAATGCCAGGCTGATTTGGGGCTGGGCGCTCGGCAGGCTTCAACGTAAGCGGTATGCGCATCGGGTAAGCCGAAGCTGTCGGGGTCACCCTGGCAGGCGCGAATCATCCGGTTAAGCGTAGGGAGATATTCTGACTCTTCAATCACTTTGCGTGCGCCGCGCAAAATGGTTTGCGGTTCAAACTGCACCAGACTTTCCAGCCACAGTTTCTTTATCTGCGACAGTACGCCTTCATCGTTGTAAGCCTTGTAATACTGGTTATGATAATTGATGCGGAACAACGCAAAGACTTCATTCAATGCATCGATATGCGCATCCGTCGGGCGTGGGCGGTGCGTTTCAGTTGGCCCAGCTTCTGTCGGTGAGGTCTTCGACAAGGCTGCGATCTCTTGTGCTGCGCGTTGAAGTAGAGTGTTGCTGTCCTGCATGGCTGCTAACCTGTTGCGAATTAACGGT
>CAYUVQ010000224.1:0-1694 GCA_964448175.1 uncultured Cellvibrionaceae bacterium | reverse complement strand
GATTGTCATGGCGCAAGTGAGTGAAGGTGCCGAAGTATTGGCTGACGGTCATATCCATATCTACGGCGCCCTGCTCGGGCGCGCGCTCGCCGGCGTGCGTGGCGACGACAGCGCGCGCATTTTTTGTCAGAACCTCGAAGCATAACTGGTGTCTGTTGCTGGAAATTTTTTACTGCGTGATTCGCTGGCGGAAGATGTGTTGAAAAAACCGGTACAAATATATCTGTCCGGTGAAAACCTGCTGGTAGAAAAACTGGTTTCATAATCCACCAATCACCGGCCCCGCTGAGCCGATTGGTAAATTAAAACAAATGAATAATGTAAAAGGAGCCGACCTTGGCAAAAATTATCGTAGTAACCTCAGGTAAAGGTGGTGTTGGCAAAACGACCAGCAGCGCGGCAATCAGCACCGGGCTGGCAGTGCGCGGGCACAAAACCGCCGTCATCGATTTCGATGTGGGTTTACGCAATCTTGATCTGATTATGGGTTGTGAACGCCGCGTAGTTTACGACTTTGTGAACGTGATCAAAGGTGAAGCAACCTTGAATCAGGCGTTGATCAAAGATAAGCGCACAGAAGGCCTGTATATTTTGCCCGCTTCGCAAACCCGCGATAAAGATGCCTTGACCTCCGAAGATGTGGAAAAGGTCTTGAACGATCTGGCGAAGGATTTTGAATACATTGTTTGTGACTCACCGGCGGGTATTGAAAAAGGCGCACAAATGGCGCTTTATTTTGCCGATATCGCCATTGTGGTAACTAACCCCGAAGTATCGTCGGTGCGTGACTCAGATCGTATTCTGGGTATTTTGCAAAGCAAGTCGCGGCGCGCCGAGCGCGGCGAAGAGCCAGTGGTCGAGCATTTATTGCTGACACGCTACAACGCCGAGCGTGTTGAAAAAGGCGAGATGTTGAGCGTGGCAGATGTTGAGGAAATCCTGGCGATTCCGCTGTTGGGTGTAATTCCGGAATCCGAAGCGGTGCTCAAAGCGTCGAACCAGGGACAACCGGTTATTCTCGATGCAGAAACACAAGCAGGGCAGGCATATAACGACGCGGTAGACCGGTTACTCGGTAAAGATGTGCCCCATCGTTTTCTTGAAGTGCAAAAGAAAAACTTTCTCAAGCGTTTGCTGGGAGGTAAGTGATGAGTCTTCTCGATTATTTTCGCAAGAAAGGTACACCGTCTTCCGCGTCTCTGGCGAAAGAACGACTGCAGATTATTGTTGCTCACGAGCGTAACAAGCGTAACCGCAACCAGCCGGATTATTTGCCGCAGATGCAGCAGGAAATTATCGATGTGATCCGTAAATACATCAGCATCAACTCGGATCAGGTCGTCGTCAATCTGGATGATTCGGATAATTGCTCGGTGTTGGAGTTGAATATTACCTTGCCCGAGTAGGCCAATAAAAATGCCGACACGTAATGCTAATACGGTCATAGTGCTTGATTTTGAGACCAGTGGTTTATCGCCCGATCAAGGTGATCGGGCGATTGAAGTGGGCGCGGTGATGATTGAACGAGGCGTTGTGACCGATCGCTTTCACAGCTTGATGAATCCTGGTGTGCGTATCAGTGCATTTATCGAAAACTACACCGGCATTAGCAACGCGATGCTGGATAATGCTCCGCCGACAACGGAAGTTATTGCTGATTTCTTGAAGTTCATTTCGGGGCACAATCTTGTTGC
>CAYUVQ010000223.1:0-1698 GCA_964448175.1 uncultured Cellvibrionaceae bacterium | reverse complement strand
TCGTTAAAGCCAGCTAACCGCAGGACACATTGAGATGGAAAAGCCAAAAGATCACCAAAGGGAGCAGCATCGGGTCGAGGTCTTGGAAGAATACGGGATCCACGGACCTTTAGCGGATTCGGGCCTTGATCATCTCACGCGGCTGGCAGCGAATATTTTCAATGTTCCCATCGTGCTGGTGTCGCTGGTGGGTAAAGAAAAGCAGATTTTTGCTGCCTCCCAAGGGGTTTCTATATGTGAAACATCAAGGGAGGTTTCCTTTTGCGCTCATGCGCTATGGCGCGACGACATCATGGTTGTTTTTGACGCTCAGCTTGACTCGCGTTTCGAAACTAATCCGCTGGTGTTGGGGCCACCTTACATCCGCTTTTATGCCGGATGTCCGCTACGCAGTCCGACTGGGTATGTCTTGGGGACATTCTGCATCATTGATACCAAGCCAAGGACGGAGCTTAGTGAGACTGATCGTTCCAATCTTAAGGATCTATGCGCATTGGTTCTTGATAAGTTGGAATTGCGACGGCTGGATATTGCGCGGCAGTCAAGCCAGCATCAGTTTGAGAGAATGGCGCAAAGTTCACCTGACAGTATTATCTGCACAACCCATGATGGTCTCGTTACTTTCTGGAATCCGGCTGCGGAGAAAATGCTGGGCTATGGCGCCGCGCAGACAGTAGGTTGCAACGTCAGTGTATTCACGCCGGTGAACATGATGGAGCAACTTATACAGATCACAGCTGCTGATGAATCGTTGTTGGCAGGGCGCACGGCCGAACTGGTGATACTCGCTGCGGATGGATCAAAAATCCCCATCGAGCTTTCGGGATCTATGTGGCAGGCCGAGGATGGTAACTCGTATTATTGCGCGGTACTTCGGGACATCACTGAACGACGAAAAAATGAAGACCGGTTGTTTCGTCTGGCGCATCTTGATTCCCTCACCGGTTTGCCAAACCGGATATTGTTACGTGAACAGGTAGAGCAAGCACTTAAAAATGAATCGGCTGCCTGCATCATGATGATTGATCTTGATGGTTTCAAAGATGTGAACGACAGCCTCGGGCATGCGGCGGGCGATGAGGTGCTTATTAATGTGGCAAAGCGTATTCAATCCGCTATTCGGGCACAGGATACGATAGCGCGTATGGGAGGCGATGAATTTGCTCTTCTTGTTCCGGGCTTAAATCAGGTTCAACGCGCTGCGCAAATTGCGGAGGTGATAATTGATTCGATTTCGCAGGTCATCCCGGTTGACGATGAACCGATTATTGTAGGCGCGAGCGTTGGTATAGCACTTTATCCCGACCACGGTTCTACGGCCCAGGAACTGCTTACCAATGCTGATCTGGCTTTGTATCACGCAAAGGATGAAGGAAAGCTTTGCCATCGCTTCTATCAAACAGAATTAAGAGAAGCCGCCTCGTCGAAGCGGGCCTACCAATCCGAATTCAAACGGGCACTCGAGCACAGGGAGTTTGAACTTTTCTATCAGCCACAGATTCGGTTGAGCGATGGTGCAGTAGTCGGTGCTGAAGCACTGTTACGTTGGAATCATCCTCTCCATGGGTTGTTGTCCCCGAGCGTATTTTTACCTGCGCTTGATTCCAGTCCGCTGGCCGCCCGGGTGGGTGAGTGGGTTTTGCGAACGGCATGTATGCAGGTGGCTGCCTGGCGGGCCGATCGTGCGGACTTTCGCGT
>CAYUVQ010000222.1:0-1705 GCA_964448175.1 uncultured Cellvibrionaceae bacterium | reverse complement strand
CCCACGAATTACCTCCATTTTCCGCGATACAGCCGGAACATGTAGAACCGGCCATCAGCCAGCTGATTGACGCCAATCGCAAGCATCTGCAGGCGCTGCTCAGCGGCCTCCAGCAACCGAGTTGGGAAAGCCTCGTCGCGCCCCTGGAAGCCCAGGGCGATCTGCTTGATCAGGCGTGGGCACCCGTGAGCCACCTCAACGCCGTATGCAATAACGATGCGTTGCGGACTGCCTACAACAACAGTCTGGCGCTCTTGACCGAGTACGGTACCGAAGTCAGTCAGAATACCGAGCTATACAACGCCTATCAGAAACTGGCGGACAGTGAGGAATATGCGCGTCTGACGCAGGCGCAAAAGCAGGCCGTAGATAATGCATTGCGCGATTTCCGGCTGGGCGGCGTAGCGCTGGATGGCGAACAGAAGAAGCGCTTCGGTGCAATCCAGAAGCGTTTGTCAGAACTCTCTACGCAATTTTCCAACAATGTTCTGGATGCAACCCAGGCCTGGTATAAGCATTTTGCCGATGTAGAAGCATTGTCCGGCTTGCCTGAATCGGCGCTGGCTCAGGCTGCCCAGGCGGCGGCGCAGAAGCAATTGTCCGGATATGTGGTAACGCTGGATTTCCCATCCTATCTGGCGGTAATGATGTACGCAGATAATCGTGAATTGCGTGAGGAAATTTATACCGCTTATGTCACCCGCGCTTCGGCAGATGGCAAAAAAGCTGACGGCAGCAGTGCGGCGGAATGGGACAACAGTGCCTTGATTACCGAAGCCCTTGCGCTGCGTCATGAACTCGCCCAATTGCTTGGTTTTAGCAATTATGCCGAGCGCTCACTGGCCACCAAGATGGCGGAAACCACCCAGCAGGTTCTGGCGTTTTTACATGAGCTCGCCCAAAAATCACGCCCGTTGGCCGAACGCGATATTCAGGAGCTGCGCGAATTTGCCACAACCCAAGGCTGCAGCGATCTGCAGCCTTGGGATATGACGTATTACAGTGAAAAACTGCGCGTCGAAAAATATGCAATCTCCCAGGAAGAGCTGCGCCCTTACTTCCCCGCAGAACGGGCGATCAGCGGCATGTTTGAAGTGGTTAAGCGGCTGTACAACATTGATATTGTTCAGGTTGCTGCTTTCGATTCCTGGCATCCGGATGTGCGGTTCTATCACGTCTTTAAAAACGGTGAAAAGATTGCAAGTTTTTATCTCGATTTATTTGCCCGTGAACATAAACGTGGTGGTGCCTGGATGGCCGATTGCCGGGTGCGTCGAAAAACCGAAGCAGGTACACAATTGCCCGTCGCCTTTTTAACCTGCAATTTTACGCCACCGGTGGGAGAAACGCCGTCTCTGCTGACGCACGACGAAGTGACGACCCTGTTCCACGAATTCGGCCACGGTTTGCATCACATGCTGACGCAGATTGATGTGGCAGCAGTGAGCGGCATCAACGGTGTGGCCTGGGATGCGGTGGAGTTACCCAGTCAATTTCTGGAAAACTGGTGTTGGGAACCCGAAGCAATTCCTTTGATTTCCGCGCATTACCAGACCGCAGAACCCCTGCCACAGCAACAGCTCGATAAGATGCTCGCGGCGAAAAATTTTCAGTCCGGCATGCAGATGGTGCGCCAGTTGGAATTCGCACTGTTCGATTTCCGCCTGCACGCTGAATACGATCCCGCTAATCCGCAAAATCCGCA
>CAYUVQ010000221.1:0-1715 GCA_964448175.1 uncultured Cellvibrionaceae bacterium | reverse complement strand
CTGCCGACATATTTTGTCAGCGAGGGGCCAATCGGCTGCCAGTTGATCATATCCTGCGAATGCCAGATGGTGAGGGCGGGATAGGATTCAAAGGTGGAAAACACCATGTAATAGTCTTTGCCGTCTTTTAAAATGCTCGGGTCCGGGCGATCACCCGCAACGACCGGATTCAGATAAGTGCCATCACCCAGATCTGCTTTGCGTTGACCTTCATGGGTGGTGGCCCAGCTTTGGCAGTGACGTAAAAACGAAATGCCCAGATGTTCAGTACAATTTTTTTCTGACACTTTTTTGGTTGATGGCGGTGCGTTATGGCATGCGCTTAATAACAGCGTCGCCAGCGCATAAATTAAAATGCGAGAACGTTGATTCATTGGTTTTACCTCTCTCTCTCTCTCTCGTGGAATAATTTTTTTAAAACGCGTGAAACCTGCTGATTTACATATGCCGGCTGATGATGTCCATCGCCACCACATGGCGCTCGGGATTTTTTTCTCCTTGAATTAATTTTTCCATTTCACCAAACGCGGCATTGATCATAAATTCCGAATCCTGGCGCACGGAGCACAATGGATTAGGTAAAAAATCAAGCATGGTGTGATCATCAAAGGTAGCCAGGATCATCTCCGGCGGTACCCCGCCGCGCTCCTGTCGCAGTGCATGTAGCGCGCCCTCAAACAAGGTGATGGATGCAGTAATCAGCACCTTGGGCAACTCGACATTGCGCTGCAGAAATTCGGTCATTGCCGCAACGCCTTCGCTGAAACCGTTGCGTGGTGCGTGACAGATTTCTATTTGTTGCGCGGGTACGTTGAGTTGTTTCAGTGCCTGCTGAAAACCTTGTACCCGGCCGGCGATGGAAGGCATGGCCGGATTACCGGCGATCATTAAAAAACGCGCGGCTTCATTGCATGTTTGACTAAAGGCGTAAAGTTTCTGGGTCAATGCGGCGCTGCTGGTTTCGTTCGCGGTCACTACCACCGGATATTCAGCAAAACCGAAATCACGATCGAGTAACACGATGCGTTGATCAAATAATTGCGCGGCAACCGGTGGAATTTCCGCATTGGCGGGCACCACAAATAAACCATCGATGTTGCGCTGGCGAAAATTCTGGATCAGCTGTAATTGCGTATCGGGATTGTCGTAGCAGCAGGATGTGAAGAGCTGTAAGCCGGCCGCGCGACAACGGATTTCCAGCAGCTCCGCCAGCGCGGCGAAGAAGTGGTTCGACAGGCGTGGCACGATCAGCGCGAGTGAATCGGTGCGCTGCAACCGGAGGCTGCGGGCGGTATGGTTAATCTGATAACCGTGCTCATCAGTGTAATTTTTAATCCGCGCTTCGGTCTTTGCGCTGATGCGGTATTGCCGGGCTTTGCCCAGCAGCACCAGCCTGACAGTGGTGACGGAAACGCCTAAATCCGCCGCAATCTCTTCAATTGTTTTGCCCATAGTCTGCACTTATCTGTTTTATTGACTTTTTAGATTAAGCCAGTGCTAACACGAATTTGCAACCTATCAACTAAAAAATAGCGGGTGGCTTGTATCCCGAATAACCATATGATAGCTTTAAAAGCTAACACGTATTAGCAAAATGATTCATGCGCCAGAATAAGGCGCTCGTGAACGCCGTATAAAAATAATTCGCCCTGCAATACCGAGAGAATCAACCGATGACAATAACGCTTCAAGCCCCGTCGGACGCCTTGTCCGCA
>CAYUVQ010000220.1:0-1730 GCA_964448175.1 uncultured Cellvibrionaceae bacterium | reverse complement strand
TTTGATAAAACCAAACGCCTGATCCTCAGCCTGCTGGAAGGACAAGACCTGGGCGATATCGTCGACGCCCTGCATTACAGCTTCGATAAAGAATTCAATATTCATTTCACCAGCCTACAGCTGTACGGCAACATCGATAAGCTTCCCAGCAGCCAGGCACAAGTGGTTTCCATCGCGCAGGCGCGCGAACATATTGCGCCGTTATTGAAAAGCAACCGCGCCATGTGTGGCACTCTCGGACAAAAAGAACTGAGTTTTTTATTTGGCAAACACGCCGGTGAAATAGGTTCGGTAGCCACCGTGCCGTTGATCCACGGCACCACCTTCGGCATGCTTGCCATCGCCAACCGCGATCCCAATTATTACCGCTCCAGTATGGGCACCCTATTTCTGGGCTATATTGCTGAGGTATTGAACCGGCTGCTGCCGAAATATTTACCGCGCTGATTAATAATGTCCCACGAGCAACAGGATGCACACATGAATGAAGATGCACTGCCTTTTGCTGAAGAACTCGCTGCGTTTCTCGTCCATATGCGCAGCGAAAAACAATTCTCTCCTTTAACACAGCAAAATTATCAGCGGGATCTGGAAAAATTTTTTCACTTCTGTGCCACCTATTCAGTGAACGACCTCTCCACGCTTAACCCCCAGCATATTCGTCAAAGCCTTGCCGCACTGCACCGCAGCGGAATTAGTGGCAGAAGTCTACAGCGCTGGTTATCTTCACTGCGCAGCTTTTTTCGATTTGCAATAAAACGCGGCTGGATGAAGAACAATCCAGCGGACGGCATTCAGGCTCCAAAATCGCCCAAGAAGCTACCCAAAACCATGGATGTGGATCAGACCGCGCAATTTGTTGAAGTAGCCGGTGATAGTTTTATTGCGCGGCGTGATCGGGCATTGTTGGAGTTGATTTATTCATCCGGGCTGCGTTTAGCGGAAGTGACGGGATTGAATGTTGCTGATATTGATCTGAAAGACGGCATGGTCACCGTTACCGGTAAAGGCTCAAAGGAACGGCTCCTGCCAGTGGGCCGTTATGCCATCGCTGCGCTGCAGGAGTGGCTTCCGCAACGCGCACTTCACGCGCCGGCGGATCAAAAAGCATTATTTATTACGCAGCGCGGAACGCGCATCAGTCATCGCGCGGTTCAGTTGCGACTACAGCAATTAAGTGTGCAACAAGGGATGGATAACCCCGTACATCCGCATATGCTACGTCATTCGTTTGCGAGTCACGTACTGGAGTCCAGCAGTGACTTGCGCTTGGTGCAGGAGTTGCTGGGCCACGCGAATCTTTCTACTACACAGATTTATACGCACCTGGATTTTCAACATCTGGCGAAGGTTTATGACAAAGCGCATCCGCGGGCGCAGCGGAAAAGAGATTCTCCTGGCTCATCTGAGTAACATCGTGGCGAGCACATCTTTCCCGAATTTATTGGCAAGGCCAGCACAATAATGGAAATCGTGGTCACTCCACTTACACTCCATCCGGTTAACCTGGTGCAGATTATCTACATAACGGTTTGTGTTATGGGAATGATGATCGTGAGTTACAACCCTCGCATCAACTGCCTGCGCATTCTGCTGTTATTGGTCGCATTATTAATGACCTGTAATTTTCTTGAGGAAACCAATCCTTACCGTGACAGTTATTTAATCACACCGATATTTACTCTCGGATTAGGTCCTGCGTTCTATTGGTTTTGCACGCAACTGGTCTA
>CAYUVQ010000219.1:0-1790 GCA_964448175.1 uncultured Cellvibrionaceae bacterium | reverse complement strand
TCTGGCTGCGCTCCAAGGGGCACGAGCTTGGCCTCTTTGATCTGGGCACCAGCCGTGCCTTGGGTGCCGCCATGCTGATTATTGCGGTGACGACCTTGATGTGGGTAGCGCTGCTGGCATTGCGTGGTCGCGAACAACGCGAGCGCGAAGCAGATCGACGCAAAGATGAATTCCTCGCGACCCTGGCGCATGAGCTGCGTAATCCTCTTGCTCCTATCAGTAACGCCACAGCAATATTGAAGTTCGCCCCTAACGATCATGAAATCATTGGGCGAGCTACCGCCACCATCGACCGGCAACTGGTGCATTTGGTACGGCTGGTTGACGATCTGCTCGATATGAGCCGCATCAGCCGTGGCAAGCTGGAGCTTCGCTGTGAGCAGATTGAACTGGGAGCGGTCATTCAGCAGGCCGTCGAAACCTCACGTTCCCTGATTGAATCCGCCAACCACACCCTTAACGTCACATTGCCGCCCCACCCGATTTACCTGAACGGCGACGCCGTCCGGTTAACGCAGGTGGTCAGCAACTTGTTGAACAACGCCTGCAAATTTACCGGACAGCGCGGCGAAATTAATCTGACCGTCAAGCAGCAGGATCAGTGGGTGACGATGAGCATCAAGGATAACGGCATTGGTATTTCGTCCGAGATGCTCGAACCTATCTTCGATATGTTTTTGCAGGTTGACCAAACCCTGGAGCGCACACAGAGCGGTTTAGGCATCGGCCTTACCTTGGCAAAACGGCTGGTTGAACTTCATGGTGGCGATATTAAAGCCCTGAGTGACGGCCTCGGTGAGGGAAGCGAATTTATCCTGCGTTTGCCGATCACGGTCGATCAAACCGCCCGGTCAACAAGCAACGGAAATGTTAAAGAAGCGAACGCTGGAGTACGGATTCTGATCGTCGATGATAACCGGGATAGCGCCGAGACCCTGGCTCAAGTGCTGCAGCTGTCGGGTAACCAGACGTTCATGGCTCATGACGGTGAAGAAGCGGTCGAGGTAGCACAGCAACAGCGACCGGAGGTCATTCTGCTGGACATTGGTTTGCCCAAAATAAACGGCTTTGAAGCCTGCCGACGCATTCGCGCAAATGCCTGGGCCGATAACATATTGATCATTGCTCTGACCGGCTGGGGCCAGGAAGAATATCGTCGCAAATCGGCCGAAGCCGGATTCGATCGCCACCTGGTGAAGCCGGTCGATCTTGAGAAGTTGATGAAACTATTGGCGAGGTGAACAGCACTCAGGCCGCCGGCTCTGGTGCAACCTCGGGGGTATTGATTAACGGCATGGTTCACACTGCCCGATACAAAATCCCCGGCTCACACCGCACCATTTCAAACAAATCCCCTGCCCCCGCCAATCCTTCTGAAGAACCCAAAAATAAAATCCCTTTGGGTTTCAACGACGCGTGAATTTTTTGCAGGATCTGGCGCTTTAACTCAGCGTTGAAATATATCAATACGTTGCGACAAAACACGATGTCGAATTTGCCTAATGCCGCGTAAGAATCCATCAGGTTCCAGGCTTTAAACTCAACCCGTTCACGCACTGCTGGTTTGACTCGCCACATATTCTCGGAGGCTTTATCAAAATAACGTCGTAACCGCTCATCGGATAAACCGCGTAAAACTGAAAGACGGTCGTACTCGGCCTTGCGTGCCTGCTCCAGAATGGTGGCTGACACATCCGTTGCAACAATCTGCACCGGACGCGGCAAGGCGCCCATATTCTGGCTGCGATACTCCTCTACCATCATGCTGATGGAGTATGGTTCCTGTCCCG
>CAYUVQ010000218.1:0-1821 GCA_964448175.1 uncultured Cellvibrionaceae bacterium | reverse complement strand
GCGCCGGTTAAAAATGTGAAGTTGGTGATGGTGTGCAAGTGAGCGTAGCGCATCAGGCAAATACTCCTTGCACATACCAGCGTTTATCGTAGAGATTAAAGAAAATCCACAGCGGCAGGTTATCCTGCCGTGCCGCCAGGTAATAATCGCGCGCAACCGGCGTGTTCCACCAGTCGCCAATGATGCGTTCCGGTCCTACATGGGGCGTGAGATAGCCATGCCAATACAAACGCTGATGTCGCTCTTCAATAATTTCCGGCGCATCCAGCAACCAGGCGGGCCGCAACGCCTGCTGATAAATATCGGGCAAGTCCTGACGGGATTTTTCGGCGAGTGACAGTGCGACCTGTGTCAATTCCGGCACACGGCTGTCGTGGTAACTGAATTTATAAACGGCCGCATCGCCCAAGCGCGCTTTTAATTTGGCAATGGTCACGGCAAAGTCTGCGGTGGTGCGTTTACGCCGACGGCTTTGGTCCAGGTCTAGCAAGTTGTTCTGATTGTGGAGCGGCAGGGTATGGCGACAAAGCAGTTTGATTGAATCCACTTCAAATGGCAGTTCTTTATTTTCAAACTGGATAAGGGTGAGGTCGTAAAGCAAGTGCCATTGACTTTGTGGAGTATCGCTGCTGACAGTCATGGCCGCCTTGCGCCGGTAGATATCCGACATGTGCCACTCAATAACCTGGCATTGCTGTTGCCGTTTGCGCAGATAAATCCCCAGTGCGCTTAATAAATTTTCAAATGCAGGTTTGAGCTGATCGACGGTGATAATGGGATATTCAAATTGAATTTCATCCTCAAACCATTCATCAGGACGATAAATGTCGCGCGGTTTTTCAAACAGGGTGTTTTGTGCGAAGTCCTGATCAATATCAAAAACCTCTGCCAGCATCCCGGCAAATTCATGACCGAAACGTTTTTTGAAACTGCGTAAAGAATGGTGAGAGATTTGTCGGGCGATATCGCCTAAGGTGGTAAAGCCCATCCGCGTTAACGATACCTGCGCAGCGGGGTAGTCAAACAATAAATCAACGGGAAGTGTATACAGGCGATTAAGAAACACGTCTTTGGTTTCATCACCCGTGATCCTGTGGCCAGCAAAAGAAAGTAACCAGGCGGCTTGTGCGGAATGGCCCAGCCCGAATAAAAAAGCATAGGGTGTCTGATTCAAACAAGTGGTAATGAGTTGAATAATGCCCATCACACCGTCAAACAATTTTAAACAGGAGGAAATCTCCAGCAGCAAACCATTTTGCGCAGCGACCGGACTGCAATAACGATCAATGTACGGCGTGAAATGATAGAGCTGTTCCGAGAGTTGATGCAGCGCCTGCTGTTCCTGCTGTGTGTTTCGTTCAATAATGTCGCAGCCACTGAGCAGCCGAGCGGTAGTGATATCCATCCCCACTTTCACACCCGCGCGTTGCGCAGAAGGATGGACAAATACGGTTCGCTTTTTATCGGCCACGACCACGGGGGCTTCCGGTTCGCCCGGTTTCAATGCGGTGAGCGGCAGATCAGGCAGCCGGATTGCCAACCATAAACGTGGAGAAGATAAACGCATTACTGACCTCGTAATGGTGTGACGCTGGCAAGTCGCGGTGCTGGTTTTTCCTGTGGGGTCTTGGTTTTTTCGCCCAGCGCCGCATAAGCTGGTGCTGGTTTCCAGTTATCCGGCAGAGCCAGTACCACTGGCCGGGGTTGTTGTTTTTGCAGATAACCTGTTTGTTTGAACAACGTCACTTCCAATCCATCGGCAATAAAACGCGTGAACAACCTTAGGCGTGCCGGGGAGCTTTGCTGCTGCGCGGCAAAAGG
>CAYUVQ010000217.1:0-1909 GCA_964448175.1 uncultured Cellvibrionaceae bacterium | reverse complement strand
CGCCACCGAACCCATACAGGGTGGATTCCCAGAAGCTGTGGGTCTTGTTGATGTTCAACAGAGCCACGCCCAGAACGGCGCAGTTCACAGTAATCAATGGCAGGAAGACCCCGAGGATGCGATATAGCAGGGGGCTGGTCTTTTCCATAAACATCTTGGTGAACTGCACAACTGCCGCGATCACCAGAATAAAAGAAATAGTACGCAGATAGTCCAGCCCCAGCGGAGCGAGGATCCAGGTAAACACGAGGTAGGTGCAGATAGAGGCGAGCGTCATCACAAAGGTGGTGGCACCGGCCATACCAATGGCCGACTCCAGTTTATTGGACACACCCATAAACGGGCACAGCCCCAAAAACTGGACCAGCACGAAGTTGTTCACCAGGATGGTACCGAGCATGATGACGGCAAATTCGGTCATGGATTCTCTACCTGTGGGCTGACGCCTGAAATTTCAGGGGCGCATTATCGTAAAGCAGCGGCGCGGGATCAATCCAAAACCCGGTTTATTTGGGAATATGCTTGAAACTTGTGGTGATAAGGCATTTACCGGGTCCATTTGTCGGATTACGCTGCGCTAATTCGACCTACGGGGGACGGTAGTGCTCAACATGCCACCTCATGTGCGCACCCGACCTACGGGTGCACGAAACTCATAATGCGCGCACCCGATCTACAGACGTACGAAATTCATAGCGATAAGGCGGTCTCAAGTAGGTCGGATTAGCCTAAGGCGTAATCCGACGCCCGAAGACAATGGTGTGGGATCACGCTGTGCTAACCTGACCTACGGCAGGGCGACACATCGCTTCCTGCTGGCGCTAAGCCCACCTACGATAGGGCAATGCATCGCTTCCTGCCGGTGCCAACCCGACCTACGAGGGCGATGCATCGCTTTCTGCAGCTTACATCACGCGCTGGCCGGGTTTGGCGCCGTTGTGAGGTTCGAGCAGGTAGAGCTCATCACCGCCGGGGCCGGCGGCGAGCACCATGCCTTCGCTCATGCCGAACTTCATCTTGCGTGGCTTGAGGTTGGCAACCACAACGGTCAATTTGCCCACGAGATCTTGAGGGTTATAAGCGCTTTTGATGCCGGAAAATACATTGCGCGTCTCGCCGCCCAAGTCCAGGGTGAGACGCAGAAGTTTATCCGACCCCTCCACGTGCTCGGCATTGGCAATCAAAGCAATGCGCAGGTCTACTTTCGCGAAATCCGCAAATTCAATCTCCGCCGCAATGGGGTCGTCCGCTAAGGGACCAGTGGCTTTGGGAGTGGCGGTGGCCAGGGCTTCTTTACTGGCTTCGAGCATGGCATCTACCTTTTCTTTTTCAACGCGGGTTAATAACGGAGCGAACGCGTTAATCTGTTCGCCGCCGCGGAAACTCACAGGTTGTTCCCAGCTCAGCGTCTCACCGAGGAATTCCTCGGCTTTAGCGGTCAGTGCCGGTAATACGGGTTTGAGATAAGTGAGCAGCGCGCGGAACATGTTGATGCCCAAGGTGCACACGTCAAGGGTGTACTGCTCCTGACCGGGCTGCTTGGCCAACTTCCAGGGTTCCTGAGTGGCGATGTATTCATTGGCAGCGTCAGCCAGCGCCATGATTTCGCGCATGGCTTTGCTGAAATCCCGTGCCTCATAATGGACGGCGATAGTGGAGCCGGCGCTGACAAATTTTTCCCACAGAGCGGGATCTGCCACGGTAGTCGATAAGGTGCCACCGGCGTTATTGATGAATTTAGCGGTACGGCTGGCGATATTCACCACTTTGCCTACCAGGTCACTGTTCACCCGCTGGATGAAGTCCTCAAGGTTCAGGTCGAGGTCATCCACTGCGCTGGTCAGTTTGGCGGCAAAGTAATAACGCAGGTACTCGGGATTGAGATGATCGAGATAGGTGCGGGCATTAA
>CAYUVQ010000216.1:0-1931 GCA_964448175.1 uncultured Cellvibrionaceae bacterium | reverse complement strand
CGGATTTCAATGCCGGGGCGCAGCTTATGGCGGTGAAACCAGCCCTGCTCCATTTCCAAGGCATATAAGGCCGGCGCCAAGGCGCAGTGCGTATCGAGTGAAAGCGCCTGCATATCGGCCAGGTTAATGATGCGTCCGGTGGCGTCTATGAAGGCGATGGTGAGTGGCAGGGGAGTGTTCTTCATCCAGAAGCAATACTGGCCTGCTTCCGGAAAGACAAATAACATACCGTGGTCAGGGGGCAGTGCTTTGCGAAACATAAGCCCTTGCGACCGGCTGGCATCATCTGCGGCGACTTCTGCAGTAATGGCTTTTGTGCCGACGCGTAGCTGAAGAACCGGAAGCTCTGCAGCAGCCACGGGAAACACCTTGGCGGACCAGACAAGCAGGGCGCTTAGAAAAAAATATACAGGGCCCCTGAGCCCTGTACTTAAGTTAGAAACCGACATTCTCTTATTGTATTAGGTGCGTATCGGCGCCCGCCGTAGTACACAAGCGCGCGAGGTCAGCCCGCGGTAATATTGAGTGCTTGCTTACCCTTCGGGCCTTGGGCGATTTCGAATTGGACCTTCTGACCTTCTTTGAGTGTCTTGAAGCCATTCATCTGGATGGAAGAGAAATGCGCAAAAAGGTCTTCTCCTCCATTATCGGGAGTGATGAAGCCAAAACCCTTGGCGTCATTGAACCATTTAACGGTCCCCGTCAGCTTTTGAGTTTCCTCGGGCACGGAGGTTGCGATTGAATCAGACATGCGGACTGCCCTCAACTTTTGGTGTATTGGATTGATACAATTACAGGGGTAAGCTTTCGCCTATGAATTCTGGCATGCAACAATTACAAGAGCACTCAGAATCGATTCATAATGCGCAATTAGCACAATGCGCGTCAACTATCGGAAACACTAAGTATTGACATGGGGACTCAGGTCTTGCCCAAACATGATACGGTGACGGAGCGGGAACCTGCCAAGCTCGCGCCTCCTCCTATGTATCAGGTTGTCCTGCTGAATGATGACTACACACCAATGGATTTCGTGGTGGTGGTGGTTCAGCACGTGTTCGGAAAAACCTTGGAGGAAGCCTCAAGCATCATGCTGAAGGTCCATCACGAAGGACGCGGGGTAGTTGGGGTTTATACCCGAGACATTGCCGCCACACGTGTGGAGTCCGTCATTCAGCTCGCTCGCATGAATCAGCATCCTCTTCAATGCATTATGGAACCAGTGCCGTCCGGTGATTGATTCCAGAGCTTTTTTCCGCATTCACGCTGTTGTGCCTGTCATTTTGTTATGGGCGACATCAGCGGGCCCGTTTTTTGCACAATCGGAATTGCTTCGCCGCTGTTTTTGCAGTGCGAAGCGCCGCCCTGTTGCGCGCGGTTTCAAAGCCCGTCGTGTACAGGGTTTACCGTAGGTTCGGCGCCGCACAATGGGTCGAACTACGGGTATAGTAAAGTCGTTGCGTGGCGCTCAGGAGAAGGCGTCACAGCGTTCAGTCATTGGCGATACGCAAGCTCGATTTAGTCATAGAATAAGAATAGGGATTTGTCGAATTTGTTTGTCCCGCTCCACATATGAAATGGAGGTAGCGTGATCTCCGAAGAACTTGAAGTCAGCCTGCACATGGCCTTTGTCGAGGCTCGCACGGCGCGACATGAATTTATTACCGTAGAGCACTTGCTGCTTTCCCTGCTGGATAATGCTGCGGCGGCAGAAGTGTTGCGCGCCTGCTCAGCTAACCTCGACACCCTGCGTCAGGACCTCCGCAAATTTATTGCCGAGAACACCCCCGTGTTTCCCGGCGACGAAGATGTCGACACCCAGCCCACACTGGGCTTTCAACGGGTGATTCAGCGTGCAATCATGCATGTTTCTTCCGGCAATTCGAATAAGAATATGGTCACGGGGGCGAACGTGCTGGTCGCCATGTATG
>CAYUVQ010000215.1:0-1955 GCA_964448175.1 uncultured Cellvibrionaceae bacterium | reverse complement strand
CGCGCATAGTATCACAATTTTTTTCCGGCAAGGCTGGATTGCGCCGCTCACGGGCTGGGAAATCCCGCCCTGTTAAATCATGATTCAAAGCCTTACCGGGAGCCTCTAGGCCTGATCAGGAATCAGCAACAGCAAATCCGTCGCCCCCATATCCAGACCGCATTGCGTCAACATAGTCGTCACCTGCCCCCGATGATGGGTCTGATGGTTAAAGAAATGGAGCAACACCTGCCCCAGCTTCTTTCGCGCCCCGCTGCCTTTCATACTGGTGTAGTGCAAGGTCGAATCAAGCTCCGCTTCTGTCAGCGACGCAACCCATTGCTCAATGAGTTCGTCCAGACGCTGGCGATATCGCGCGAGCGCATCACACTCATCAAACAGGATGTGATCCAGTGCTGGAGGCACAGGTAATTCGCGCACGAAGTCGAGTGTGAAAAATTCTTGGGAGTGATTCGCAAAACGTTTTAACCAGATCGTATCCGCCACCGCCAGATGATTAAGCGTTCCACATATAGAACCAAAAAAAGCTTTTCTATCCTGTGTGAATTCAGCCGGACTTAAATGTTGAACGGTTTCATACAGCCGCTGATTCATCCAGGTGTTGTAGCGAGACATCAGGATTAACTGTTCTTTAACCAGCATGTTGGTCTCCAGTTTTCAAAAAAACTGATCAAGTTTACTATCGCAAGACGATCGACAAACTACAAATTCTTACAACCTCGTTCGAGCGTCGAAGGTAGAGTGCGAACTCAATAAATTGCCAACCCCGCATAAGATTTACCACACCAACCACTGATGTGATGTATCAAAATCTTTTTACCAATGCGCTCTATGTCAGCCATTAGATAGTGAACTAGCGCTTATGAATATGCATCAACAAAATCTGGCCGTCCGACACACTGATTACCTTGATGACGAAATCGACTTACTGGAGCTTTGCGCCATATTGTGGCAGGGGAAATGGATAATTATTGCCAGCGTCATAGCTTGCATCGTACCGGTGGCCGTGTGGTTAAAACTGCAAGCACCTGTGTACCGCATTGAGGCTTTACTGAATGATACATCGGCGTATGACATCCAGGCATTACAGCCAACATTTTTAACCGAGGAAGGAAAACACTATCAGGTAGCCACACTACAACAGGCTGCGTTTTATACCGCGCTCATAACCCAGGCGAACGCCCTGCACACGCAACGCGCCTTCTGGGAGTCCTGGTCAGGCAAACCCCTATCGACAGATCCAACGATTGAAATGAGTGACAATGACCGGCATTTCAGACGCTTTTTTAAATCCCTCGCATTGACGCCACCCAACCCAAAAAAACCTGACTCGACGTTAAGTCAGTTATCCCTGGAGACCAGCGAGCCAACGGAGGGTATAAAGCTGCTGACTGCCTATGTAGATTTCCTCAACAATCGGGTAGTAACGCAATTTGTTACGCAGCTAGAAAAAGGCTATGCCTCGAGCTTGCAGCAATTGGCCATTGATTACGAAGCACTCCAGCGGCGTGAACAACAAAAACTGCAGGACGAATTAATTCGCCTACAGGAAGCGCTTTCCGTTGCTCGCTCATTGAACATTATCGACACCCCTTACGCACAGCTTGCCGGCGTTGAACTAAAAGTGGTGGATGACCGCCATTATCTGCTCGGGACGCGGGTGCTTGCTGAGGAGATCAATGCTCTGCAAGCACGCAGTAAAGCTTCTCTCAGTATTTTTGTACCAGAGCTGCGCGCAATGGAACACTGGCGCAGCATTATGGAAAATGATCTCAACAAACTACCTGCAGCGAAAGCGAACACCCAGGCAGTTGAACTGGCCAGTCCAGCCGTTGCTTCACTCGATCCTGTAAAGCCTAAAAAGTTGTTGATCATACTGGCGGTCCTTGCGATAGCTGGCGTGCTGGGAATAATTCTGACGTTTACGCTACACGGAATTAAAACCTATCGGGCGA
>CAYUVQ010000214.1:0-1997 GCA_964448175.1 uncultured Cellvibrionaceae bacterium | reverse complement strand
AATAATCCCGTAAAGCCATCAAATTTGCATCGAAACAAAACCGCCGCATTTAAATTTTCTTCAACGAATGCCAATGATTGCAAATCACCCCAAACGCTTTTTGTGCTGCGCTCTGTATCAAGTGCATTAACATCTTCAGCGCATTTGAGTGTGTTAAAAATTGCGCCACCTTCACCGTCAAATAATACTGGCAAAAGCTCTCCATCTGTTTCAATAAGTTTTGATAACGCATCACAGCCTGCGTTATTTAAAAACAAACGTCCGTGGGCCACACTAATATCAGGTCGCTTGGTTTTTTTCTTACCCGTGGTGCTGTCATAGAATGAAACTTCTAATGGCTTCCAGATAGGTGCATAGGGGCGCGGTGTGGGATCAATATGAAACGGATTTTGCTGACCCAACTTGCTAACTACCTCTTCAGAGGAAATCGTCATCAATTGATAATGCATGCGGTCAGGATGAATGCGATAAATGGTCATATTGGCAGGCCGGTACCTTTGCGCTTCATAACATAACTAGGGAAGGCGCTGTTTTGTAAAGCGCCTTTGATTAACCCTAAAACGTGCGCAAGAGCATCAAATGTTGGCGCACTTGCTAGAGTAATACATGAATATTACCCAGCAGTGGTAATTGTGAGCCATTAGGCTTTTGCTTCACTTTTTGTCCGGTTAAAATCGTTTTGATAATTCAATTTCAGTAAATATTACAGGATGCGGTTGATTATACGGCACATTTTTAAAAGGAGTTTTTATGTTTTTCCCTTCATTCACCCACCACGGCGGTGCAGATGGCGTTACTGGTAGTTGTCACCGTTTAACCTGGGCGCCAAATGCATCGCTGCTTGTAGATTGTGGTTTATTTCAAGGCGCAGATGCCGGTGCGGATAGTCTGGCCCAGCATCAGATTAAATTTCCACTGGATGATCTGCGCGCGCTGATTGTTACGCATGTTCATATCGATCATATCGGTCGCTTGCCCTATTTGATGGCGGCGGGTTTTAAAGGGCCGATAATTTGTTCCGAGCCTTCGGCGCGTTTGTTACCGCTTGTTATTGAAGACGCTTTGAAGATGGGTTTTACCCGCGACCAGCGTCTGATTGAAAATTTTTTGCAAACGGTTTCCCTGCAGCTCGTGCCGATTCCTTATCGCGAGTGGTACACGCTGGTGGATGATGCTGAATTTCGTGTGCGGATTAAATTACAGCGGGCTGGACATATTCTTGGTTCTGCCTATGTGGAAGTTGAACTGCTACAAAAGTCCAGTGGCGAGAAGCATTTGACGGTATTTTCTGGTGATCTGGGTGCGCCTTATGCGCCGTTGTTGCCCGCTCCCAAATCGCCGCACCGTGCCGATAGTCTGGTGATCGAAAGTACTTACGGTGATCGTCAACACGAGAGCCGCCACGATCGACAATTAAAGCTTAAAGCGGCTATTGAAGCAGCCTTGGCCAATGGTGGTACTGTAATCGTGCCTGCATTCAGTATCGGCCGGACGCAGGAACTGCTGTATGAGCTGGAGGGATTGATCTACAAAGGTGGTACGCATTGGAAGGATCTGGAGGTGATTGTCGATTCGCCTTTGGCCGCAAAATTCACGGAGGTTTATCGCGAGCTTAAGCCTTTTTGGGATGCAGAAGCCCAGCAGCGTTTGCGTGCAGGTCGGCACCCCTTAAATTTCGATAATTTGTACACCGTGGATAGCCACGAACAACACCTGCAAACGGTGGAGTATCTTGCCCGCACGGAGCGTCCGGCCGTGGTGATTGCGGCGAGCGGCATGGCGGCGGGGGGCAGGGTGGTCAATTATCTGAAGGCGATGATTGAAAATCCGCGTCATCATGTGTTGTTTGTGGGATACCAGGCGGCGGGTACGCCGGGCCGTGCAATCCAGCAGTTCGGCCCACGCGGTGGCTGGGTTGAATTGGATGGTCAGCGTTATAGCATTCGTGCGGGGGTGACCACCATTGGTGGTTACTCTGCTCATGCTGATCAAAAAGG
>CAYUVQ010000213.1:0-2091 GCA_964448175.1 uncultured Cellvibrionaceae bacterium | reverse complement strand
TTTCAAGCCAGGCATTATTCGGTGCTTTACCAAATAAACCCCGGCTGAATTTCACGGTATCCCACACGCTTTCAAACATGCTGATGGACAGTTCCTGGGGCACCAGACCGATTTTTGCACGTGCAGCACGAAAATCTTTGACTATGTCATGACCATCCACAAGTACTTGGCCACCCCCTGGATTAACAATGCCACAGATGATGCTGATTAACGTGGTTTTTCCGGCACCGTTAGGCCCGAGTAACGCAAAAATCTCGCCGCGACGTATATCGAGATTAATGTTGTTGAGGGCTAGCTGTCCGGAAGCGTAGGTTTTGGTAAGACCGGATACTGAAATGATCGCTTGCACACGACCTCCTTATTTGGGTGGAGCATATCGGCGGTATGAATGTTTTGAAAAGGCGACTCGGTTTTTATTACGGAGTGGGTACCACTAATGATTTTGAACAATGAGTAGTCGATTGGGAAGTATCGAAATCGACATCAGAAAATGGATGAAGATTTATCAAGATGGAAATCCTTGCTGCGCTCCTTGCAACGAGATTAATCAAACGTTCGGGCCAGGATGACGCCGCCCCATATCAGGTTACGATCACCGGCACCCTCCTTGATTTCTGAGCTGTGGCCACGCAGGACGTAGCTCAGACGATAGCCTTCAGCAAAGGCGATGGTGTATCCCAGCCAGGCTTCGAAAACAACGGGATTTAACTCATTGTGGTCATAGGTCACCGCGCTATCACGAAATTGTCCTTGCAGGAAAACATTATATGCGCGGGCTTTAATGGCCATCCCCGCCCAGAAATAATGTTCCTGAATAGCTCGGCTGCTGGTGTTATAGGTGGATTTTTCACCGTAGCTCGCTAACTCTGGATTAAACGATGACCAAGGCGTGTGATATTTGCCATCGCGAAGACTGAGGCTCCAGCTGGCTTCGGTAAGGTAGCCGACCGATGCCTGCACGGTGCTTTTAACTTCCATATCACCAAACATCGTACCTAGATACTGCTGGCGTGCGATGGCGTAACGGGCCGTCAATTCGCCACCTTCACTGATTTGGTTGTCCCAGCCAACGGCTTCGTTCGCATCGAGCTTGTCGTGGATCGTATTTTGAAATTCACCAACAAGGTTTAGCCCGAGTGCTCCCACAGTCAAGGTGGTCTTCCAGGAGACGTTGCTGTTGAGATTCATCTGTTCCCGGGAGTTGGACCAATAAACAAGGCTGGCGTAGGGGCGGTCAGCGGGGTTCGCGGCCGCAACTTTGATGTCCTCGGGGGTAAAACCGAACATCCCAATTTCGAGGCTATGATTCTCAACAACCTGCTCAGATCGCTGGTCAACGCCGATCAGGCGATCAATGGCAGTAAGCGGTTGATCCAGAGAAAACCACGTGTTCTGCGCAGCGTGGCCCGAGTAGGTAAAGTTGATGCCGTAGGTGTAATCCTGGTCCCGCCCACCGAGGGCAAGGATGTCATTATCGATAGCCAAGGCCCAGCTGGATTTCAGCGGTTCTTTGTAAGGAAGAATTACAGTCTTTGGAAAAGGGCGCTTTTGCTCCTCAATTAACGTGGCGACCTGCAGTGGGTGGTAATCAGGTTGATGAGCGCTCACTAACAGGGGGAGAGCCGCAAAGCCCCATGTTGCAATCTTGATGAATTTTGTAAATCTGGTCATTGTCAATTCCTTCGGTACTGCGCAGCTGCCGGCTCTCTTAATCTAGACCTGCGGCTACTTATAAAAATCACAAATGTTTAATAGATGACCGGTCGTCTGTAAATAAGCGCACAAAGAGGGCGCGCAATTGTTGATTTCCATGTACTGACAGATTGTCGCCACAGAATCAATTTACAGTTGACTGGTCGTCTTTAAGGTGAAGGTAAAAAATTATCTTCAGGTGCGGTCGCCGAGGATCTCCGGCAACAACGTAAGAAACGCATTTAATGGTTCGCGGCATTTAGATGCCTTCATACGCATCAGTGTGCCTTCCCATGCATTAAATAAGAATTCCGCCAAGACCGCCGAGGAAATGGAGCTTTTCAGGCTGCCGTCCAAGCGAGCTTCTTCCAGAACATCCTCGATTGCTTGCGTGTTGTT
>CAYUVQ010000212.1:0-2102 GCA_964448175.1 uncultured Cellvibrionaceae bacterium | reverse complement strand
ATGGATAACGCTGTGCACCTGGACTTGGCGTGGCGTGGCGTGGCGTGGCGTGGCGCAGTTTGAGGCACGCATAAAAATTTTGGTAAATTTCACTGCTACGAAAACTACAGTTCTAATTAAAAATCAGCGCAACTGTGTCTGAATATCAATCTGACCCGTTAATGTTTTATGTACAGGGCATTTGTTCGCAATATCCAGTAAACGCTGCCGCTGCTCCTCCGTCAACGCACCCACGACATCAATCACCCGATCGAAAATATCCACGCTCGCACCGTCACGATTTTCGCGGCGATGGGTCAGCGCCACGCGCACATCCTCCAGCGGCCAGGCTTTGCGGTTGGCGTACATGCGCATGGTCATTGACGTACAGGCTCCCAGAGCGGCCATCAACATCTCGTAGGGATTGGGACCATAATCATCACCGCCGAGCTGCCTCGCCTCATCCGCGAACCATTGATGCTGTTCGGTATAGATAGCACGCGTGAAGCGGTGGTTATGCTCCGCCACAATGACCTGGCCTTTTTCAGGCGAGAAGTCGCTGCCGGTTAATTCGCTTGGATTTAACATGAGTTGATTGCCTCACTCTGATGATCAAGATGGCTCGATGATACTCCAGAAGACTATCCCTTAACTCTTCACTGATGGGTGGGCGTAATTTCAGCCTACCCACCGCAAACAGCTCATCGAGCACGGCACAGCAACCTTCTGCTCTTGCTGCACCGTATTTTTTACTGGAGAGCGCTTTTGTTTTTTGCGCAATTCATTTTTTTTAGCGCGCAGTACTTTCCTCAACCACGACTTCATACCACAAACTGGCTGCAGATGCCTGCAATACCAAGCGCGCCTTGCCGGCATTGTCCTCCACCGTCATCTCACTTGTACGCTGCCCGGTCTCGTTCAATACCCAGGCCCGGGTATGTGAGCTGGCAAACGGCAGATCGATAACGGCGGGAATGACCTCAATGCGAGTAGGTGCTGTACCCCAATTGGTCCCCAGCGAAGTGCGGCTGCTGTCGGTCCAGCGCATGTTGGTGTTTTCTACCAGCCCGGTGGCAACCACCAAGAGGGAGGCACCAGCTTCCGGCTGATCAAAACTACCTTGCTGCAGGGTCAGCGATACGGTGGCCCAGTCCTGCATGGTTTTACCTACGTTAATATCAAGATTTCCCAAAGCAAAACTGCGTTCATCAATAAAGCCTATCACCGCTTTCGTACGTGCCGTGTTGATGGTCACTACGCCCTTGCTGGTCGCGCTCATATCCCAATGAAGCTCATTCGTATCGCTGGCATATACCGGGCCGGTAATGGCTGCCGGTAGCGCGTCGGTACCAGTGGGAGATGGAGACACATCGATGGCAAAACGATGCATCAGCGGAACATCATTCGGGACGCCCAGATGAGCGCCGCTGGCAACATTCCAGGCGCTGCCACGGGTAGCCAGAATATCCAGCTCGGTCTGCGGACTAAAGTTCATGACTACCACGTCATGGGCCGCGCTTACGTCGCCACGTCGAAACAGATTGGCCGCTACCAACAGATTCGCCATCTTGGTGGGATGCGCATTCATACTGAAGAAATCGTTGAAGTATCGCGCGTCCCAATTTCCTCCCGGCCCCGCATCGTAGGCGAAAAACATGATGCCATCCCAATCCTGCATAGCGCCGTAGGCTGCCGCGAGCAGCGGCCCTTCGCTACTGTAGGTATTGGGGGAGGCGTGCTGATATTCGGATACGGTAAAGGGAATTCCTTTGATACGCTGCTTGGCTAATCCACTGAGTGCATTATTAATGGTGTTGACCATGGATTCATTGCCCACAGTCCAATCCTGCGCATCCCACTCAGCGCCGGGGAATTCCGGGTGTTGCCAGTAAGCATGGGCATCCGCGAAGTCAAACTGCTTTTGCGCGCTGGGAAGGCTGTTCATGATCGCCGTTCCCGCAGTTAAACCTTTGTAATTGAGAGTGTCTTTGACATAACTGTTCATGTCATTCCAGTAGCTCGTTTCGAGTTCATGCAGGAATGCGACCCAATCCCGTTCGCGCTCGCTGGTGTAACTTCTGGAGCGATAGTGGCTTTTAACCGTACCGTCTTCAATCCGCTCA
>CAYUVQ010000211.1:0-2128 GCA_964448175.1 uncultured Cellvibrionaceae bacterium | reverse complement strand
CACGTATTGCATTTTATCTTGCAGCACAGAACGCATAGGGCTATCGGCAAACTTCTCTTTCCACAATCGCGGCGTCAAGTCTGCAACTTGGCTCGCAGGATGAATACTTATACGCTGTAATACATCCGTGAGATAGGTATGTGGATTGATGTTATGCAGCTTGCAGGTGCTGATCAAGCTTTGGATCAACCCCACATGTTCAGCGCCAAGCTCCGTCCAGCAGAACAACCAGTTCTTCCGGCCCAACGTAATGGGTCTGATTTCTCGTTCAAGATGATTGGTATCCATCGGCACTTGTGGGTCTTCCAGGAAGACGCACAGTTCTGTTTCGCGAGTGACCACATAATTCAATGCTTTGCGTAGTTTATGAGTCGGCGTTAAATCAGGTCGCTGCAATTGCGCTGTGCACCACACAAAGAATTCATCGACGATCGGTTTGCTGTGCGTCAAACGGTAATCGTGTTTTTTCTCGTCCTTCAGTTTGTGAGTGTTGATGTGCTCTTCAATACGATAAAGCCGACCGATAAAATCCAGCGCCTGATCAACGGCGACCTTATCCAGTGATTCCGCCTCAACAAAATGGCGGCGGCTGTGTACCCAGCACTGCGCATGAGTAACGTCCTGTGTTTGTTTGGCAAAGCGCGCATAGGCCGCATACCCGTCGGTGATGAGTGTCCCCTGAAAACGTTTTCGCAATACCTCCTCAATATGCTGTCGCCCCCGGCTTTCATTGAAAGTAAAAACCACTTCATGGTCTTCACCATAAATCGGCCAGAAGTAGCCCGTTTTCATTTTCCCTTTGTGTTCGCGGCTCGCTTTTATAGGCGTTTCATCCATTGCCAGCACTTTGCTGAGCAGTACATGGGCTAATTGGGCCTCAACAATCGGGCGCAGTAATTCAATGGTGCGCTTTACCCAGTTAGTTAAGCTCGCGCGGCTCACAGTAATACCCTGATAGCTCATGCGTTGGTGTTGACGATACAGCGGCAGGTGGTATAAAAATTTGTCGACCAGTAATCCTACCAACAAGCTCACATCAGCAAGACTGCTAGCCAGCACCTGTGCTGGCATCGGTGTTGTGGTAATCGCTTGGGTAGCTTTGTGCTTGATAACCGGTGTTTCATATTGCAACACCACATAGCTGGCGGGTTGTTGAGCAAGCTTGCGGCTGATTTTAGTATCGATAACCTCGTAATCGTTGGCGCTGTCGCCTTGCAATTCGGGCGGGGTAATGCGAACAACTTCAACAGGCACGTCATCGCTAAACCGCAAGCCAGAATCGGTCACGCAATCTTCCGGGCGATTCTTTTTGGCTATGCCACGCTGATAGCTGACGGTGATTTTTGCTTCAGGCTCTGCCGGTGTGGTAACCGGTGGTACTAGCAGATCCTCTTGGTAGGGATTATCAATCACGCGCTTTTCGGATTTGCGGCCAAAGAGCTGTTTTTCAAACCAGGCAATGCGCGCTTTGAGCTGCTGGTTCTCTTCGGTAACGTTATTGTATTCTTCTCGCAAGGCAAACAAGGTTGTGGCCAAGGTCTCGGGTGACAGTGGCTCATTGGGTTCACTTATGCCGGCGTTACTGGGTGGTGTTGTCATGCGTGGATTATACCAACCCCGGCATAACGTTAACGCGAAAATCGTTTGTATTGACGAATTTTTTTCACCTCAATCCCATCGAGCAGCAAACGTAAGCTCAGCCAATTTATTTCCTGTTTAGTCTCATGGGTTGTGGCACGATTAAACTGGCCTTGCTCCAGTCGCTTGTTCCAAATGCAGTAACCTGATCCATCGAAATAGAAAATCTTGATCTGGGTTTTGCGGCGATTGATAAACACAAAAAATTGCCCGCTACTGGGATCTGCTTGCAACTGGCTGGTGACTAAGCCCATGAGCCCGTCAAAGGATTTGCGCATATCAACGGGCTGCGTGTATAACCATATGGGCTGCCGGGGCTCGAATAGCATGATTAGCCTTGGCTCAACAGGAGTTCAATACCGCTATCGAGTTTCAAGACGATGCGCCACGGCAATTTTGTATTCTGTGTAATAGACTGAAGGTCGATGAAAGCAGGCGCTGTTAAGGGATCTGACGCAGGCGTTACCGGTTGGAGTTTTTGTCGCCATTT
>CAYUVQ010000210.1:0-2244 GCA_964448175.1 uncultured Cellvibrionaceae bacterium | reverse complement strand
CCTACTTCACCGCCGGTGTAAAAGAAGTCCGCGCCTGGACCATCCCCATCGGCGCAACCGCCCCACAAGCGGCCGGCGTGATTCACACCGATTTTGAAAAAGGCTTTATTCGCGCTGAAACCATTGCCTACAATGATTTTGTGGAATACAAAGGTGAACAAGGTGCAAAAACGGCGGGGAAAGCGCGCAAAGAAGGTAAGGAATATATTGTGCAGGATGGGGATGTTATGCACTTTTTGTTTAACGTGTAGCAGATCTTTTATTTCATCTCGCGAAATAGAAATCCCCAAAAAAGCCACTGATGTCAGTGGCTTTTTTCATCTTATCAAAGGACTTCCTGATCACTGCCTGTGCGTTTACATTGCACTGAGTAGCATCCTGGTGAGCTCTGTTTGTAATTCCGCCATAGCGGTCAATTGTTTTTGATTAGCGCATTGATAGAACGTTTCCAGCATCTCATATTCAGTCTGCGCTTTTTCGTTGATACAAAAATCCTGAAAAGCTGCTGGAGTGAGCTGATGTGTAAGCAGTATCGCTGTGGCTTGAACAAGAGATTGTCTGTCTCCCCAGTGAATATATGCGGCTAAGCGATCTTTAATTACATCTTCTACCCGCAATATCGGAATGTTGCCGTGAGCCATTGATGCCACTGTGGTTGTTCGAATTAGTTCATTACCTACTGATAGCGGTCCCGGAGGAAACTCAATGGTGATATCAGTGGTGGCATTCACGTACACGCGGCCCTGCTTACTAAACCCCAATTCCGCCATCGCCTTGTGCAATGTTTGGGATCGCTGGTAATTAGTGTTCACCATATCGATGTCTTTGGTGAGGTAAAGGTTATGGGTGTATATTTCCACCGCCAGCCCACCCACTAATACCACCTCAATACCTTGCTGCTGGAGGTGGTTAGTCACAATTGCAGCCAATTCGGTTATAGGGATATCGCTAAAATCCTTCATTTCTTTATCTCGCTACCTGCAATGCTTTCGTGTGCTGCCAGAAGCGTCTTACCCGCCTGACGGGGCCGACTGCGCTGCACCAGCAGAGCGTCAATGATGATTGGAGGGTAGGCTTGGGCAGCCGCTTTCAGCAAAGCCTTGAGTTGTTCAAGAAACGGATAGCGCGGATTAAGCTCGTAATTTCGAACTTTGCCGATGAGATGACTGACAATCACTCCATCCTCTTCCAATCGAGCCAGCTGTTTCTGAATCGGGTTTTGCGGTACTGCATAAAACTCGGCAATACTCGCACCGTAACCTGAACCGCGTAACAAGAGATAGAGCAGGATCTTTTCCTGGCTTTCGGCCCGTAGAACCCCTTTAAGTACGAACATAGACGTGCCTCAGCTAACCAAAGAGGAATCAATATAAACCATTACTTGGTTAACGAAAACCATATATTGGTATGTTGGCATTTAGCCAAGTGGCGCTTCCTGCTTCAGTATAGCGATGACCAAAACCTAGTTTCGCTCGTGAAACTGCGTCGTCTTGGCTATTCCCTACCCCGCCACCAGTCTCTGCACGTAATGATTATCTCCGGATGCCGTTAATAACAGATATTCCTGCGCACGCGTCATCGCGACATACAGCAGGCGCGCCTCTTCTGGCATAGTGTCCGGCGTGCTTTTTAGTCCGCCCAAACCGGCCACTATCACCCGCGGAAACTCCAGACCTTTGCTGCTTTGGCGGGTCACCAGCAGCACTTTGTCCGCAACAGGATCGTATAGACGGCGGTTTTTGGCATCGCCCATCCACACATTGGGGACCGCGTGTTGGTTTAGCTCGTGCATCAGTGCTTCGCCAAAATGATGATGGCAATAGATTACCGCCATCTCTGACCAGGTCACGCCTTCGCTATGCCATTTTTGTAAACATGCGCGAATAAACCCCAACTCCTGCGCACGGCTGGGCAACAAACGAAACACGGGTTTCTGACCTGACTTTCCGCCAATCTCCGGTTTAACCAAAGGCACGGAATCTTCATCTGCATCTTTTTCCTGCAGAAATTCTTTGGCAAAGTCGAAGGCGAAGTGCAAAATCTCGCGCGTATTGCGGTAATTCAACTTGAGAATACTGGTGCGGCCCCGCGCTTGAATACCCACACTGGACAAGGTGAAATTCAAACTGGATTTTTTCTTATATATGGATTGCGCATCATCGTAGAGCAATAACAGAGAATTGGTTTCGGGGTCGATCATCTGCACAATCAGCTTCAACCATTCCGCTTCAAAATCGTGCCCCT
>CAYUVQ010000209.1:0-2247 GCA_964448175.1 uncultured Cellvibrionaceae bacterium | reverse complement strand
CGACGCTACTGCTGATCCTTAACGCCCATGACGGCGTCGTCAATTTCTGCCTACCCACCGTTGCGGAAGGCTGCGCTTGGAAATGCCTGATAGACACCAACCGTCCGACGCAACTTACCGAAGAAAGTTACGCGTTTAATCATTTGTATGTGGTGACGAGTCGCTCGTTGCTGTTGTTTGTGTTGGAGACGAACGGGAGTGGGAAGGAAGAGAAAAAATAACAAGTAAGTTATTAACAATGCCCCGCCATTAACTGAACTTGAGGGCTGCCTTTCAGTCGCAACTCTTACACCAACCAGAAGTTTTAATTATTTCTGGCATTGATGCTCCATTGTTTTTCACACTTATCATTAAGGAGATCACATCATGCAAATTCGCGACGTTATGACGATCAATGTTAAAACACTTACCCCGGATCAAAGCATTCAAGAAGCCGCTGCGCTGATGGAAAAAATTGACTCCGGTGCCCTGTTGATAAATGACCAGGATCGGCTGGTGGGCATGATTACCGATCGTGATATTGCCATTCGCGCTGTTGCGAAAGGTCTGGATGCGCAAACTCCGGTACACCAGGTAATGAGTAAAAATATTCGCTACTGTTTTGACGATGAAAGCGTTCAGCACGTGGCGGAAAATATGGCAGATAACGAGCTGCGCCGGATGCCGGTTCTCAACCGTGAAAAGCGTCTGGTGGGCGTGGTTTCGCTCGGCAATATTGCCAGCAGTCAAAACCAGCAATCCAGCGACACCGTATTGCAAGGTGTTACCCGCGCCCATTGATGCGTGAACGGAGGTCATCATGAAAGCTGTCGTTTTTCATGCGGTGGGGGATATTCGTCTGGACGATGTTCCTGAACCGCAATTGCAAGCACCTACCGATGCCATTGTGCGCATCACGGCGTCCGCGATCTGCGGTACTGACCTGCATTTTATTCGCGGCACGGTGAGCGGAATGGAGCCGGGGACTATTCTCGGCCACGAAGGTGTCGGCATCGTCGAAGCCCTCGGTGATGATGTGCGCAATCTGCAGGTGGGCGACCGGGTGGTTATTCCTTCTACCATTGCCTGCGGTAATTGCTCCTATTGCCGCGCGGGTTATTACGCACAATGTGATGATGCAAATCCCAATGGCAAGCAGGCCGGGACGGCGTTTTTTGGCGGGCCGGCCAACACCGGCAGCTTTCATGGTTTGCAGGCAGAAAAGGCACGCATTCCTTACGCGAATGTCGGGCTGATCAAACTACCGAAAGGAATTACCGATGAGCAGGCCATCCTGTTATCCGACATTTTTCCTACCGGTTACTTCGGTGCGGAACTGGCGGAGATCACCAATGGTGATACCGTCGCCGTATTCGGCTGCGGGCCAGTGGGACAATTCGCTATTGCCAGTGCTTTTTTAATGGGTGCCGCGCGTGTATTTGCTATTGATAAACACGCGGATCGCTTGCGCATGGCACGGCGGCAAGGTGCCGAGGTGATCAACTTTGAAGAAGAAGATCCCGTTGAAGCATTGCATCGCTTAACCAAGGGCATTGGAGTGGATCGCGCGATTGACGCCGTTGGAGTCGATGCAGAACACAGCCATCACCACGGCCAGCCCGATGATGAGGAACGCTTCGCCCAGCAGGTGAAAGATATCGCACCGGAGGCGAATCCCAACGGCGGTAACTGGCAACCGGGCGATGGTCCGAGCCAGGCGCTGGAGTGGGCGATCAAGGGATTAGCCAAAGCGGGGACGCTGGCCATTGTGGGTGTTTATTCAGAGCAGTCGAATACTTTTCCTATCGGCATGGCGATGAATAAAAACCTCACCATCAACATGGGCAATTGTCATCACCGCAAATACATTCCGAAGCTTATTGAACTGACGGTGAGTGGGCGGCTTGACCCCGCCAAAATTCTCACGCAGGTGAAACCCATGACGGACGCGATTGAAGCATTTAAAGCGTTTGATCAACGGCGCAGCGGCTGGGTAAAAGTGGAGCTGCATCCACAGGCCGGCCAGAGCGAGGCCGATGAAAGTATGTTGGATGATGCACTGGAAGATACTTTTCCAGCCAGTGACCCACCATCCATGACTGCGCCGGCGCGTCCTCACTGAGGATCCGCATTTTTAAACAACATGACAGAGGGAGCTTATGAGCGATATACGCATTGGCATCTCCGGCTGGCGTTATACCCCTTGGCGTAATAATTTTTACCCCAAGGGGTTGCGCCAGAAAGACGAGTTGCACTTCGCCTCCCGAG
>CAYUVQ010000208.1:0-2301 GCA_964448175.1 uncultured Cellvibrionaceae bacterium | reverse complement strand
TTGGGCTGAATAACGAACCGGGGACCGTGGACGGTCGAGCCTCGCTATCCACCAAGCACACGTTGGCGTTAACCAATCGAGGCAGCGCCAAAACCCGGGATTTGCTACAGATCGCGACCACCGTACGCGATGGGGTAGTTGATACCTGGGGGATCACGCTCGTACCTGAACCGGTGCTCGTGGGAATCCAGCTGGGTGCCTAATGCATCCGCTTTGTGGTGTGACCAGCCCACAGCTTCTCATCTCACCATGCGCTGTGACCACAATGAACTCGACTATTTCTGGTCGATCAACAACAGACTTCAGCTCGACCAACTAATTTCCTATGCGGTAATGTCCTAGCTGACTTGTGAGAATGTTCTTTGAAATGTCTTGTGTCTTTTAGACAAAGTGCACGACGTTAATCCGGAGTGTAGGGATGACTTCATAGTCTCGCCAGTCTGCCGCGCAGAAGCATAATGTTTGGTGCGATCGCAACTCTTGCTTTCTTAATGTGCGGTCTCGTGCCGAAATCAGCAGAGTTACTCAGTGCTGTCACGGGCCAGATTGCGCAGCGCTTGATTCCTCAGTTTTGGGCGGCTCGACGAATTGCGGTTTGCGCCGGAAGTACACTTGTCTGCGAATTTTGGCCACGGTATCGCCTTGTTCATCGGTGATATCGACATCAAACCAGTGCAGGTATTTCTGCCCGCCGGCAGTATTGGCGCGAATCAATTCCAGCGTTTCATCCGTGACTTGCATATCGGCGGTTAGTTTGCCGCGCCCGGGTTTGAGGAATCTTGCCTCCACACCAACGTCCCAGACGAGGTATTCTCTACCGAGCCCATAGACCCCGGCAAACATGAAGAACGGGTCAGTCATCGATAGCAGGGTGCCTCCGAATGCTGTGCCCACAAGATTGCGGGTGAAGATATTTGGTTTATGGGTGACTATAGAACGTGAGGCATCGTCTGCCATATAGACAGGTTTGATCCCGGCCCCGAAGTACGGCGGCCAGATGCGCATGAAGCGCTGTAAGAATTTGGGACCAACGCGCATGGAGGCATACGTGGGGATTTTGAACTTGGGTAGTCGCATGGTGCATCTCCTTCACTGGCACAGAACCGATGTAGCGGTCATTCTAGAACACCACAGTCGGCCTACCAGCGGTTCACCGGCGAAGCTGTGACACATCGATACGGCTCAGAAAATCAACGTCAGCACGATATTCTCCAGCAGGTTACAAGGTACTGGGCAGGTTGGTATCACCAGGCGTGCTAGGAAACCGCCGCGCCGCCTACGGTATCTATGCCCACGTTTCGCGTGTGTATTCGAGCTTCGATCAGCCCAAAGACTGCAATGACAACCAAGGGGAGGTGGAGGATTCCCATCCACCAGCTGTGCGGTGCCAGCCCAAACCACACCACCAGGTTAATCAGACCAAAGATCAAACCAACAAAGGACACCACGCTCAATGTGCGGTGATCGACGCCGGCCGGAAACATCAGCATTGTGCCGAGGATGACTGAAGTAATCATGCAGTATGTAACGCCGGCTTCATTGCCGAGCACGGTGTGCCATGCTGGTACCGCGGCGCCGTCCCGGACTGCGTAGGGCATGAGCAAAGCCAGCAGTATCGGGATCAGTAGCCAGAGGCGGACAGGTCGTAAGGTTAGAAGACGACTGCGATGCTGTGCGACGTCGAGCACACACCAGAAAACCACAACCGATTGCACAACAGTATTTCCTAGCAACCAGACGAAGCCCCACGATTCGGTATGAGCCATATTCTGCAGCACACTCACCACCGCCAAAATGCTCGCATAATAGCCCAGCAGGATGCGTCCAGCTTGTACTATCCCTAAAAACGGGAGGACAACTGCCACCCCGAGGAGGAACTTGGCAAGGGGGAGGAGCTCAGGGAAGGCGACTACAAAAGGTTCCGCCAGAACCGACTGTATGACCACGGTGGTGTTTGCCGGATCATACGAGAACTCCGTTATCGCAGGCAGCATGAAAAGCACTAGCAGAACGGCTCGGAACCACCAGCGATGAGTCACCGGTTTGTGCTGCGCAATTTCTGCCACGAATCATTCCTTTGTTCCAGCTGCCGTGCGGAGCACAACGGTCTGGCACCGAGCATAGTGAAGTTGGGTATCGAATACCGCTAGCGCCGTGTATCAAGCACAAAAATGAATTATGGGCATGCTGCCGAATAGATGTGGTCCCGAAACTCGTGCGATGATTTCTCGGCAGGCGAACCCTCGAGATGAGTAGAGCCGCCCGTCATCGGACGGGCGGCTCATAAACGGTTTGTGTCGT
>CAYUVQ010000207.1:0-2316 GCA_964448175.1 uncultured Cellvibrionaceae bacterium | reverse complement strand
AAGAATTAGGTTATGCCGCACCGAATATTCCAGCTATTGCCTTGCTGGATGAAGAGCTGAGAAATAACAAAATCGTCTTCCCCGATAAAGCCGATATTGATCGCGGCAGTTTTCATCAGGATCTGGGTGATACCATCCTGGTTTACGAGAGATACTGGCAGCGGTTAAAAGCCGGTCAGTAATCAGAAAATCAAAACGCCAGAAGCAAAACTTCTGGCGTTTTTGTTTGCGTCAATTTTTGATACTACTTGTGCGCACAGTGCAGGAAAATTAATTTCTGTTAGCCCCTTTTCGTTAGACATTTATCCATAATAAAAAAGAGACACGGCTGTTTATGAACAAAATAATATTTCTCTTATTCGTCATCCTCATCAGCACCGGTTGTACAACACATCACGCATCATTATGGCGTGGCGACTTTGAAACCGGTGATCTTTTGCAATGGAATTACCTGTTAAATCCGCACGGGCTGTCGGTGCAGAATCACTGTGTGTACGAAGGGCGCTACGCCGGGCAAGCCACCATTACTGGTGCAGCAGATATGCTCTGGCACGGTCATGAAAATCTCAATCGCACAGAATTCAGTTACAAACCATCCGCAGAACGGGTAGGTGAAGGGCAGCAGACTTTCTTTGGCTGGAGCTTTTATCTGCCGCAGTCATTGTCAGAAAACAAACACGAAATTGGTTATTGGGAGTCCGACAAAAGCTATCAACAAATGCTGCGCTTCAACATCATCGGAAATAATTTCAGCTTTCAGGAAACCGCAGCAGCGGCGCCATTTTGGATAAAACATGGGTTTGCTTCCCCCGGCGTATGGCGCGACGTCGTGTTGCATATCGGCTGGTCTACCGACCCGCAGAAAGGGTTTGTGCAGGTCTGGCTGGACGGTGAGGATATGGGGAAACAATTTTTCAAAACGCTCCATGCCGCCGATGAAAGCATGTTTACCCAGATCGGTATCCTCCGTGCCCGCGAAGATCGAGAGGAAAAAATTTATATTGATAACGTGCGGGAGGCTGCTGATTTACGTACGATCAGAAAAACAGCTGGCGGAAGGGCAGCAGTTAAGTGTAGCGACAAAGACGCTTTTAAACGTTAACTGAATACTTGATCGCTCTAAAGCTCGAGAACCGCTGATGTAGATGGACGTTAGCGCATCTGCATCAGCGGCCCTGCGGGTTATTGTTTATTCGCTCGATTGATACGGATGTTTTCCATTATCCAGTCCAGCTGGAGATCTTTTCCTCGCTTTAGCGATGCCAGATCAGGCTTAATAAAAATATCGGGCTGAACACCTTCCGTTGAGATGTCCTGAAAGCGATACCGGCGTTTTGAATACATTACCACCCAACCGGAATAGGGTAGCGCGAACGTGCCTGCATCCTGATATCCAACCGGATTGGCGCCGGTGGGTTCGCCAACCAGCGTCGCGTTAAGAATCTGTCGATATTGAACTGCATTACTCATGGCTGCCGAAAATGTAGCGCGGCCGATTAATACATACATGCCGGTGTTCCAATCCAATTCGTCACATAGCACCAGTCCCCATGCCAGTGTTAGTCCGACAAAAAAGTCGCCACCACCATTTCGGCGAAGATCGATAACCACATTGCTGATATCGGCATCGGAGAAAATACCGCAAAGCTTTTCGGCAAATGCGGTCATCCCGGTGTGGGGGTAGCTATCGAAATTTATCAAGGCGACCCGGCTTGTTTTATTCAGATATAGGTCGACACCGTTAAGGGCGGCTCGGTGTTTGACAAAGCCGGCAGGCAGCGGCGCACGAAGTTCCGTTAACCTATGGTTTGCACCTGCATTCTGGCTGCTTAAATTAATGCTGTACTCAATTCCGGCCTCGTCAATAAAACCAAATTTCGCTTGTCTGCTATCGGAAATAATATCGGCGCCTTTAAGCACCTCGGCTACCGTAATGGTTTCTGCCAGCCGCTGCATCTCTGAGTAAGTGTTTTCAACAGACTGCAAGATGAGTTTGAGTTGATCAATAATCTCAATCGTTGATTGATTGTTTATCTTGTGCAGTCGCATTCCCAATAGATGTTCGTAAGCTGGTGGAGCTGCTGTTACATACAGTTGTTCATCAAACACCTCCAGAGTGAGCGGAAAACGGTGATGAGTGTGACCCCAGTAGGCAAACTGCGTATGTCCGTCACCTATTTTCTTGAAGAGGCGCATTAATTCCAAAGGGACTTGCGAGGGATTAAGTTCAGGTAACCGTTGTTTTATTTGATGCAGCTCGGCCGCGAATTCCTCTTTGCTGATGCGATGATAGAGATTGATGTGACGCCGTTCGAG
>CAYUVQ010000206.1:0-2341 GCA_964448175.1 uncultured Cellvibrionaceae bacterium | reverse complement strand
GGGTCGATCATCTGCACAATCAGCTTCAACCATTCCGCTTCAAAATCGTGCCCCTCGTCGATCAGTACCGCGCCATACTGCGCGCGCGGAATAAGCCCCTGCTCAACGCCCTGAATCACACTTAATACCTGCCGCTCCCATACCGGCGCATCACCTTTTATTAAATCCATGTTGTAACTGCGCAACTGCTGGCCGCACCAATCGTGAAAATGGTATACCTGCACTTGTTGCTCAATTTCTTTTTCACGAATAAAAGCACGGAGCTTGGCCGCTAAGGATATGTTGTAGCACAGCACCAGAATCGGTTTGGATTGAGTTTGCGCAAGGTACCAGCACCGAAACCCGAGAATCAGCGTTTTACCGGAACCCGCCACGCCATGTACCACGCGATGCCCTTCACCAAAACTGCGCGCCAACTGCTCCTGCTGCATGTCCATGACTTTGATAATATCGGGCACATCTACCGGTTTTGCATCGCCATCAGCAGGCTCCGCAAACAAATCGCCCACGCCACCGCCGATGCGGATTTCAGGAAATAAATGCGCACGAATCCGATCAATCTGCGGCAAGCTTAACTTTTGCGGAAACTGGTAATTAAACATTGCCCACAAGCGCTTCTGGAATTCTTCCGGATCGCATTTCTCCATCATCTCATCCTGGCAAATGACCAGGTGTTCCGGCAACACCGACTCACCCTCTTCACCCAATGCAGTTTGCAATTGTTTGCGCGAGATATTGGTAAACACCACACCATAGCCGTAAGGGCACACCAGACTTCCCCGATGTTTTCCCTCCTGCTCTGCTAACGCTTTATCGCGCTTCAGTTTATTCACGACTTGATAAGCGCACTGACGTGCTTGCTCGATAGGGTTGGGTTTATTCACCACGCCATTATTCGTGAGCAGCGTAAATGTCTGGTGATTCATAGATTGGATCGTCGCCAACTTCCAATCCTTCACCTCCAAAAACAACAGGCCACGGCCAGGATGCAGAATAATGAAATCCGGATAGCGCCGTGCATCCCCCACCGGCACATCAAACCAGCAGAGATAATCGTCCTCCAGAAACTTCTCCAACCGCTGACCAAACCGGCGCTCGCCGGTCGTCATTTTGGTGGAGGCGGAGTTAATGTTGGGGAGGATTGTGGCCATGTTTTATTCCTGATGAATTACTTTCCATTTGCCGCTATTTCGTCTAACTCTTTAACCGTGTGTTGATAGCGATATAGCTCTTGGATTTCTTCAGAACGAAAGCCGCTAAAAATAACGCCGCTTGACTCCAATGCTTTATTGCTCAAGACATACATCGTTTCAATAGAATCCGTTTGATCCACCCATTCCTCAGGAACAAAGCGCGCACAAAAACTGATTTCGGCAAGTTCAAGCTTTCTACTCAATAATGCTTCTTTTACTTTTTCGGCTAGAATGGCAATTGCTACCGGTCTTTTTTCATCATCCATAGCCAGATACGAATCCGCGAAATAAAATTCGCAGCCATCCATATCAATTTCGCAGCCCGGCAAAGATCGGCTTTTTGTTAATGCGATCCACACATCTCTTTCTGCCACGACTTATCTCCTTTTCAATTTACCTGATCAAAACATTTTTAACGCTTATACCCATTAGCTCGCTTCATAACTCTGCAAAATCAAATCTTTCGCTTTAAACCAATCGCTCTGATTGCGAATAGTCACTTCAAAATTTCCGGTTCCCCAGTGGCCGATGTTGGTCACATTTCGGGTGAAGCCATCTTCTTTGGCAGCATCACCCGAAAGCTTCAGGTATATCAGCAATTTCGGGTCGTTTTTACCCGGCATAATAACCACAGACATAAAATTGCGAATGCGCTTAAACACGGTATAGAGTTTCAGCTCTTTCCGTTGGACCTCATCACCAAGCTGCTCTGCATAGCTACATACGGCTTGATATAACTCTATCAGTTCTGGCGACGCCTCTTGCAGCCGCTCGCTCTGGGTTTTGTCTTTACTGCCGACTGTGCCTGACGGCTTCACTACCTTGTCGTCTGGAAGACGCTCGCCAACCTGCACCGCAGACTGGGCATTAACGAGCTCTAACAACAGCAGCTGTTCGCCGAAATAGCGATAGCGCATAAGCTCAATGTTGCGATTGATTTGCTGTACGGCGTGTTCATCATATTTATTGAAGTCCGACGCAATGCAAATCAGCCGCGTTCCGCCCCATTCAATATCATTGGCGACATCTCTGCCTAGCTTTTCCATCACCAACCAACGGAATTCCGCTTGATGATCCAACAGCCAATCGAGGTAGAACAGGCCCTGATTAATCACGTTTTCATTGCTGTGACGTTTGTATTCCACTAT
>CAYUVQ010000205.1:0-2368 GCA_964448175.1 uncultured Cellvibrionaceae bacterium | reverse complement strand
TGGTTGACGGTTATTGTCTCTCATTAAAGTGTCCGGTGGTATTAGACCACTACAGCTATCCTATACGCGGATTAATGTACCTTTAATGGAGCGGGCTACCCTTTTTGCCTTTGCGAAACTTAAGGTACTGTTTTTGGGCTGGCCTCAGGCCCTACAATTGACGCCGCTAAGTAGAAAGGGAGCCTTCGGAAATTTCATCCTCACAGCGAAGACCAGCGCCGAAACCCATGGTTCATACATATCTCCATTGTGACGCTGCCTCCTGGATAAAAATAAATGAGGCAGGAATATCAAAAGCTGTGTTGTCCAAAATCTTCCGCAAGGGCTTTCAGTTGTGCCAGCAGTCCTTGCTCAAGCAACATATACCGAGGAATGTCCCACTGTTGTGGCGGAATTTGGCTGATGTAGCTGGCTCTGTTGGCATTCCAGATATTAAAGCCCGGCATGTTCTCGGCACAGCAGTGCGCCATTGCGTTAATACCGATCAGCTCACCGTTGAATTCTTTGCGTAGACCGCGCTCAAAATCGGAAACACCACCTTGGTCTTGTGGTTTGAAGAAACCGTTTTCGAATCGGTCGACGATCCAGGGTAGGGCGGCTAATGGGAATTCTTTCTGGTCCATGCCCCAACATTTTCTGAGTTTTCTCCAAAAAACAAAATGTATAACTAAGTAGCCATTTTTGGCAAATAGACGTACCGTTTCGTCGGGGAACATCTCGTATTGTATGGAAAGCAAAAATCTTTCGTTTACCATTGGATTATTTGGGTCAATCAATCCCAGAGGGTCAAGTACTGCTTTCTGATTCATTAGGTCATTCCTCTGGGCATTAGTCGCACTGTTTTTACGTTTTCCATTTTTGAAATGGATGGAGGGTCATTTTCCAGTGTGAGAGTTTCTACCACCCCATGCTGAGTGCTACCTTCGCGGGATTGAGTCAAGCCATTACCGGTAAATTCACTGTTGGCGCCAATTTCTGTACGCACATTATGCCTTGCTGAAAATCGGTTCTGGTCCTGCAGCGGTAGTGAGCTCTCGTAATCTTGTTGATCCCTTTCATTAAACTCGTTAAATCCGGCGGTTTGATAAACCTCAATATGCTCCGCATATTCCCGCTGATACTCCGGTGTCATCACTTCGGCCAAAACTTCCGGCTCATGCTTCCCGCCTAAATATGTCTGCACCGGTTGCTGCATATTGTCCCAGGTGGGTACCAGAGTGTTTTGGCCAAATAAGTCCAGGTTTTCCCCGCGATCAACAATATGAAGCACGTATTCTTTACGGGGGTCGTAGGGTGTGCCGAGAATATCGGCGATTAATTGCGGATCCGTGTCGGCGTTTTCCAGTTGGTCAAAGCTGGTGGCCCACACCGGTGTCAAGCCGCTCTCCCGCTGAAAAGCGAGTTTTGCGTCAGGATTGGTATTTTTACTTTGGAAGCTAACCAGAAACCGCTCTTGGCTGACCTCGTTGGTTTGCACCTTCGCCAATTGCTGTTTGTCGGTGTATTTCGGTTGATAGCCCCGCTGATTAAGTCGTTCCCGTGCGGCGTTAAGCTTCTCAGCACATTCATCCAGGCTTTGTGGTGTGCTGGCCGATGGAGGTGGCGTTGCGTTGTGTGCTGGGGGTGGCGATCGCTTTGCCGGCGGACTTGGCGGCGCCAGCGGAACAGGGCGGTTGCCGGGCATGGTTGCGCTGCTTTCTGCCGAGCCTGAGTTGCCAGGGCGTTTAAAAGGCGATTGCACGTAAAGGACGACGGTTTCGTCAATCAGGGCTTCGGCCAGTAGTTCGATTAGCTGGGTATAACTCAAACCTTTTGGAGAGGGCGCCAGTTTTAGCGCACCAGCCAATGACTCCAGTTGCTCAAGGTTTGGGGCTAGCTCATGCAGGCGTTGATGCACTTCCATTGTCGATTGGAACCGACACGGGCGGTGCGGGTGTGTCAGCGCAAAAGAAGCAGGGGTGAACAGGTATTGGTCGCCATGCCGGTGAGGAATAACAGCTTTTTGGTCGGCGTGCAGATGATCATCTGGAAGTCGAACCTCATAAAGGCGCAGCCGCCCACTGGCCAGGCTGATGCAGATCACCTGTAAGCAGTCTCGTTGGTGCCCGCGCAGCGGTGCCATTTCACCTAAATCCTGCGCCAGCTGATGCCAATAGCTTTGGGGAACTTGCAGTTGGCGCAAAAGCATACGTGCACGATCCGATGACATAAACTTAAGCGGCTTTACGCTGCGTGGGACGGCACCGTCGCGATTGCGGTAAATGAGGTAGTGGTGGCCGAAGGGGCCTTTGATAGGGCGAGGCTTGAGCATTCGGTCCCTGTTGCAGTGGTCGGAATAAAACTGAGGGGATTGTAGGAGCCTGATGGC
>CAYUVQ010000204.1:0-2386 GCA_964448175.1 uncultured Cellvibrionaceae bacterium | reverse complement strand
TATTAATGATCCTGCCCCTGCTGCAATGTTTTGTTGTGTAAATGTGCTTGCATCAAGGGTGTAAACGATTACATATTAAAACAATAATCCTATCGGTGGCGTCATCTGACAGCCACCGTAATTTTGCGTATGTACCTTCACCTGCAGAAGAATACCTATGACCCACCATACTCCGGTCTCCGTTAAGCCTTCACACCCGATTGATGAAGAACGTCGCCATGTCCTGAAAGGTCTTGCGCTGGCTTGTGGATTAGCGTTATCCGCAACATCCATCAATCTGCTGGCAGCGACTTTTTCCAACCCGCGTGATGTATCCCGCCGCAAAGATCGCTTGTTAAATCCGCAGCAACTGGCGCTGGTACGCGAGCTGGGCGAACTGATTATTCCCACCACCGATACTCCCGGCGCGATAGGTGCCGATGTTCATAACTTTATTGATCATCAGGCTGCCTATTGTTTTAACCGGGAAGAACAGCAGGCACTGCTCGCCGGCCTGCAGAAAATTGCTGACGCGGCACGGGAAAAATACGGGAAGGAGTTTTTATCCTGCACAAAAGATCAGCAGGTTGAATTATTGACGCAGATGGAAAAAGCCGAAGATGGATTCACAACAGAAGATCGCCAGAACTTTAAACAACTTAAAGCCCTGGTGGTGTTCGGTTATTACACCTCAGAAATTGGTGCCTCCAAAGAGCTGGCTTATCTGGCGATTCCTGGCGGCTATAAAGGCTCGGTGAAATTTTCCAGCGTTGGCAAAGCCTGGTCACTGAATTTTTAATCGCCCGAACACATAGAAATAAGATCGAGCAGACTATGAGCAAGACGATTTACATTAAACAAGCTCCGGAAAAATTCGATGCAATCGTCGTCGGCTCCGGTGTTACCGGCGGCTGGGCCGCTAAAGAATTATGTGAAAAAGGTTTGAAGACCCTGATGGTGGAACGGGGCCGCCCGGTAGAACATCGTAAAGATTATGTTGGCGAAGGCGTTAAGCCGTGGGAAATGCCCTTTCGTGGAAAAATCGAAAGCAAGGTTGTTGAAGAGCAGTACTACATACAAAAGCAGAATTATGCATTTAACGATGCAACCAAACATTTTTATGCCAACGACCGCGACTACCCTTACAACACACCAGAAGATAAACCCTTCAGCTGGATTCGCGGCAATCAGTTAGGCGGTAAATCCTTATTATGGCACCGCCAGTCGTATCGCTGGAGCGATCTGGATTTTTCCGCTAACGCCAAAGACGGCCACGGTGTGGACTGGCCGATTCGCTACAAAGATATCGAATCCTGGTATGTCTATGTCGAACATCATGTAGGCATCAGCGGCTCGGCGGAAAATATTCCGGTATTGCCTGACAGCAAATTTTTGCCGCCTTTTGAATTCAATGCCGTAGAAAAAGATTTAAAGGCAAAGTTTGAAAAAAAATATCGCGACCGAAAATTGATCATGGGTCGCTGCGCGCATTTATCCAAACCGGCACCGCATCATATCGAGCAGGGGCGCTATCAATGCATGGCCCGTAACGAGTGCCAGAAAGGCTGCACCTTCGGCGCTTATTTTTCGACACAAAGTTCGACGCTGCCCGCTGCGCTGAAAACCAATAACCTGTCGATCGCGACCAACAGTATTGTCCACAGCGTGATCTACGATCCTAAGACCAATCGCGCAACCGGTGTACGGGTTATCGACAGTGAAACCCTGGAAACGCGCGAATATTTTGCCAAGGTAATTTTTCTCTGCGCATCGACGCTCGGCACCACACAAGTCATGCTCAATTCCATCAGTGAAGCCTTTCCTACCGGCATTGCCAACTCATCCGGCGCGCTCGGTCATTACCTGATGGATCACTTGTACGGGGCAGGCGCCAGCGGTACCGTGCCCGGCTTTGAGGACGAATATTATTCAGGCCGTCGCCCCACCGGCGTTTACATGCCGCGCTTCCGCAATGTCACCAAAAAAGACGCGGACTTCCTGCGTGGTTATTCGTTTGCCGGCGGAGCATCACGGGAACACTGGACCCAGTTTGCTTACAAAGATGGCTTCGGTGTCGACTTTAAAAACGCCATCAAAAGTGCCGGCGAATGGAAATTCAATCTGCGCGGTTCCGGGGAGATGCTGCCCCGCTATGAAAACCAGGTGTCATTGCACCCGACCAAAAAAGATAAATGGGGTATGCCACAGCTGCATATCGAATGCGATTATTCAGACAACGACATCAAGATGCTGAATGATATTGCTGACACAGCCGCCGAGATGCTCGAATCTGGCGGCCTGAAGGACGTGCAGCGTCGGATCGAACCCTGGCCGCCCGGTCTGTCCATCCATGAGATGGGAACTGCAAGAATGGGTAAAGATCCTAAAACATCTATCCTGAATGGCT
>CAYUVQ010000203.1:0-2443 GCA_964448175.1 uncultured Cellvibrionaceae bacterium | reverse complement strand
CCATCGACCAGTTTAAGCAGGTTTTCCACCAGCAGCTCCCCAGCGAGATGCGTATTCTGTTGGACGGTAGTCAAAGGCGGATGCGTGTATGACGCCATAGGAATATCATCAAACCCTATTACCGCCACATCGTCTGGAATAACCTGCCCCGCCTCTTCCAATGCCTTGATGGCACCTATGGCAATTAAATCGCTCGCACCGAATACAGCATCAAAATCAATTCTCCGTTGTTGCAGCTTCAGCGTCGCCTTGTATCCTTCTTCCTCAGATGTTTCTGCATTAACCTGCAGCTGAGGATTTATCGGTAGACCCGCATCGGTCAATGCTTTGACATAGCCATCATAACGCGCCCTGAACTCCGGACTGTGTTCAGAAGTATCACCAAGAAACGCAATATTTCTGCGGCCTAATTGAATTAAATGTTGGGTAGCTTTGTGGGCGCTGTTGAAGTTATCACAGCCGATGGAAAAGCCCGGCTGCCCTTCCAGTACCGGCCCCCAGGTAATAAAGTGAGCACCGACCTGCGTTAAATAGGTCAGCTTCTGCACATAGGTGACGTAATCACCATAGCCTAAAAAAATGATCCCGTCCGCGCGGTTAGCGTATTCGTAATCCGCATGCCAATCTTCACTGAATTGTTGAAACGAAATCAACAAATCATAACCACGGGTAGCTGAGGCGCGGGTTATGCTGCCGAGCATAGAAAGAAAAAAAGGATTGATTAATGAATTACCCGTACCGCGATCTTCACAAAGCAACAACGCAATTGTTCGCGTTTGCTGGGAGCGCAGGTTGCGAGCATTTTTGTCGACCTTGTAATTCAACTCCTTAGCGATCGCCTGCACCTTAAGGCGGGTTTCTTCATTAACCAGAGGGCTGTTACGCAGCGCGCGGGAGACCGTAGACTGCGATACTCCGGCGAGATAGGCAATATCAAACGAGGTGGGTTTATCTTCTTTCATGGATTTGCTATCTCCACAACGCGCGCATTCTCACGGATGGCCACGCCGAGTAATTCTTATAGATATGAGCCGGAAGATACTACACCAGGCCGTCGCAGAAACACAATGCGATGCGCTGGCTGGGCTTTACCCGACGCTGTAATAGCCGTTTTATTTTTCAATACTGCATGGCAATATTTGGTTTCGAGATGAGGGATTTTTTGCCCACGCTGGTGTCTAGAAACAACCTGAGAGTTCACCCTAGAGGAAAAGATATGATCAACAACGTGGGCAAACTGCTTGAGCAATTTATGGGCGGTGGAAATGCGCAAGGGCAACAGCCTCAAACACCATCTACCGGCGGGCAGAACTTCAGCATGCCAGGGGGAAACTTTGCCGGTGGTGCCGTCGCTGGCGGCATCCTGGGTTTGCTCGTTGGCAACAAGAAAGCGCGCAAGATGGCGGGCGGGCTGATTGGATACGGCGGAGCGGCAGCAGCCGGCGCTTTGGCTTATAAGGCTTACCAAAACTGGCAACAGGGCAAACAAGTTGCTACCGCTCCGGTCGCAACGCCGGCGGATCTGAATAATGTCGATCCGCGTTTTATCCCCACTGCCGGGCCAGCCGATAATAAAAGCTTCGCCCTGACTTTAATTACGGCCATGATCGCGGCCGCCAAAGCAGACGGTCATATTGATACACAGGAGCAGACACTGATTTTTGAGCATGTGGAAAAAATGTCTCTGGATGCAGAAAGCAAGGGGTTTGTGTTCGATGCGCTTCGGCAACCGGTAGATCTCGCAACGATAACCGCTAACGTGCAAGGAGTGGAACAAGCTTCGGAAGTTTATCTGGTATCACGTTTGGTTGCGGATGGCGATCATCCCGCTGAACGCACTTACATGGAAGTACTGGCACACCGATTGAATTTACCAAAAGACCTGGTAGCTCACCTGGATCATCAGATAACCGGTGAATAAAACAGCAAAAAAAAGAGCACCCCCTGTGCAATCCAGAGTGGTGCTCTTTTAATGGGTTGTTACCCTAGAACGTTATTGCGCGCTTGCATCCCAGACGCGACCGGATGCTGTACCGTCGGCAGCAGGATTGAAAACTTCAACCGCCATCACCTGATACGTCGGGTCATCGCTCGCGTTAAAGTTATTCATGTGCGGAATGATCCAACCCGTATCGGCCCATGCTTTAACGTGATCGGCAAAGACAATCGTATGATCCTCACCTAATTCACGCTGTTCGGTCGGCTTGCTCCAATATTGATAGAAAGTGGAGGGGCCATTTATTGAAGGCTTTTCTTCGCGGATCGAGCGATAGGTTGAATACTCAACGCCGTTACTGGTAAAGGTTTTACCAAAGGTCCCATCCTGACTTGGGTCGTAGGTCCAACGTTGCAGGATGTAGTATTCCACCAGGTGTGCCGGGTCTGACGCAGGCATTGTCTCGTCGTAGCCCCAGCCGTACAGGGTGATATAGCTCGCGCCGCT
>CAYUVQ010000202.1:0-2464 GCA_964448175.1 uncultured Cellvibrionaceae bacterium | reverse complement strand
TTTCAAGCCAGGCATTATTCGGTGCTTTACCAAATAAACCCCGGCTGAATTTCACAGTGCCCCATACACTTTCAAACATGCTGATTGACAACTCCTGGGGCACCAGGCCGATTTTTGCACGGGCCGCGCGGAAATCTTTGATGATGTCATGACCATCCACAAGCACCTGACCGCCCCCCGGATTAACGATGCCGCAGACGATGCTGATCAATGTCGTTTTCCCGGCACCATTGGGCCCGAGCAACGCAAAAATTTCACCGCGGCGTATATCGAGATTAATGTTATTGAGTGCTTGCTGCCCCGAAGGGTAAGTCTTGGTAAGGCTATTTACTGAAATGATTGCTTGCACACGACCTCCTTATTTTGGTGGTGCATATCTGACAAAGTACATTGGCTACGCTTGTATACCGTTAGGTGATTGCTCATTGCGCCATCCATGGGGTGAATTATTTGCTGAAGGCCGCAGGCGAGGTTGTTGAACCTCGACTGACGCCTTGATGATAAGTAGTCGATTGGGACGTTTCAAAATAAACAGCAGAAAATGTGATAAACGTTTATCGAGGGGGACCGCTGCGGTGCACTTCGCAACGGAATCAATCAAACGTTCGAGCGAGGATAATACCGCCCCACATCAGGTTGCGATCACCGGCCCCCTCCTTGATTTCCGAGCTGTGGCCGCGCAAGACGTAGCTCAGCCGATAGCCCTCAGCAAAGGCGATGGTGTATCCCAGCCAGGCTTCGAAGACGATAGGGTTTAATTCGTTGTGATCATAAGTCACCGGGCTATCGCGAAATTGCCCCTGCAGGAAGGCATTGTAGGCGCGCGCTTTAATGGCCATGCCCGCCCAGAAATAATGCTCCTGGATAGCCCGGCTGCTGGTGTTATAAGTGGATTTTTCACCGTAGCTCGCCAACTCAGGATTAAAGGATGACCAAGGTGTGTGATATTTACCATCGCGAACGCTGAGGCTCCAGCTGGCTTCGGTCAGATAGCCAACCGATGCTTGTATCGTACTTTTCAATTCCATATCACCAAAGACGGTGCCTAGATATTGCTGGCGTGCCACGGCGTAACGAGCCGTCAACTCGCCGCCCTCACTGATCTGGTTGTTCCAGCCCGCTGCTTCGTTCGCGCCGAGCTTCTCGTGGATAGTGTTCTGAAATTCGCCGACGAGATTTAAACCGAGCGCTCCCACGGTCAAAGTGGTTTTCCAGGAAACGTTGCTGTTCAGATTCATTTGTTCCCGTGAATTGGACCAATAAATCAAGCTGGCGTAGGGGCGATCCGCAGGGTTCGCTGCAGCAACTTTGATGTCCTCCGGGGTAAAACCGAACATCCCGACCTCGATACTATGGTTCTCAACAACCTGTTCGGAGGCGTGCTCTATGCCGAGCAGGCGATCAATGGCATTGAGGGGTGCGTCCAGGGAAAACCACAGTTCCTGAGCGGCGCGCCCGGAATAGGTGAAGTTGAAACCATAGGTATAGTCCTGGTCGCGACCGCCCAAAGCCAGGATGTCATTATCAATCGCTAGCGCCCAGCTGGATTTCAAGGGTTCTTTGTAAGGCAGAACAACTGCTTTGGGATAAGGACGCTTTTCTTCTTCAATTAACGTGGCGATCTGCAGCGGGTGATACTCGGGTTGTTGAGCGCTCACTACAAGGGGGAGAGCCGCTAAGCCCCATGTGAAAATTTTGGAAAGTCGTGTGAGTCTGATCATGGTCAATTCCTTCGGTACTGCGCAGCTGCCGGCCTATAACGGTAGACCTGCCGCTACTGATAAAAATCAAATATGTTTGATAGATGACCAGTCGTCTGTAAATAAGCGCACAGAGAAGCTGACAAATCCACGTGTTGATTTACACGTACTGACAGGCTGTCGCCATCAAGTTAATTTAAAGCTGACTGGTCGTCTTTAAGGTAAGGGTAAAAAACCCTTAAGGGCGGTCACCGAGGATCTCCGGCAACAATGTAAGAAACGCATTTAATGGCTCGCGACATTTCGACGCCTTCATGCGCATCAGTGTGCCTTCCCAGGCATTAAATAAGAATTCCGCCAGCACCGCTGAAGAAATGGAGCTCTTCAAGCTGCCATCCAAACGGGCCTCTTCCAGAACATCCTCGATAGCCTGGGTGTTATTACGCAGCATTTGTCGAACCTTAAGGCGGATGACCTCACTGGAATCCGACATCTCCTGGCACATATTGCCAATAAAACATCCACCTTTGATTCCTTCTTCACAGCCCCCGATGTTGTCGGTAAAGAAGCGTTTCAGCCGCTCAAGCGGGGGAAGGCTACGGTTACCGAGCAGATGGCGGTTATGCTGAATCCGCTCTTCGGTCACTTTTTCCAGAGCCTCCACCGCAAAATCTTCCTTGCTTTTGAAGTAGGTATAAAAAGACCCTTTAGGCACATCGGCAGCATCAACAATGTCTTTGATGCTGGTGCCGTTATACCCACGC
>CAYUVQ010000201.1:0-2489 GCA_964448175.1 uncultured Cellvibrionaceae bacterium | reverse complement strand
CAGGTTATCGCGCGACCTTTACTGGGGGAATGACGTGGTGGAATGAGCGGTTACAATATTCAGCGTACCGCATCCCCATCCGAGGAAATTATCTGACCTGGATTTAATCACCCTGAGAGACGACATATTACGCGAGCTGGGCGTCAGCTAATCAAACAGCAAGCTGCCCACCAGCTCAGGCGATAAACTGCTGTGTAGTAGAATGTAATATTTTCACAACGGGTAGTAAAAAAAGTGGAATAAAGCGATGCTGCTTGGTCTGCCCGATGTAAATAAAGCAAGTTGGTCTGTAAGTAAAACCTGCCGATGTTGGTGGAAAAATCGGCAGGTTTTATTTGTTAGTTATTGGCTGAGCAACACAACGCTGCCGCTTTGAGGCTCAACGACATATAAACCCGGGCCAAATGAGCTATCTACAACAAAAAGCAGCTTGTTTACCGGATCATATTCCATATTCTTACTTAAATCGAAACGAGACGAAAAACCCGTCACACTATCTGCGAGTAGCACGCGGCTTCCTGACTCCAAATCAACCGCTATCAGCTGATCATCGCCATCCAACACCAGCAGACGATTGTTTTCCGCATCCAATGCAGCTCCTTGAACAGTTCGGACTACATCCGGACCACTGTTTCCATCATTTTTTGAAATGACATTCGTCAATGGCGTGGTCTGCCAATTTTTAACTCCAAGAAAATAATGATTATAAAAGACATTCGGCGTAACCACGATTTCGTCTGTGCTTTCGACCCATGATGCGAACAGAGGAGACTCTATGGCAATATCAAGAGTAGTTGCATCAGCGACAGCTGTACGGTCACCTGACACAGGGTCAATCACAAAAATCGTATCAGCTCCGTTATCCGTAACCAGCAACTGATGGTCCTTACCCCACTCCAGATTTACCGGGTTGACAAACGAGCCCCCAGCACCCTGTTCATCACCGGATATCGTGGTGCGAAGACCCGTTTTGATATCTACCGCAATAATTTGGGGTGTTCCCTCCGCTGGATTACTGGCTAGTAGCAAACGATCATTTTCTGCATCAAGCAGCATGTCCTGAAATATCGGAATCTGAGAACCTAGCGCCGTATTGGTAAAGTCGGTAATAGATTCGCCGCGATGTCCAGTGATGATATTCACCGGAATAATTCCCGTGGCGCTTGCATCATACCCACCGGCCAATACGTACACATAATCAGCACCTGGAATTACTGCCACCGCTTTTGGTTCAGGCCATTTATCGCCGCTACCAGCACTCCCGCCACTAGTCACCAAGGTTGCAGAAGCTGTTTGAGAAAGATCCTCACTGTCGGTAATGGTTGCCGTTACAGTGAACTCACTTGCGCCCGCCGGTACGGGAATATTGTCCGCACGCCAGCTGCCGTCTTCTTCCACGTCCGCCATTACGCTGGTACCCCCAGCACTGACTTCCACCGTTGCTACAGTCGCACCATTTTTGGTTTCAGAAGTTCCGAACGCACTGATGGTGGCTTTCTTATAAACGCCCGTGGCGGGTGGAAAGATAAATGAAACGATGGGCGCATTTTCCGATGTCACCACAATAGCAACCACATCAGTAGTGGTAGCACCATCAGGGTCGGCGACCGTCAATGCAAATTCGAGGGTTAATTCTTCATTGGTAGATGGCGCAACAAAGGAAGCGGTTGCGCTATTCGCGTTGGTTAGAGAAACCGCTTCGCCCGCCGTTTGGGTCCAGAGATACGATGCAATTTTGCCGCTATCATCGGAAGCAGTGCCCACAAGATTCACTTCCGACAGACCGATGACCGTTTGATCGGTACCAGCGTTGACTACGGGTGCCTTGTTAACGCGATTAATGGTAAACACCACTGTATCCGTTGCCGTAGCACCATTATTATCAGTTACCTGCAAGCGGAATTCCAGCGTTATAGAATCTTCCGCACCAGTTGACGGTGCTACAAAAGAAAAATGGGCCGCATCCAAATCAATTGCTTTCAATGACACCTTGGTGCCGGTGAGCTGAGTCCACTGATAACCGGTGATGCGGCCATCGCTATCTGTTCCACCAGCAACCAATTCAACGGTCGAACCCGCATCTACCGTTTTATCTGCGCCGGCATTCGCCACCGGTGCAACATTTCTTGCGGTACTGCTGGATGACCCCTCGCCACCTCCGCTGCCTCCACCTCCACCACACGCAACAAGTGCAGCGGTGAGTAACAAACTTGCCAATAATTTTAACGCAGATCCCGTCATTGACATTGTCGGTCCGTAATTAACCATCCGTTTCTATCTCCATGTGTTAAAAGAGCGCCAATTATACAAGCACAGGTAAAACATTTATTAAAAATTTTTAGAACTTTTTTTGCAGAAATTGCTCCGCAGCTGACCTTCCGCTTCCAGGTCTGACTGGAATGCACCCACAGCTTCAGCACCAGCGATTTATTTAGCGTGGCCGCCCATCATCGTTTTGGGCAAGTTGGTCCGGGCGTGACAGCCCTTCC
>CAYUVQ010000200.1:0-2489 GCA_964448175.1 uncultured Cellvibrionaceae bacterium | reverse complement strand
TGCTGCACCAGCGCGGGCAGCAGTTGTTCCCCGAAACGATTCATCACTGCCTGACCAATCGCACAGGTTTTTTCAAAGGCGTTTAATCCGGTGTGGTACCACTGCAACAAACGCTGCTGTGCGGTCGCTTCATAATAAGGGACATGAATGTTGACGACCTGCGTCTGGCCAATTCGATCCAATCGCCCGATGCGCTGCTCCAGTAAATCGGGATTCAGCGGCAAATCAAACATGACGAGGTGGTGGGCAAACTGGAAGTTGCGGCCCTCACTACCAATCTCGGAGCACACCAGAACCTGGGCGCCCTCTTCCAAATCCGCAAAATAGGCGGCCGCGCGGTCGCGCTCAATCAGGCTTAATCCTTCATGAAAAACTGCAGACAGAACGCCCTTGCGTAAGCGTAAAAAGTCTTCCAGGCTTTGCGCTGTCTCGGGATCAGCACAGATGACCAAAACTTTTTGACGACGATTTTGTTTTAACCAGTCGCTCAGCCATTCCACGCGCGGATCTTCCAGCCACCAACCCTGCGATGCCTGTTGCTCCCAGAATTGCTCCGCCCGAACCTGTTGTTCTAATGGCAGCTGTTCAAAGGTTTCTTTCAGTGGCTCCGGCAGGGTCAATGGATGTTCATGCAGTTTTCGGTCGGGGAATCCACTAACTGAAGCGCGCGTATTGCGAAACAGAACCCGGCCTGTGCCATGCCGGTCCAGCAGGTCGTTGATGGCGTAATCAATAGCAGTTTTGATGTCCTCGGCGGTGCCCTGCTCCAGCTTCTCGATTCGATCCGCGGGCAGTAGTTTTTTCAGGTCTTCCAGTACATCGCCGGGAATTTCGGTACCCGCTTCTTGGGTATTGAGCAGTGCCTGTACTAAATTATTTAACGGCTGATACGCCTGCTGTTCGGTTTTAAATTTTTCAAGATCGTAATACCGATCCGGATCAAGCAAACGTAGCCGGGCAAAATGACTTTCCAACCCCAGTTGCTCCGGTGTTGCAGTCAGCAGCAGTAAACCTTTGGCGACTTTCGCCAGCCCTTCGATACAGCGATATTCCAAACTGGGATCAGCTTCATTCCACAGCAAATGATGCGCTTCATCCACCATCAACAAGTCCCACTCGCACGCAAGTGCTTGCTCATAGCGCTGCGGATGTTGAGTTAAGAAGTCCAATGAGCAGAGGATCAACTGCGCGGTTTCAAATGGATTATCCGTATTAATTTCCGCCGTACCCGACTCACCATCGTCATTACGAAGGTCATCGATATAATCTACGGACACTTCATCACTATCCAGACCCGTCAGTGCTTGACAGCGCGCCTCGTCCAAGAGCGTAAATGCAAGATTAAAGCGACGTAACATTTCTACCAGCCACTGATGCTGTAAGCTGGTGGGCACCACAATCAAGGCGCGCTGCGCGCGGCCACTGATTAATTGTTGATGCAGAACCAAACCCGCTTCAATGGTCTTACCCAAGCCGACTTCGTCAGCCAATAAAACCCGCGGTGCATGCCGCGCCGCGACATCGCTGGCAATATATAACTGATGCGGCAGCAGTTGCACGCGCGGCCCAGCCAATCCGTACACCGGTGATTGTTGATGTTTATGAAGGAAGTTCAGCGTGTGATAACGCAATGAGAAGTGGGTATGTTTATCCAACTGCCCTGCAAATAAACGATCACGCGGTGTACTGAATTGCACAAAACTGTCGAGCTCAAATTCTGGAATTGCCAGCTCCGCTTTTTCAGCGGTTATCCCGTGATATAACAAACAGCCCTGCTGTTCAACGACACGGGTGATCGTCATGCTGACACCATCGTGTCGGCGGACTTTTTCACCCACTTGATAAATCACGCGACTTACCGGTGCGTTGTCCATTGCATAGGTGCGGCGCTCACCCGCAGCGGGAAAACTCAACGTTAAACGCCGGTTGGCAATATCCAGCACAATGCCCAACCCCAACTCTGCTTCCGATTCACTGATCCAACGTTGCCCTATGACATATTGCACTTTACTCACACGCGCCTCTGATTCTGTAATTCCAGGATTCTGCTTAATTTCTAAAGGCGCGCATGATACTGGTTTCGCGGCCATAAACCAAAGCCGCTGCCCTGCACCAGCTGTGTTACGCGGCAATATTCGTTAGAATCGCAGCTATTCCGCCGTTTAAACTCTGCCATTGATTAAGGATGCCTCCATGCTGACTTGTGCTACTGAATTACAGACACTGCTCGATCAACATCCTCTTCTCGAATTAACCTCCAGCAAGACGTATTTTCCAGGATCACTCGGCGAAGGTTTGCCGCTGATTAAAGTGAAAACGGCGCTGTGCGAGGCGGTTATTGCTTTACAAGGCGCTCAGTTGTTGGAATTTAAACCCGCCGAAGGCTCGCCTCTGTTGTGGCTCAGCCCCAATTGCAACTTTACCGCTGGTACCGCTTTGCGCGGCGGCATTCCGATTTGCCTGCCGTGGTTTGGGCCGAATGAACAAGC
>CAYUVQ010000199.1:0-2537 GCA_964448175.1 uncultured Cellvibrionaceae bacterium | reverse complement strand
CCACCGCTGCTGCAGTTACCGCTGAAACAATCGTAGGTAAAACCAAAACCAATGACACCACTGCAATGCATGGTTTCAGAATAGGAACCACCGCCGCACTGATTGTTGCCATAGGTTGCGGTGTTGTACTCCATGTCTTCCGCTTGGCGGGTTTCGCCGTTCACCTGGATGTAATCCAGAATCACATCACGATTGGTGCCGTCGTTGGTAAACTCGACTTGAATGTCACCTGACGCACCACCGGTGTAAGTGTAATTCTGATGGCTGGTGGTCAAGGTCCAGCTGGCCACGCTGGCGCCACCGACGCGCAAACTGATGCGCTCGTCGCCATTCGTGCCGCGGGCACGCACAGTAATACCACCGCCGTCACCACCACCATTACCGGCGCTGCTGCTGCCACCGCCGTTATTACCTCCACCATTGTTGCCGCCACCGTTATTGCCACCGCCGGTACCTTCACTTACGGTGATATCCGAACTGCCGCGACTCTGATAGCCCTCAGTGGCGAAGACCATGTAATCGTGCGAGCCGAGATTCAACCCTTTGCTGGCCCAAAAATTAAAATGGTTAGCCACGGTGATGGTGCCGGAAATATTTCCAAAACCTTTCTTGGGCGATCTTACGCTGAAGTATTGATAGAACGTGGTCCGGTCACCTTCGATAGACGGTTGATTTACCCGTTCACACCGACGAACGTTATAGGTTGCGCCGTCGCTCTGGAAACTGCCGTAATCCACGCCGCCCGAACAGCTTGAAGGATTGTAAGACCCATAACTCTCAATCACGTAATACTCGATCAACGGACCGCGGGTCCAGCCATAAAGTGCGAGATAAGAGTTCTGCGAATTGTCGACGTTATAAGTCCCCGAGTAATTGACGACGCGAGGCCCGCCAGGATTCCAGCCCTTACCACCAACCCAATTGTTGGTGCTGTTGCCCCACTGGGAAGTGTAGCGCCCGCCCGGCATCAAACCGAAAGAAGCATCACCGGAATCTTTCCAAAACGAATAATAAAATCCGTCATGAGTTCCGACCGCGTTGGACGTCAGAGTTTGCGCGTGAGATGTTGTAATTCCCAGAGCAGCGGCACACGCGAGCGCCGCTACCCATTGCTTGCCGTTAGGTAGTTTCATTATTAGATCTCCATGCTGTTGTTCGCCCGCTCAACCAATACCACCCTAGAGGATGCGCGGTTGTTATTAAGCTCGCCTGTTCATTGCAAACAAGCGCTTTTGTCCAGGCAGCACGATTATTGTTAAAACCTTGTGCCGTCCCGAAGAGGGCTATTTAGGAGTGGTCCCGGTATATTGTCAATAAAACTATATGTATATAGTCAAATAAACTATTACGGGTTGATGGATATGAAGATATGTTGTTTGAGAAGGAAATGAGTCACGGTTTTTAAGGTGATGGTGCGCTAGCCGAGAATTTAAATATTGCTGGTGAAAATCTTTTTGCTAAGCGAAGTACATCCAGATAATGGTGTCACCTTCTTTTCATGTTGGACGTATTGACCTTAGTGAAACATTTTTAATGAAATTAAAATCTGTTTCATCGAAATTGAACAACTAGTCTTATGCGGTATAGCTAACGTTAGTTGTAGATCTTAACGATGAAGATTCTCAGCGTTGAGTTATTTGCTGATTCCGCCGACAGCAGAAAACAATCGCTAATGAATCTTATAAACGGAACCAGCCAGCTCTCCAGCACCGGCTTTTTTAAAGCAATGTATTGGAAGGTTGGCTACATAACGAGGAGTGAAAACGATGGACAGAAAATTTTCTCCGCCAAAATTCAGTTATACAAGCGTCGTTATTACTGCTTTCCTTATGATCATCCCCGCTCTCGCCAATGCGCTTGTTATCACGCTTGAACCGGATGATTATGGAATGGGCGTCCCCTTGCAGAATGAATACGTTACGGTGGGTTCTTCCGATGGCTCACCTTACAACTTGCCGCCAATCATCCCAATCAGAGCAAAAAATTACAGTTCCTGGGATGCTGATTATAAAGCGCCAACCGGGGAGTTAACATTTGGTAATTTTTCATTTTTTCCGGCCACCGAACGATCTGATTGGTCGGGCCTGGTATTGAGTTTCAACCAGGCTGTATCCCGTGTAACGATGCTTGCAAACAGCGGGTACCGTGATAGGTGGTTTAACAGCGCTGGCTGGGTTGCGCTCGATCAGAACGGAGAAGAAATTGGATCAGGTAGTGCTGGTGTGCCGGAAGGGCAGGGTCATCTTACTTTTGAAATCGACATTCAACTTGAGAACATATGGAAAGTAATTATGGGAGGCGCGGAGAGCATCCCGTATATCTACTTTGATCATCTGACTTTTGAGGTGCCGGCTGTATCTGTTCCCGAGCCGAATCCGTTATTTATGCTGCTGGTAGGTATTGCATGTTTGGTGTTATGCAGGAGGATGCATAAAGTTTCAAGATAAGAGGAGAAGGGCAGGTGATGCCTGCCCATGCTTATCACAGAAGGGTTGCCTTTAATCGAGGCGTGGAAATGCTGCGAGAAAAAAGCGGGG
>CAYUVQ010000198.1:0-2547 GCA_964448175.1 uncultured Cellvibrionaceae bacterium | reverse complement strand
TAGACCAGTTGCGTGCAAAACCAATAGAACGCAGGACCTAATCCGAGAGTAAATACCGGTGTGATTAAATAGCTGTCACGGTAAGGATTGGTTTCCTCGAGAACATTGCAGGTCATTAATAGTGCGACCAGAAACAGCAGAATGCGCAGGCAGTTGATACGTGGGTTATAACTCACGATCATCAATCCCATCACACAAACCGTTATGTAGATAATCTGCACCAGGTTAACCGGGTGGAGCGTAAGTGGAAGGACCATGATTTCCATCATTGAGCCGACCCCGCCCATAAGTTACGAAAAGATAAGCCGGGCATGGTGTTATTCAGGTGTGTCAGATGAATTTTTTTTCCGCTGCGCTCGCGGATGCGCTTTGTCATACACTTTAGCCAGATGTTGAAAATCCAGATGCGTATAAATCTGGGTGGTGGAAATATTTGCATGGCCCAGCAGCTCCTGCACCAAACGTAAATCCCCGCTGGATTCTAAAACGTGGCTCGCAAATGAGTGACGCAACATGTGAGGATGCACCGGATTATCCATTCCCTGTTGCGCACTTAATTGCTGCATCCGTAATTGCACCGCGCGATGGCTGATGCGTGTTCCGCGCTGGGTGATAAACAAGGCCTTCTGGTCCGCCGGCGCGTAACCTGCACGCTGAGGGAGCCACTGCTGCAACGCTGCAATGGCGTAACGGCCCATTGGCAGGAGCCGTTGTTTCGATCCTTTACCAATAACATTGACCATGCCTTCTTTGAGATCGATGTCGGAGAGGTTTAATCCCGTTACCTCGGCTAGACGCAGCCCGGATGAATAAATGAGTTCGAGCAACGCCCGATCACGCAGCGCAATAAAACTATCACCTGCCACTTCAACAAATTGCGCCGTCTGATCGGCATCCATCGTCTTGGGCAATTTCTTGGGTGACTTGGGAGCTTGAATACCATCGGCAGGATTGTTCTTCATCCAGCCGCGTTTAATCGCAAATCGAAAAAAGCTGCGCAGTGAGGATAACCAGCGTTGCAGGCTTTTGCCGCCGATTCCGCTGCGATGCAGTGCGGCAACACCTTGGCGTATGTGCTGGGGGTGAATGGTGGAGAGGTCGTGCAGTGAATACTTGGCGCAGAAGCGACAGAATTTTTCCAAGTCCCGCCGATAATTTTCTTGCGTTAAGGGAGAAAATTGTTTCTCGCTGCGCATATACGTAAGAAACGCAGCGAGCTCTTCAGCAAAAGGCAGGACATCTTCATTCATGCGTACATCCTGTTGCCAGCAGCCGGCTGAGGATCAGCGCGGCATATATTTGGGCAGTAGTCGGTTCAGAACCTCTGCAATATAGCCCAGAAACAAGGTGCCCATACTGGATCGGTAATAATTCGGGTCGCGGTTAGCGATGGCGAGCATACCGAAAGTAGTACCGTGGATTAACGGTACGGTTGCCACTGAACCTATTTCTCCGGCATGTTTGCCAAACAAAAAACTCAGTTCTTTTTGTCCGAGGGTGCCGCACATGGCACGATTGCTTTTCAACAGCGGCGCAATATGTTCGCGCGCCTGCGCGATGGAAACAACCCGTGCCTGACTACTGGGAAGTTTGTCGATATTGCCGTAGAGCTGCAGGCTGGTGAAATGAATATTGAAATCTTTATCGAAGCTGTAGTGCAGGGCATCGACAATATCGCCCAGATCCTGCCCTTCCAGCAGGCTGAGAATAAGACGTTTGGTTTTATCAAACAGCTTGTCGTTTTCCCGCGCGTTATCGAGCAGTTTGCTCAATCGATTGCGCATATCAATGTTGCGTTCGCGCAGGATGGAAACCTGCCGCTCAACCAGTGACACCGCCGGCCCGCTTTCATGGGGAAGAAACAAATCGCCCAGTAACTCCTGGTGATCAACAAAAAATTCCGGATGATGGCGCAGGTAGTCTGCAACCTGCTCGGGGTCTAATGGATCAGCCAGGGTAGGGGATTTTCTATCGGTCATCAGATCTTTACCTGTCCATGAAATACGGTGGTAGCCGGGCCGGTCATCATCACGGGTTCTCCCGGGCCAGCCCAGCTGATACGCAGGCTGCCGCCGGGAAGATTCACTTTGACATCCTTACCGGTCAACCCACGCAGATTGCCGGCAACCACCGCCGCACAGGCGCCGGTGCCGCAGGCGAGCGTCTCGCCGGCGCCGCGCTCAAAGACGCGCAGATTAATTTCTTCTGCCGAGACAAGCTGCATAAAACCCGCATTAACCCGTTGGGGAAAACGGGCATGACGTTCAATCAGCGGGCCCAGCTGTGCAACCGGTGCGGTGGCAACATCGTCCACCAGAGTTACAGCATGGGGATTGCCCATGGATACGACCGAGATTTCCAAAGTCGTGTTATCAACCACCAGTGAATAAGTGGGTGCCTGTGTATCCGCCTCAAAGGGGATTTCCGCCGGGATCAGGCGGGGTACGCCCATGTTGACGCTGACCTCACCGTTGGTTGTGATCTGCAAAGTGATGATGCCGCCGGCGGTTTCCACGGTGATTAGATTCTTGCCGGTCAGTTTGCGAT
>CAYUVQ010000197.1:118-2567 GCA_964448175.1 uncultured Cellvibrionaceae bacterium | reverse complement strand
TTCGCGCAAAAATGCCTGAATGATTAAGCAGATTCATGTTTTTTAACGAACAGCGCCCGCATTTTTTTAATCCCCTGACGGGTAAATACCGTGAAGTGGTAGCGGAATGCCTGCGCCTGCTATATCAACGCCTTTACACCGATCTGCGCGATTACGGGCACGCGATGAATCGCGAGCAACTTGTGGATGTTTTCAAAGAAGCCATCGCGCGCACGCCCGTATTGGATGAGCAGGATGATCAGGGGGAAAACGAAGGCCGTTTTAAAAACCATCGTGAGTTGGCCGGCTTCATCATCAATCGTCTGCTCGAAAACGGCTGGCTGGAAAAGCAAGTCGATGAGGCCAGCTTACAAAGCACCTACGGATTCAGCCGTATGGGGCGTTTATTTACCCAACCCTTCGCTGACAGCGACAGCAACCACTTCCGCACCCGCAATCGCAATACCCGCAACACCCGTAACAGTTTGCAGGCATTTTTAGATCAGGGTGAAGTGCACGATCTGCTGGACGCCTATGAATACTCTGAACGTATTATCAGTGATTTCACCGACGTTATTTCTGAGCTGGAAGAACGTAAGCGGCAACTGGTGCGCGAGGTTGAAGCGCGTCAGTTAGTGCAGCAGGCCAGTGATGAATTTTTTGATTTTATGGAAAAAGTATTCAAACCAGATCTGGAGGTGCGTTTATCTGCAGACAGCGTTGAAAAATACCGCGATCAGATTGCCGATATTATTAAAGGTATCCGACGCAAACGCAAGTACGGCCAGGGCGACCCTGAAACCGCTGCAAAAGATTGGCGGGCGGTGATGGAAATTCGCTTGCGCAAACTTTTGCCGCAACGGGTAGTGCCCCATGTATCGTTGCTGGATACGCTGCTGCAAACTATTGAATCGCGTTTGCGCAATGCCTGTGAAGTCATGTTGCCCGCGCTGCGCCGAGCCTTAAATACCTTTACGCAGCGAGCCGATATTATTATTCGTCAATTGAGTTACATTCACGCGCAAGGTAGCGACGATATTGTGGATGTGTGCCGCCAGCTGTCACAGTTGACGGAAGATCAGCAAAACGCATTGTTTGAACAACATCAGGCGGATCTTGATGGCATGCAGCTTGCCTTTGTTGATCCCGGACAAATTCAATTGCGCACGCCCTGGCAAAAAACACTGGTGCGCAGCAGTGTCGATCAAGACAAAGCACTGGACCCGGTTGCGCAAAAAGATTTATTTATCCAGCAGGCATTGGATCGCGCGTTTATCGTGCAGGGTAGTGCGGTGCGTGATTACATCCACACCGCGCTCGCGCAGACAGGGCGAATCAACAGCCGCCAGCTATCCGCATCCAACATGCCCGAACTGTTGAATCTGGCTCACGCGATTGAGGTAGGTGCGATTAACAATTTGTCTTCCGACTTACGCTTTGAAGTCACCCAGAATGCGGAGTGGCTCATAGGTGCACCGCGGGTTGAGCAAGATGATTATTTTGTTCGCCGGGATGAGTTTGTTATTACGATTGTTGAGAATACCCATGGCTAGTCTACTTGAAACACTGGAACAGCAACTTGCGCCGCATAATCTGGATGTAAATGATTGGCGGGCGCTTTTACAGCGTTTGCTGGATTATGGTGTCTTGTGTCGGGACGACAGCCAGGTAGAAGCTGAATTTTATGATCAGTTTGTGCGAGTGCAGGATCTGGTTGATCAGTATTTGTCTTTGATTGGTGTGCGTTTTCAGCACGACCCACACTTTCGTTTTGTACGTTTAATTCCGCCGGGCGCACGCGTACCGGGTTTAGAGGACGAAAGTGATGAACCTTCCGGGGGCGGTTTCCGTCAGCGTTTGAGTCAACACGAGATTGCGTTGATTCTGGTGTTGCGCGCTGAATATGACAAGGCATTGCGCGAAGGCCTGATTGATGAGCAGGGGTGCGCGGCGTTGTCATTGGAGGCGGTGGCTTTAGCGATGAAGAATTTATTGCGGCGTGCGCTGCCCGAGAATGTGGGTGAGCGGCGGCAGGTATTCAAACGCTTGCGGCAATTGCGGTTGATTCATTATGTGCAGGAAGCGGATCTGGATCAGTCGGAGAGTTGGATTAAAGTGCGGCCGCTGGTGGTTAATCTGGTTACGAATGAGTGGCTGGAGAAGATTCGGCGGGATGTTGGGGGGTTGGTTCCTCCGGCGTCTGATGTTGAGGTCGTAGAAGAGCAGAAGGTCGAGAAGCACTCTATTTTTTGAGTTTTAGAGTTGGTGAGGTTGGGAGTTGGGTGGTGTTATGGCAGACACGCCGTGAACCCGTCCGTGGGGGCTCAGCAGCGGCGTCCTGCCGCTGATGGTCTGCCATAACTCCACCCAACTCCTTATTCGAAGATTTTCTTTTAAATATGCTTTCTGAAAAGCAAAAGCAAAAGCAAAAGCAAAAGCAAAAGCAAAAGCAAAAGCAAAAGCAAAAGCA
>CAYUVQ010000196.1:0-2576 GCA_964448175.1 uncultured Cellvibrionaceae bacterium | reverse complement strand
CAAACCGTGGTAGTACCCAACAGCCAGGTGGAAGTAACCGAAGAAGTCAATCCTATGTTCAAGTTCGCTCCCGGTGCGAGTCTGGAAGACATCGTAAAATCCGTTAACACCGTCGGTGCATCACCGGCTGATCTGATGGCGATTCTCGAAGCGCTGAAACAATCCGGCGCGCTGAAAGCAGAGCTGGTGGTGATCTGATGATTTCTCTCGACAATAAATCACAATTGCAGGCGACGCAGGATTCGTTTCTGGATAACCAGGCGCTGAATAATATCAAGCGCCTGGGCCGTGATGATGATCCGCAGGCATTGAAAGAAGTTGCGCGCAAATTTGAAGCGATCTTCGTGCAGCAGATGCTGAAGACCATGCGTTCTGCGAATGAAGTGTTTGCCGAAGGCAGTTACTTCAATAGCAGCGAAACGCAATTTCATCAGGACATGCTGGATCAACAGATGTCATTGGAGCTGACCAGCGGGCGCGGTCTGGGTCTGGCGGATGCGCTCTATGCGCAAATGCAGCGCGCTTATGGTAATCAAAGTCCGGGTAATCAATCTGGCGCGGTGCCGGCGAGCGAAGGTTATGAGCTTGATCCGGCGGACATGCCGAAAATTAAAAAAGTATCTGACGTATTACAAAGCCAGCAATTACTGGGTGCTTTCTCAGCAAATATTGAAGGCGAGGGTGCTGCACCGGCGCAAGATATTAATGCATCAATGCTGGCATACGTTCAGGCGGAGCGCGCGATGGCCATGGCCAAGCGTGCCGTACCTGAGACAACGATAAGCGGGCAAAAAGACGGTGTAGCAAATTCACCGGCAGAGTTTATCAACACCCTGAAACCCTACGCCGAAAAAGCTGCGCGTGAATTAAACGTGAATGCCGATGTATTGCTCGCGCAGGCAGCACTGGAAACCGGTTGGGGGAAACACGTCATTCACACACCATCCGGTGCAAACAGTTTTAACCTGTTCAATATCAAGGCCGATAGACGCTGGCAGGGCGACAGCGTGAACGTAAACACGCTGGAATATCGCCAGGGCGTTGCGCAACAGGAGCGCGCGGATTTCCGCCGCTACAACAACTACGCAGACAGCTTTGCGGATTATGTGAATTTTCTGCAAACCAATCCGCGCTACCGGCAGGCACTTGAAGTCGGCGTGGATTCTTCCGCGTATGCGGAAGCATTACAGGACGCCGGTTACGCCACTGATCCGGCTTATGCCGATAAGATTAAATCTCTGCTGGCGAGCGATCCGATTCGCGCTGCAACGGCAACGCTGGCTGTTGCAGCCAGCACCACTGACGAAACCTAAGGGAGTTAAACCATGTCTGGTTTACTGTCCACTGCTATATCCGGTTTGCAAGCCAGCCAGAATGCGTTGCGCACGGCTGGTCATAATATTTCCAATGCCAACACGGCCGGTTTCAGTCGCCAGCAGGTCAACTATCTCACTCGTCCAGAACATGCGGCGGGCGCAGCGGGTTACATTGGTAACGGCGTAACCACCGATTCCATCGAGCGCGTCGTCAATGAATTTGTGATCACCCAATTGCGTCTGGATACCTCGGCATTTCATCAGCTCGACAAATACAACACGAACATTGGTCAGGTCGATAAATTGTTTGCGGATGAAGGCACTGGCCTTGCAGGTTCGTTGCAGAGTTTTTTTGCCGCCTTGCAAAACGGTGCGGACGATCCGTCATCTATTCCGGCGCGTCAGTTAGTGATCAGCCAGGCCGACAGCCTGAGTGCGCGCTTTAATAATCTGCACACTCGCCTCACCTCGATTGAAACGGGTATTAATCAGGAAATTAAATCCGTAGCGGCGCAGATGACAGCGCTCGCACAAAATATTGCCAACCTGAACCAATCGATCAATGACAAAGGCGCGGGCGGGCAGGGTTCGCCTAATGATCTGCTGGATCAGCGCGATGAAGCGCTGCGCAAATTATCCGAACTGGTGTCTATTCAGGTTGTTAAACAAAACGATGGCAACGTGAGTGTATTTATCGGTAACGGCCAACCACTCGTTGTGGGCAAAACTGTCAGCCGCTTTGATGTGCGCGACGGCGGCCAGATTCATCTGAGCAACGGCATTCAAAGCGCTGATGTCACCCACCAGATTACGGGTGGCCAGATGGGCGGGCTGTTGCATTTCAGCAAAGATGTATTGAACCCGGCCATGAATGAACTGGGCCGGGTGGCCATTGTATTGGCGGACCAGTTTAACCAGCTCCAGCAACAAGGGCTGGATATGGATGGCGATTACGGCCAGTTATTATTTGCCGATATTAATAACCCTGCCGCGCTGGGTGATCGTATCAGCCACGGGCGTAACGCCTTGCCGGATGATCGTCGCTTATCGTTGTCGATTGATAATCCTGCGGTGTTAACCAGCAGCGATTACAGTTTTCAAATCGTACCTAACACGAACAATTACCTCATCACCCGCCTGGGCGATGACAAAGTCGTCGGTCAGGGCATGTTAACCGGCGGCTACCCGCAGGAAATTTCCTTTGATGGTTTGACGCTGACGTTGGAAGGCGGCAGTTTTCAGGGCGGCGATACATTTACG
>CAYUVQ010000195.1:0-2646 GCA_964448175.1 uncultured Cellvibrionaceae bacterium | reverse complement strand
TGCCAGTGTCGATAGTTGGACATGACCATTAATCATGTCCTATCAATCGGCCGATTACTTTTCAAAAGCTCGGGCAATTACTTAGCAAGGCCTTCGGCAAAACCTTCCACTGCCGGTTTTGCTACTCCTCGATCGTCAAACAACAGAGGCCAATCTTCACGTCCGTGGAGATCTATCAGCCAGCTATCGCTGTCGAATACGCCCCACACTGTAATGCCACCGCGTAATGCGGGTGGAACCACTTCGACATAGGCGGCAACCACTTCACGGTATTTATCTTTTTGGCGCTGGGCGGCTTCGTTGGTGAACGTCAAATACTTATCCGGGTTTGCGTAAGTGTTCACCGGAATATCCAGCTCAGTAACCTTGACTTTAAGACCACGGTTCACGATTTGCTGAAACGCATTTTTAATTTGTGTTTCGCTGGGCCATTCAATGTTGATATGCATCTGGAAACCGATTCCATCAATCGGAATGCCGCGCGCCTTAAAGTCATCTACCATCGCCAGCACGTAATCAAATTTTTGCTGGCCGCCTTCGATGTTGTAGTCGTTGTAATACAGATCGGCAGCAGGATCAGCCGCATCGGCAGCGATAAAAGCCTGCTCAATATAAGCCGGCCCGATTTTTTGATACCACAGAGAGTTCCGATAACCATTGATTGCATCGCTGTCGCCATCATCGGCAAATGCTTCGTTTACTACATCCCAGCTCACTACGCGACCCGCGTAATAATTCACAATGGTTTGCACGTGCCCTTGCAGCATGGAAGAGTAGTCACCGCTATAATTTTTCATCCACTCAGGAATCTGGTAGTCGGAGTGCCATACGAGTGTGTGACCGTGAACACTGAGGTTGTTCGACAAGGCGTAATTCACCAATTGATCGGCGTGTTCAAAAGTATAAGTATTTTCCCCAGGATGCAGATAGCTCATCTTCATAATGTTGCCGGGAGTTATTTGGTCAAAATGCTGTTCAATGCGCAAGCGTCGAACGGTAGCTGATGAGGATGAGCCGAAAATGGTGTTGGATTCGTTACCTGCTGATACAGCCACTCCTACTGGAAAATCGGCGAGGACTTTTAGCTGGACATTAGCGCTGCTACTTGCTGAACTGCTATTAACAGAACTGAATGAAGAGCTTGTGCTTATCCATGAACTGCTGCTTGCACTGATCGAAGAGAGGGAACTGGTAGCTGAACTGGTTGAATAAGTTCCACACAGGCGGATTTGAATACAATTCCAATGGCCGTGACGGTTACAGCCAGGGGCACAAATGTACTCCCAGAGACCGTTATAAATACACTCGTGCCCAGTAAAGGGACAGGTGGAAGGGTTATTACTGCTGGCGCTGGAAAAAGATGAACTGATCGTACTTGAAGCAGACGAACTGTAATTAAATCGACATTCGGATATGGGTCTGCAAGAAACGTTGCCTTGAGACGTGCAACCTCCTGCACAAATGTACATCCAGGATCCATTGATGTCCTGGCATTCGTGGCCCGTGAATGGACAAGATCCTAAGCTGCTCGAAAATCCAATGCTGCTGACGGTGTTGCTTGAGGAAGGGTTGGAGCTTGCTATTCCACTGTTGCCACAAACCGCTCCATTGATAAAGGGCACTTCTGCGGCACCATTATTTTTATTCACTTGAAAGCCGAATTCCACGTACCCGCCGGGCGCAATATTGTTGTTCCAGGATAGTGACGCTGCGGTATAAGGATTATTGCCGGAGAATTGTGCGTTCCATAGATTGGTAACTATGTTGTTTTGGTAAATCCACCTTACACTCCAGTTATTGATCGGTGTGACGCCGCTATTATTGATACGGATGTTTGCGATATAACCGCTGTTCCATTCGCTGGTAATTCGATACTCACAATTCGATTGCGCGAAGGTTGAGGCAGAGAGCAGGCCAGCGAGCAGGAGTCCTGCGAGATAAACCGGGAAACTTTTAAGTGAAAGCATAATTTTCTCCTGTTAATTAAAGTCCTTCAATTGTTTATCAAGCACTAGCAGTTTTGTCCGAGGTTTGTGAGTGCGGGGTATTAAAAAAATCGATGATTACCTCGTCCCGTGCGTGATTCCCTAACGTCTGGCCGCTGGCGTGACCGGCGAGCAATACGCAAGCCATTATCGGAAAGAAAGCCAGCTTCAGATAGCGAGTCCACCGAGACCGCATAAGCTGGTAAAGCATCCATCGAGGAAGATACATGAAGGGCCTCCATAAACAGAATATGTGGCGAGAAGGTGCGGGCATAGCCGGAAATAATCTTCGCGCTCCGGCAATTGCCGAAGCGCGAAGAGGGACTTGCCTGTTATTGCCGCGCAGTAAACCCTTAATTACAGGGTGTCCCAGTTACTGCTGGTATTGCTGCGGTGCTGCCACCTTTGGTGCCCTGGAAACCAAACTCAGCGGTCTGACCAGGTTGCAAAGTACCATTCCAGCCCAGGTTACTGGCGCTGTAGGGATTGCTGCCGGACAGGTTGGCATTCCAGCTGTTGGTGATCCGTGAATCATCACTGTAACTCCAGCTTACATTCCACCCGCTGATGGGCGAGCTGCCGTTATTGGTGATGCGGATGGCACCAGTAAAGCCGTCACCCCATTGGTTGGTAACCACATACTCACAACTGCCGCTGCCGC
>CAYUVQ010000194.1:0-2655 GCA_964448175.1 uncultured Cellvibrionaceae bacterium | reverse complement strand
CAGACTTGCATGACGGCGAGTGTTTTCCCTTGTGTGGGGCGAACAGCGCCCATGGTTAACGGAATCCAATCAATTTGCGCTTTAAATACGCCACTCATTGCACCGTGACGCTCGGGTGAGCACCAGACTTGTCCTTCCGACCACAGCACCAACTCGCGCAACTCCTGCACCTTGGGATGGTTATCCGGTGCATCGTCGGGCAATGGCAATCCACTGGGATTAAATACTCGCGTTTCCGCGCCCAGGTGCTGCAACAGACGCTCAGCTTCTTCCACCAACAAACGGCTAAAGGAGCGTGGGCGGTTAGAGCCGTAGAGCAACAAAATGCGCGGTTTGTGGGTGGACATCTTTTCCTGCCCGGAAGACAGGGACTCGGGAATATCCATCAAATCCGTATTGAGATTGGGTAGCGTCAAATCAGTCATCATCAATTCACCACAGCAGAAGTCAGGGGGTTACTGTCGCATCGAAAAATTACAACTCACCGATGCCATTTAACGCGGCTTGGAGTTGATCCCGATTAAGGGCAAGCACCTCCAGCGGTAAGGCCAACATCGTATCGATCCGCTGCCGGATGATTGCCACGCACTCGTCAAAAGCAGTGGCAACCTGGTCGGCATTGAGTGCAGCATCACCTCGTGCAAGCTCGGAGGGATCATTCAGCCCCCAGTGCGCGCGTACCGCACGCCCGAGATACAGTGGGCAGGCTTCACCGGCGGCTTTGTCGCACACGGTAATCACGATGTCCGGTTCCAAATCTTCGAATTCATCGGATGATTTGCTGCGCAAGCCAGCTGTGGATACCCCGGCGCGTACCAGCGCCTCAAGTGTCAGAGGGTTAACTTCACCACTGGGGAAACTGCCTGCGCTGTAGGCCGTACAGCCTTTAGGTGCCATATGGTTAAACAGCGCTTCACTGAGAATGCTGCGGCAACTGTTGTGGGTGCAGAGGAATAAAATTTTCATGGGAACGCCTCGGGAATACCGGTCTGGGAACGGAGTTAGCAGCAACGCTGGGGACGATCTTCCATGCCACATAAGCGGCTCACATTGGGAGCGAGCCAGTCACTGTGTGCCTCGCGCATCAGCTTCAAGGTCTTGACCGCCCAAGTCGGGAGATCCGGGTGTAAGCGGTAATAAACCCATTGACCTTGACGGCGATCTGCCAACACACCACCGGTGCGCAGTTGCGCCAAATGGCGGGAGATTTTGGGCTGGATTTCATCAAGCGCGCAGGTAAGCTCGCACACACAAAGCTCTTTCTCACCCGCGACCAGCAAGGCGATCCGGGCACGGGTTTCATCCGCAAGGCATTTACTGAATTGATCCGGGGTCAAGGGCATAACTTAGTTCCGTTTAGTTTTTACCAGTACGAACAACTTGATGCGTTCGTGAATCGCTTGCAGCGTATGCTCAAAGGCTTTGGGGTCGCTGCTTGCAGAGGGATCTTCAAAATTCCAGGCCAACACCTCAGCAGGATTTGCCAGCAATTGACACTCTTGCGCGGCCTTGTCGCACAGGGTAATCACGACATCGAAGCGTCGATCAGCAAGCGTCTCCAGCGATTTACTGTAAAGCCCCTCGGTCGAAACCCCGGCCTTTTCCAGTACATCTAACGCCTTGGGATTGATCGGTTTGGGATTGGTCCCGGCACTGGCCACTTCAAAGTTCTGGCTATCCGTATGGCGAAGCAAAGCCTCTGCGATCTGGGAGCGGGCGGAATTTCCGGTGCAAACAAAGAGAACGGGGATTTTGTAGGACATGATGGTTCAATCCTGTACATATGGAAATGCAAATATACGGATAAACGAATATGATGACAAGTATGGGTAGACTTGTCGGCACCAGATCTAATGCATCAACGAAGTCCAGCCAGACCACCTCCGTGACACAGGCGCATAATAGAAGCCCCTCATCTCAGGAGGTATCTCATTATGTTTACATCCAACATTGATAAACACTTACTCAAAGAACCCTGGAATAAAGGAAAACTTATCGGTCAAAAAGCGCCGCTAAAAGTGAGCGAGGTATGGGCAATCCGCGTGCGCTTGCAGCTCACTCATCGAATCCGTGAACTGGCGATGTTTAACCTTGCTATTGATAGCAAGCTTCGAGCCTGTGACCTGGTTAAGTTGAAAGTCCGCGACATCTGCCATGGAACTCAACTCTTGCACCGCGCTACCGTCATGCAGCAGAAAACTCATCAGCCAGTGCAGTTTGAAATCACGCCGCTAACACGACTGGCAATTGAATCCTGGCTAACCAAAGCCAACCTGCGCAGTGACAATTATCTCTTCCCTAGCCGTGTCCAGAATTCCCCGCATATCACGACGCGACAATATGCACGAATAGTACATCAATGGATTAGCGATATAGGTTTGGATGCATCTGCGTATGGTACGCACTCCCTGCGTCGCACCAAGGCATCGCTTATTTACAAACGCACCAAAAATCTACGCGCCGTGCAAATTTTGTTAGGGCATACCAAATTGGAAAGTACGGTGCGCTATTTGGGTATTGACGTAGACGACGCACTAGAGATTTCTGAGCAGACGGAAATTTGAGATGAATATTTTGCAAAATTTATGCGTTATTTTGTACTTCGCGAAGGACCGCTTTTGGAGCGAACATATTCATCAGTGCTGACTTTCCCAA
>CAYUVQ010000193.1:0-2662 GCA_964448175.1 uncultured Cellvibrionaceae bacterium | reverse complement strand
TTTTCGACGAGGACGATCCGTCCTTTGATTACAGTCTGAACCAAAGCGTCGCCGTAAAGTGGGTGCCGGGTTGGGAAGTGGTGTTGCCCTATGAAGCATCACATTAGTCAATTTCGCTTCTGGGCCATTGGCCTTATCACCGTCTGGCTGGCACTGTTTGTGTTCATGCCGAACGTGCTGGTGCTAATCACCAGCTTTCTGACCCGTGATACGGTCGACACGATTGCACTGCCCATTAATGTGGAGAACTACGTTCGCACCATGGACGTACTTTATCTGCAGGTACTGGTGGATTCGCTGGGCATGTCGTTGCTGGCGATGATCGTCTGTCTGTTGATTGGCTATCCCTTTGCGATGTGTATTGCGCAACTGCCGAAGCGCTGGCAGCCGATTCTGTTATTTCTGGTGATCCTGCCGTTCTGGACGAACTCTCTGGTGCGGACCTACGCGCTGCAATTTATTCTTGGCAATAAAGGATTGATCAACAATCTGCTGCTGGGATTGGGATTGATCGAGAAACCGCTGCAGCTGTTGTACACCAAGTTCGCGGTGGTCCTCGGCCTGAGTTACATCCTGTTGCCTTTTATGGTGCTGCCGTTATTTTCCGCACTGGAAAAAGTTGATGTGCGGTTACTGCATGCAGCCAAAGATCTCGGCGCCGGTGCGTTCAGTCGCTTCTGGCGCATCACAGTACCCTTAACCTTACCCGGTATTGTGGCGGGTTGTTTGATGGTGTTATTGCCGGCGATGGGTATGTTCTACATCTCTGATTTGCTCGGTGGAAAAAATCTGCTGCTCGGCAATGTGATTAAAACCCAATTCCTCAACACGCGCGACTGGCCGTTCGGCTCGGCGTTGAGCGTGTTGTTGATTGTCTTGCTCGGCTTCATGCTGTGGTTGTATTTCCGTGCAGCAAAATTTGTCAGCCGTCAGGGAGGCATCAATGACTCGGATTTTTAGATTGGGCTTCCTGAGCCTGATTCTGTTTTTCATCTACTTGCCGATCGGCGTGCTGGTCGTCAACTCGTTCAACGGTTCACGTTACGGCACCAGCTGGCAGGGTTTTACGCTGAAATGGTACGAACGTTTGCTGGCGAACGATAGCCTGATGACGGCTGCGACCCATTCGTTAACCATTGCGGTGGTGGCGGCCACGGTGGCGACAGTTATCGGCACACTGGGTGCGGTTGCGCTTTATCGTTATCAGTTTCGCGGTAAAGCGGCGCTGTCATCGATGGTCTTTATCAGCATGTTGACGCCGGACATTGTGATGGCGATTTCATTGCTGATTATTTTTATCGCCATCGGTATTGAACTTGGTTTTATTTCGTTGTTGTTAGCGCATATCACTTTCTGTTTACCGTTTGTGATTATCGCTGTGTATTCGCGTTTGCGCGGCTTTGATGTCAAGATGCTTGAAGCCGCGCGCGATCTCGGCGCATCAGAAAGCCGAATATTCTGGAAAATTATTTTACCGCTGGCGGTTCCTGCCGTGGCGTCCGGATGGCTCTTAAGCTTCACGCTGTCATTGGACGACGTTATTGTGAGTGCATTTGTCACCGGGCCCGGTTATGAGATTCTGCCGCTCAAGGTATATTCCATGGTGCGCGTCGGTGTGTCACCGGAGGTAAACGCCATTTCGACACTCCTGCTGGTTGTGTCTCTGGTACTGGTTATCATTTCCCAACTTCTTTTACGTGAGGAACGCTAAGATGAAAAAAATGTGGGCATTCGCCATTGCCATCGCCTGGATACTCGGTGGTTGTAGCGATAAATCCGGCACCGATGAAACGGCTGCCGCATCAGCATCCGGCACCAACGAAAAAGTTGTGATTTACAACTGGACTGAATACATTCCGGAAGATGTATTGCGCGCGTTCACCAAAGAAACCGGCATTCAGGTGGAATACGCGACCTACGAAAGTAACGAGGCAATGTACTCTAAGCTGAAATTGCTGGATGGCAAAGGTTACGACATCGCTGTGCCTTCTACCTTTTATGTTGAGAAGATGCGGAAGGAAGGATTGATCCAACCGATCAACAAAGAATTGCTTAACAACTACAACAATCTCGATCCGTCGTTGCTGAACAAACCATACGATCCGGACAACAGTTACAGTATCCCCTACCTGTGGGGCAGCACATCTATCGCGGTTAATACGGATGACGTGGACGCAAACCAGATTACCAAGTGGGCCGATTTGTGGAAGCCGGAGTATGCCGGCAAGCTGATGATCATGGATGATGTACGCGATAACTTTTATGTCGGTTTGCGCGTCGCGGGCTTCGAAAACAACTCCACCAACGAAGAAGAAATTCGTGCAGCGTATGAGAAGTTGAAAGCGCTGTGGCCGAGCATCAAGATGATCAACTCCGACTCGCCGAAGTCGCCTTTGATTAAAGGCGAAGTCAGCATTGGTGCGATCTGGAACGGTGAAGCCTATATGGCATTGGAAGAACTGCCTAACCTCGCTTACATTTATCCGGAAGAGGGCGCCGTGTTGTGGGTCGACAGCTTTGTCATTCCCAAAGGTGCGGCCAACGTTGCTAACGCGCATAAATTTATCGACTTTATGTTGCGGGCCGAGAGCGGTAAAGCGGCGATTGAAGAATTAGGTTATGCCGCACCGAATATTCCAGCTATTGCCTTGCTGGATGAAGA
>CAYUVQ010000192.1:0-2711 GCA_964448175.1 uncultured Cellvibrionaceae bacterium | reverse complement strand
AATTGATGAGGATGGCATCCTCCGCAACGTTTTCACCCAGCGCGGCTTCATAATTGTACGTACCCTGCCAGGCAGAATGATCAGCGCAGGCAGAGAGCGAAGTAATCGAAGAAAGAATTAGAACAAGAACGTAAATTTTCTTCATGGCTATCATCCTAAATACCCCTTGCCCAAACCCTTCTCATACTTTTGGCGAACTTTCACTGAAATCTCTTTTAAAGTTATATTCCCATCGCGATTTGCATCAAACCCTTTGTTTTGACTATAGGTTTTCTTACCTTCACGAAACAGAATATGTGTAAGGGGTTTACCTACTGCGGCGGGATATAAAATTGCCATATAGACATCTTCCAATTTTTTTAACTTGTTTCGATAAGGTGTGAAGTACTTCTTGACATAATCAAGTTGGTCAATCGCCGTCATTTTTGCGAGCTTCTCTGTTGATGTGCCTAATCCTTTAGCTGTTGATGGCATGAATTGAATAAGTCCTGTTGCACCACTTCCCGCCGCGTTTTTAATGCCAGGGCTAAAAGTCTCACCCGTTTCGAATGCCATACAGGACATCAAATAATCAGGCGCTATATCCAAAAAATCACAGATTTGAATTACTTTCTCTCTGAAAGCTCCCGACACTTTGGCGCCCCAGGCAATTTTCTTGCGTGTGATAACCACTGGCTTCTTTGCATCTTCGGGACGGGGGGTGGGGAATAAAAAAAACATTGCGGTCTTTTTATTTGGAGAGTCGATCAAGTATTCTTTCAGCGCGCTCCACGTCTTGCCGCCGACATCTATACGACCATCTACATTATTAAATTTCAGCACATCCCGTTGGAAACGTTTAATGGCAGCTATTGTTGCTGGACCGCTTATGCCATCCACCGCTAACAACGCATAAGGGATACGCGTTACCCTATTCAAGGCCTCTTGAATCAAATTAACGTCAAGCTTGTTGTTAACCCCTTTGTGCCCAACGGAATTTCTCAATAACATAATCATGGTCCTTTGATCGAGATATCTAAGCAAATCTTGGGAAGGAGTTTAACTACTCTTGAGGCCAGTAAGCAAATTAATGAGCGGCATGAGCTTCCCTGCGATCTGTCGTGCGATCCGTCATTTACTCCGCTGGAAGAAGGGTAATTTTTGGTAGGTAAAATAGTCTAATTAAAACTTATGGGTTAGTTCCCACTTCCTCGTTACTCCCCCGCATCGCCTTCGCCCGCTTTTCCATCACCAGGTAAGCCACACACGCGATGCTCAAGGGTAATAAAAAATACAGTGCGCGATAACCCAGCAGGGCGGCGATGATTTCGCTTTTGTTGAATTGATGCTGGAGCATGGTGAGGAAAATGGTTTCCAATACGCCGAGGCCGGCGGGGATGTGGGTGACGATGCCGGCGATGCTGCAGATCAGCAGGATACCGAGGATGGTGGGATAGAAGGCTTCGTCGGGTAGGAGGACATAAATCAGTAGCGCCATCAGCATCCAGTTGGCGGCGCCCATGGTGGCTTGGAGCAACGCAAATTTCCACGTGGGTAACGTGATTTCATGCTCGCGGATTTTCCAGGTACGGCGTTTTGAAAAGCGGCAGGCGAGGATATAAATAATGGCGACCAGCAGCAGAACCACACCGGTAATCTGCAGGGCGGTGGCTCCCAGGTGCCACTCCTCCGGCAGATTAAGCAGACGCGCTGAAAAAATAATGCCCAGAAGAATGATATAGCCGAGCCAGTTGGTGACAACATTAATGGTAAAAATTTTGGTGATGGTGCCCACGTTCAAGCCTAATCGGGAATAAAGCCGATACCGTACCGCGAGGCTGCCGACCCAGGCGCTGAGATTTAAATTGAAGGCATAACAGACAAACGCGAGCGGCAATATCTGGCGGGCGGGTAATTTATGTTGCGTGTAATGGCGGGCGAGTAAGTCAAAGCAGCTGAACAAGAGGTAACTGGTCAGCGCGATAGCAGCGCCGAGCAAAAGGGTTGAGGTTTTATAGCCGGTTATCGCGTCCTTAACTTCCTGCCATTCCAGATTTTTAATCAAGTTATACAACAGGCCAAAGACAACCACGAATAACAGCAGTGTCAGGCCGCGCTTGGTCCAGGTCCACCAGGGTTTTTCCTGTTTCTGTTGTGCAGCCGCAGATGAGTCGTTTTTTGCGGTGGCTGAACCTGATGTACTCATACCGTTTTTTCCTGTTCACAGGTGGGGGGTTTAGTATCACTGTCATCCAGCAGTTCTTCCGGTTTAAGCGGCTCGAGTACCGGCGTGTGTGCCGGCAGCCAACCGGCGATGGCGGGAAAGTAGCGCGCGAAGTGAAAGCAAACGAAGACAAACGGCAGCCGCCACCAGTAACCACGCATGATCCGTTCGAGGCTGATGGGTTTACAGGTGCGGGAAGACAAATCTTTCAGGTGGGTATAAAGCTGCGCGTTAAAGGCTTTGTCTTGAATAAAAACATTGGCTTCAAGATTCATTGCAAGGCTGAGCGGGTCCAGATTACTTGAGCCAATCGTCACCCATTCGTCATCGACTAATGCTACCTTGCCGTGAAAAGGTCGCTCGCAGTATTCCAAAATGGTCACGCCTTCCTTTAACAAATAATTGTAAAGCGCGCGACTGCAGGCACTTACCCAGGGCATGTCCGGCTGGCCTTGCATGATCAACAACACTTCCAATCCTTTGCGGGACGCATTGCGCAGCGCGCGCA
>CAYUVQ010000191.1:0-2728 GCA_964448175.1 uncultured Cellvibrionaceae bacterium | reverse complement strand
TTGGAGGAGAATCTATGTCCCATCCATCACTCATGCCCGTTGTGTTTGTTCCTCATGGTGGCGGTCCTATGCCGTTGCTGGGCGACCCGGGTCACCGCGAGCTTACCGCCTTCCTGAAAGAGCTAGGCCAGACCTTGCCGGCGCCCCGTGCGATTCTGGTGATCAGTGCGCATTGGGAAGAGGATATCGCCACCGTCTCCAGCGCCGCGGCGCCTTCGATGATCTACGACTACAACGGCTTTCCGCCGGAAAGCTACGAATTCCAATATCCGGCACCGGGCGATCCGCAACTCGCGCAGCAAGTCGCGGACCTGTTGAGCGCGCGCAATATCCCGGCCCGCCTCGACGACCAGCGCGGTTTTGACCATGGCACTTTTGTGCCGCTGATGTTGATGTATCCTGCAGCAACGGTACCGGTAGTGCAGCTGTCCCTGGTGCGCTCAATGGACCCGCTGGTGCAGATCAACCTGGGCGAGGCCGTCGCGGCACTGCGGGAACAGGGGGTATTGATTCTCGGCTCAGGGATGTCATTCCACAACATGCGGGCCTTCTTTTCACCGCACCCGGATACGCCGCCACGCAGTGAGAGTTTTGATGACTGGCTGAGCGAGACCTTGACGGAAGACTTGTCCCGTGCCGAGCGTCAAGCACGTCTCATCGACTGGCAAACCGCGCCTCACGGGCGTTTCGCCCACCCCCGCGAAGAGCACCTTTTGCCGCTGTACGTTTGTTTCGGGGCGACCGCGCCCGACAACGTGCCGGCGCAGAAGGTCTTCAGCGGGACGTTTTACGATACCCACATCGCGGGTTTTGTTTGGCGTTAAATTCGACATGTGTCAAAGCTCGACTACACTCACCAGAGGTGATAAGCGAGTAACAAGCAATGAAAAAGATCCTGATTGTTGAGGACAGCGAGATGGTGATGCGGGTATTGCGTCACCTGATTCAGAACACCTTGCCCTATGAAGCGTCTTACGCGGCCAGTTTCGCGCAGGCAAAGATCCTGTGCGAAATGCCCGGCAATGACTTTTTTGCGGCGCTGGTCGATCTCAATCTGCCTGACGCACCGAATGGCGAAGTAGTGGATCTGACTCTGAGCAACAAAATTCCCACCATTGTGTTGACCGGCAGTTATGACGAGCAGCGCCGCGAGCAATTGTTCAGCAAAGGTATCGTTGACTACGTCACTAAAGAGGGCCGCTATGCCTACAGCAAGGCGGTTGGCCTGTTTCAGCGGCTGGAAAAAAACCAGCAGATTAAAGTACTGGTTGTTGATGATTCCGATATGTCACGCAAGTACGTGGCCAATCTCTTCCGCCGCCATTTATTCCAGGTACTGGAAGCAGTGGACGGTGTAGAAGCCATTAAAGTGCTGCTGGATCATCCCGACATCAAGCTGCTCATCACTGACTACAATATGCCGCGTATGGACGGTTTCGAGCTGGTTAAAAACCTGCGCTACAAATACGACAAGACCGATCTGATCATGATCGGGGTTTCCGGCGAAAGCACCGAGGCCCTGTCGGCGAAATTTATCAAGCACGGCGCCAACGACTTCCTGCGTAAACCTTTCCATCCTGAAGAGTTTTATTGTCGGGTGATTCACAATCTTGAATTGCTCGAACAGGTTGAACTGCTCGATTACCAGGCAAACCGCGATCCTTTAACCGCGTTGTATCACCGCAGTTATTTCTTTCAGCACGGGCGGGAACTCGCAAACCAGGCGCGGGAGAAATCGACACCGTTAGCGCTCGCGGTGCTCAACATCGATGATTTCGCGCAGATCAACCAGCGCTTTGGTAATCAGGGCGGCGATCGGGTTTTGCAGCATGTAGCCACGCTCCTGCAACAAATGCTGGGCCGGTTTTTATTGTGTCGTGCTGGCGGCGATGAATTTTTTGTGCTGCTGCCGGGGCTGGACAACGATAAGGCGGTAGCCTTGATCAGCAAGGTGCGTCAGCTGGTCGCCACGGAATCGGTGGTGATTCAGAATCAATCTTTCTCCTGCAACTTCAGCGCTGGTGTCACTAATCAGGCGAGCGGGAATATGGATGAGCAGGTGAACCAGGCTACGCGTTTTTTACAACTGGCCAAAGAATCCAGTGGTGGAATGGTGGTGGGGGATGACGAGGAAGTTACCGAATGATGTCCGTGGTGGAACTGATTTCTTTTGTGGAACCGATTTCTTTGATGGATAGCTCCTCCACCCAATAAATCGTCGCGCCGGCCACGGCAATCGGCATCATGAAGATGTTGACCAGTGGAATCATACTGCCGGCCATCACCAGCCCGCCAAAGGTATAACTGGTCAGTGATTCTGCATTTAACCGACGGCGCATCTCACGGAATTCAAGCTGGTGGTTGTCCGCGGGGTAATCAATATATTGCACTGACATACACCAGGCCGTCCACACCACGCTGATCAATGCGGCAAGAAGGTTAACTCCAGGAATGAACCACAGCACCAGCAGACCCAGAAACACCAGACATCCCCGGCTTACAAAATACCAGAGCTTGGTTAGTTCTCTCGCCAGCGTCCGTGGAATCAACGCCGATAAGCTTTCTGACCTGGGTTCCTTGCCGGTCAGCACCTGCTCGATTTTTTCGGCCAGAAATCCATAGAAAGGTGCGGCGACGAGATTGGTAATGATGTTAAACGTGTAGCCATACACCACCAGCAATAAAAACGCGAACAGCAACCATAAAATCCACGCAACAAATGCCAGCC
>CAYUVQ010000190.1:0-2738 GCA_964448175.1 uncultured Cellvibrionaceae bacterium | reverse complement strand
ACGCGGGTGCCGACCTTAATGCCCAGCTCTTCCGCCGCCGACGCAGTAACCACTCCCTGCTCACCAAAACTGGGAACCAGCTGCGGAATAACATCAGAGGAAATCTGCCAGTGCTCCAGCAATTTTGTAGCTATCGCTTTATTCTGAAAATCCCAGAGGGTGCCTTCGGACAAACCGGATGCCGTGGTGGTGGTCTCGCCGGTGAGTTTCATCGCGATGTAATCACCGGGCAACATCATCTTATGCACACGGGCAAAGATTTCCGGCTCGTTCTCCTGCACCCAGCGCAACTTGGCTGCGGTGAAGTTACCGGGCGAGTTCAACAGGTGATCAAAGCAATAGCTCTGACCAAGTTCCTGCAATGCCTGATTGCCGCTGGCAACAGCACGGCTGTCACACCAGATAATCGCCGGGCGCAATACTTGTTGCTGTGCATCAACCAGGACCAGGCCGTGCATTTGATAAGCGATGCCGATGGCGGCAATGCGTGAAGGATCAATCCGCTCGTCAGCAAACAGACGGCGGCAGCCTTGTTTGACACAGTCCCACCACACGGCTGGGTCCTGTTCGGCCCAACCGGCTCGCGGACTCTGGATAGTCAATTCGGTTTCAGGATGAGTCACTGAACCGAGGCTTTTGCCGCTCTGTCCATCAAGTACTGACAACTTAACGGAGGAGCTACCTACATCAATACCTAAAAACAGCATGCTTATTCTCTTGAGTAGACGCTTAGTGAGTTTGTTTGCAGTAGACAACAGAATATGGGCAACAGGTTCACCCACCTTATTAATTGAGGCGGGCAGCATTGCATCACCCGTCCATTAACCGCAAGTGATGCGGATCATATCTTATTGTCCGACTGACCACAAGAATAATATAGTACAGTTTCTCTCATTTTACCGATCAATAAATGAGCGGAACACCACGATATTGGCGCTCGACCATTGGGTGGCAGCCTTATACAATGCGGAAAGATTTTTCTGGTAGCCCGTATCGGCACGAGCTGTAGTACCGGATCAGAAATCGGCGAGACATGCGGCGCTGTGCGTCGCTATACCATCAATGAGGATTTTTCATCGTGCCCACCCGCCACATTCCATCGGCCCCCAAACATAGTCATGTTGAACCATTACACTCGCCACAGAATGTCATCCAGGCACTGTCTATTGATAACCTGATTTTCGGTCTTGACCAGGACCAACTCAAAATCCTGCTCATCAAACACCACGACCCCACGCACAAGGATAAATGGGCATTGCCCGGGGGCTGGATTCGCTATGATGAAAACCTGCGTGATGCTGCATCGCGTCTACTGGAGGAGTTGACTGGTGTTAAAGAGCTGTACCTTGAGCAACTGAAAGCCTTCGGTCGGGTAGACCGCTTTCCTAACGATCGCGTGGTAACCATCGCTTACTATGCACTGGTCAGTGCGGAAGATTATCCGATGATTGAAAGCCAGAGCACCTCTTATGCGCGCTGGTTCAGCGTGAACAATCTACCGGCTTTAATTTATGACCATGCGGAAATTGTGAATCACGGCATCAAGTTCCTGCGTCATCAAGTGTGTCATAAACCGATCGGATTTAACCTGCTGCCCGAGAAGTTCACACTGCTGCAACTGCAATCGCTGTACGAGGCCATCCTGAACGTGAAGCTGGATAAGCCCAACTTCCGCCGCAAGATTATGAAGATGAACCTGTTGACGCCATGCAATGAAAAACAGCAAGGCGTTCCTCATCGCGCAGCCAATCTGTATCGCTTTGACAATGAGGCATACCGAAAGCTATCCGAGATGGGTTTTGCCTTCGAAATCTAAGCACAACCAGTTGCCTAACGCCCTCGCTTCGAGGGCGTTTTTATACCTTTCGCTTAACGAACCGCTCATATAGTCACGAAAACCATATTGAGCTAAGATGAATTTTTTAGATGTTCGAATAATTTCAATAATCAGGTATCACCATGAATGAGTCATCAACCCCCGATAAGGCCAATAGCTCCTTTATTGTTCTGATCAGTTGTATCGCCACTATCGGTGGATTTCTTTTTGGTTTCGACAGCGGCGTAATTAACGGCACTGTCGACGGATTACAAACTGCTTTTAATTCCGATTCAATGGGGACCGGCTTCAGTGTGTCTTCAATGTTGTTGGGCTGTGCTGTTGGTGCGTTCTTCGCCGGCACGCTGGCGGATCGATTTGGCCGTCGTGCCGTGCTGATCGTCGCAGCGGTGCTGTTTATCATCTCTGCCTGGGGTTCGGGAATCGCGACCTCATCACCGGAATTTATTATTTATCGCGTGCTGGGCGGCCTTGCCGTGGGCGCAGCCAGCGTGATGTGCCCGGCGTATATCAGCGAAGTGGCGCTGGCGCGCTATCGCGGCAAGCTCAGCTCGGTGCAGCAAATCGCCATCATCACCGGCCTGACCGCCGCATTCGTGAGCAACTACTTCCTCGCAGAAGTCGCGGGTTCTTCTTTAAGTATTTTCTGGCTGGGTTATGAGACCTGGCGCTGGATGTTCTGGGTCGAACTGGTACCTGCAACCATCTTCCTTCTGGCATTGCTGGCCATTCCGGAAAGCCCGCGCTTCCTCGTTGCCTCGGGCCAGAAAGCGCGCGCACAGGCCGTACTGAACAAACTCTATGGCACCATCGAAGGCGACATCAAGATGCGCGAGATTGATGCCTCACTCGCGGCCGACCACCACAAACCTCGTCTGTCTGATCTGATCGATAAAACCAC
>CAYUVQ010000189.1:0-2750 GCA_964448175.1 uncultured Cellvibrionaceae bacterium | reverse complement strand
TCCGGGTTGCGCAGCAGCGGCAAGTGGCACAGTACCGGCGCTTGCCAGCCGAAGTATTCGTACAACTTCAGGTGCTTGGGCGCGGAGTTGATCCACTCTTCGCCGCGAATGACGTGGGTAATTTCCATCAGGTGGTCGTCGACCACGTTGGCCAGGTGGTAGGTGGGCATGCCGTCGCCTTTGAGCAGTACTTGCATGTCCACTTGCGACCAGTCGATCTCGATCTTGCCGCGCAGCATGTCGTCGATAACGCAGACGCCCTCTTCCGGGATTTTCATGCGGATCACGTAGGGTTCGCCTGCGGCCAGGCGGCGTTGCACTTCTTCGTCGGACAGCAGCAAGCCACGGCCGTCGTATTTGGGGGTTTCGCCGCGCGCTTGTTGTTCGCGGCGCATCTCGTCCAGCTCTTCGGCGGTGGCGAAGCAATAGAAGGCGTGGCCTTTGGCAACCAGTTCTTCCGCATATTGGCGATACATGCTCATGCGTTCGCTTTGGCGGTAGGGGCCGTGAGGGCCGCCGACGTCCGGGCCTTCGTCCCAATCCAGGCCGAGCCAGCGCAGGCTGTCCAGGATCGCTTGTTCAGATTCGGGGGTGCTGCGGGTTTGGTCGGTGTCTTCGATGCGCAGCAAAAACTGGCCGCCGTGTTGACGGGCAAAACACAGGTTAAAGAGCGCAATGTAAGCGGTGCCGACGTGCGGGTCGCCGGTAGGAGATGGGGCAATACGGGTACGAACGGTCATGGTGCGCCTTTTTTGTTCATGGGTTTGTTCATAGGATGAAACGGGAAAAAGGCGGGCATTATACGCTATGAATGCGGGATAACGAGGCTCCTGTCAGCGACTCTGTTATCCCGTTAGCGAAAGCCGACTGTCAGTGGCCGTAAAGCTGCATACTCAATTCCTGATCCCAATACGCCGCCTCAATCTTGTGTCCCTCCAAATCACGGACAAAACAGCCATAGTAGGGATCGCCGTACAAAGGGCGCGGCCCCGGGGGACCGTCGCAGGTGGCCCCCGCGGCGATTGCAGCATCGTAAAAGGCATGAACTTCCTGCTTGCTGCCAGCGAAAAAACCAATGTGAAAACCGTTACCCACGGTTGCTGGCTTACCATTTATCGGTACTCCAATCCAGAACTCCGGATATTGCTTGCCATAAGCCACCGCATCCGGGTGTTCCATCACCACACCAACCCCGAGGCTGGGCAGCACGGCGTCATAAAATGCCCTGGCACGGGCGAAGTCGTTAGTACCTATAGAAAGATGAGAAATAATACTGGGGTTATCGTTGCTCATAATTCCCTCGCTGTGGTTGATGTGGTGGCGGAAAATGCTTGAAACATGGGGAACCTCCTTATGGCTGTGTCTACTCGCACAGCCTACCGCCCTCTATTGACAGCGCGCGTCAGGAGCCTTTGTGTCGCGCATGCCTTACCTCACCGGATTACGTCGTCAAACGGGCAAAATCCCGGATTTCACACAAACGATACACAAGCGATGGCTTTTGTTAAGATGAGCGCCCTGTGAAAACAGCTAAAAGAGACCCAGACCATGTTGATTCAAGCACCTATTTCCCTCGGCGAACTCATCGACAAGATCACGATCCTCGAAATCAAGACCGCTAACATCAAGGATTCAGCCAAACTGGCCAACGTCAAGCATGAACTGGATGTTCTCAACAGCACTGTTGACCAGCTGCTCGACCAAGCTGGAAAGGAAAAACTCGAACCGTTAAAAGCGTCACTTAAAACTATCAATCAGCAATTGTGGGTAATCGAAGACGATATTCGCGATTATGAACGCGCCAAAGATTTCACTGAAAAGTTTATTGAATTGGCTCGTGCGGTTTATTTCACCAACGATAAACGTGCAGCAATTAAAAAAGATATCAATGTGGCTTTTGGTTCAGAATTGGTTGAAGAAAAGTCGTATCAGAACTATCAATAATTTCATCAGCGGCTCCGCATGAAAATTCTGTTGATAAAAATGTCTTCCATGGGCGACATTTTTCACACGTTTCCCGCCATCACCGACCTTAAGGAACAATATCCCGAGGTGGTGATTGACTGGGTAGTAGAAGAAGGCTTCACTGAAATTGCCGCTTGGCATCCGGCCATCCGCCGGGTCATTCCCATCGATTTGCGCCGCTGGATGAAACAAAAAAGCTGGTCCAGCTGGAGCGCGTTTCGTCAGTGGCGTAAGGCTTTAAAAAATGAACAGTATGATTACGTGCTTGATGCGCAAGGCTTGCTAAAAAGCGCATTGGTCAGTCGTATCGCTATCGCTCGGGAAGTTCACGGTTACGATAATAAATCCGCGCGCGAATCAATTAGCAGTCGATTTTATTCTCACACTCATAATGTGAGTAAAGAACAACACGCCGTTGAAAGAACGCGAAAATTATTCGCGAGCACTTTTAATTATCAACTACCACCGCTGCTTAATTTTGGTATTAACCAATATTTCGCCCATGTACAAAAAGATCAGCGAAAACTGGTATTCATCATCGGTACCAGCTGGACCACTAAATTATGGAGCACGGCGCATTGGCAATCGCTGGCAAAAATTGCGGTGGATCAGGGATACCAGCTGGAGATAATCTGGGGCAGTGACAGCGAACGGGAAATAGCCGATCACATCATTGCTGCCTGCCCAACGGCCACTCGCCCGCAACAGCGGTTGTCCATTACTACCATTGCAGAAAAACTGGTAGGTGCAGTTGGGGTTGTCGGGCTGGATACCGGCTTTTCGCA
>CAYUVQ010000188.1:0-2845 GCA_964448175.1 uncultured Cellvibrionaceae bacterium | reverse complement strand
CCGGTAAAGCACTGCGGCAGAATGGCGGAACGTCATACAAGATTGATGTGGCGTTCGACCGTTGTGATATCTCTGGTATGAAGGAAGGTGTGTTCCGTACTGACAGCTCCACCAGTGTGGCCCGCATCACTAACAGCCGTCTGAAGAGTGGTACAACCATTTGTATCGGCTTTAAATCAGGCAACTGTACTTCTTCCGGTATCACTTATTACTAAGTTTTTCATTCACTAAACTATCTGTTTTTAATTAAGCGCCGACCCAAAAGTCGGCGCTTTTTTTTAAACGATTACTGCGCTTTATAAAATTGATAATCCTTGCCTGCTTCGGTCACTACATCCCACGTCTGGCTTTCGCGCAGAGAAACCTTTTTGGCAGCCTGCTGTTCCGCAACCAGAGGTGTCTTGATGGTAGGTACTGCAAAAAAGGTATTGGGATTTTCTCCGCTTGAACGTACCAGGCGTTTATCGGGCGCTAAGGCGCTGTGCACACGCAAACGCGCAACACCACCCAGACGGGAATGCAGTTTAACCTGGGTCAGCTCACCATTCTTCCAGGCGATATCCACCACGAAACCACCGCGTGTCACCAGACCGGTGACGGCACCGTTGGGCCAGGCATCTGGCAGGGCGGGCAGCAGGTGAATCACACCATCGTGACTTTGTACCAGCATCTCGGCCATGCCGGCCGTTACGCCAAAGTTACCGTCAATTTGAAAGGGCGGGTGCGCATCAAACATATTTGCGTAGGTCCCGCCTTCTTCGGTGGTGGCTTGTGTTTCTTCAGTAAGGTTGATTTGCTCCTGCAACAATTCATAAGCGCGATTGCCGTCGAGAAAACGCGCCCACCAGTTGATCTTCCAGCCCATGGACCAGCCAGTGGATTTATCGCCGCGATGCGCGAGAGAAACCTTTGCCGCTTCAAACAGCTCCGGTGAGCGGTAGGGAGAAATCTGATTGCTTGGAAATAATCCGTATAAGTGCGAGACGTGTCGATGGTGATCCTGCGGATCGTCCCAATCTTCCAGCCACTCCTGCAATTGACCGAAGCGACCGATCTGCATGGGCGGTAACTGATCCCGTTTGTGTTGCAGCTCCGCCGCAAAATCCGCATCAATATTGAGTACGGCCGCTGCATCAATGACAGCAGAAAATAAATCAAAAACCAGCTGATTATCCATAGTGGTGCCGGCACTGATTGAGGTGGGCGTGCCCTCGCGCAGGTAAGTATTTTCCGGGGAATTGGATGGCACCACGACCAGCCACTGATGCTTGGGTTCAACACGCAGGCTGTCGGCAAAAAACTGTGCGGCGCCGCGCAGTACGGGATAGTAACGTTGTAGGAAATCCTTATCGCCGGTATACAGATAATGCATCCAGAGGTGTTGACTCAACCAGGCGCCACCAGTCTGCCATTGGCCGTAAAAAGGTGCGTCGACCTGCCCGGTAATACGCCAGATGTCGGTATTGTGATGCATCATCCAGCCGCGCGAGCCGTAAAGTTTTTTCGCGCTTTCCTGTCCCGTAACGGAAAGATCTTCGAGCATGTCAAACAGGGGTTGGTGCAGCTCAGATAATTGCGTGACTTCAGCGGGCCAATAGTTCATCTCGGCATTGATGTTGACGGTGTATTTACTGTCCCACGGCGGATTGGTGTGCGGATTCCAGATGCCCTGCAGGTTTGCCGGCTGGGTGCCGGGTTGTGAACTTGAAATCAATAAGTAACGACCGAACTGAAAATACAGCATCGCCAGGTGTGGATCATGTTGATGGGCGAAGTTAGCGATGCGTTGATCGGTAGGTTGTTCTATTGCCGGTGTCGTGCCGAGATCCAGTGTTACGCGGTTAAAAAATTTCTGATAAAACTGTTGATGCTCAGCGAGCAGGGTGGGATAAGGTTTGCCCGTTGCGCGTCGCAGATAATCTTCGGCGCGCGCGCGGCTGTCACCGCTGACATCGTCGTAATGATTGAAATTGGTGCCGATAGCCACACGAATAATGACCTCGTCAGCGGCTTCAATCACAAGACCATCCTGTGTTCTGGTTAAGCGTCCGCCGCTGATTTGCGGTTCTACCAGAGCAGTAAAACGCACCTTGCCTTCAACACCTTCATGGGCAGTTCCTTGACCTTCGATGCGCAGACGTGTCTCCTCGACATGCAGTTTATGGCTTTGCGGGCTGTTAAAACCCAGACGCGTAGAAATTTGACCAGTGCGATCGGCGCTCAATCGAATCACCACCACCTGATCGGTAAATGAGGTAAATACTTCGCGGGTAAATGTCACGTCTCCATGACGGTAACGCACCTGCGCCGTCGCGGTGGCGATATCAAGGTCGCGATAAAAATCTGTAAAGTTTTCGTGGCCTGCAAAATCCAGCGTAAGGTTACCGACAGTCTGATACGGCATACCATTGTTGGCGGATTTGATGGTGCGGTTCGCCAGCAGTTGTGCCTGTTCATGCTGACCCGTAAACAATAATTGGGTAATTTCTTCCATCGCTTCGCCAGCAGCGGGGTTGACGTTGTTATTCGGGCCACCGGCCCAGACAGTATCTTCGTTCAGCTGCAATTGTTCCTGCGCCGGATTACCAAACACCATGGCACCCAGACGGCCATTGCCGAGAGGTAGCGCGTGGTTCCAGTCTTTTGCAGGCTGGTCGTACCACAGGCGGAAGTCCGTGGTCGCCTGGGGGGGATTAATTGATTGACAGGAAAGCGTTAGCAGGCACGCGCTGATAATTGTCAGGAGGCGTGAGCGCGAATAAAAAATGCGGAGAAAAATTAAGTGGGGCATAGGGCAGTCCTGTCGCAAAATTTTTATATCAGTTATCAGTTATCAGTTATCAGT
>CAYUVQ010000187.1:0-2862 GCA_964448175.1 uncultured Cellvibrionaceae bacterium | reverse complement strand
GGATCTTCACCGCCCTCACCACTGTTCGAGCGTCCGCCCAAACGGTTCATGGCTTCAGCCAGCGCTTCATGAGCTTCGGGTGAAAGCGCACCCAGTGACATGCCCGCCGAGTCGAAACGCTTGATGATCGCTTCCACCGGCTCCACCTCGCTCAGAGGAATCGGTGTGCAAATGTCTTCCCGCAATGCCAGCAGGTCGCGCAACATTGACACTGGCCGCTGGTTAACGATGTCCGCATAGTTGCGCCACAACGCATAGTTACCGCTTTGCACAGCCTTTTGAAGCGTCTGCACAACGTCGGGGTTGAACGCATGGTACTCGGAACCGTGAACGTACTTGAGCAAGCCACCCTGGGTAATCGGTTTACGCTCCACCCATGCATTTTGCGCAAGGATTTTTTGATCCGCTTCAAGATCTTCAAAGCGCGCGCCTTTGATGCGTGAAGGCGTACTGGCAAAACAGGTTTCAACAACCTCGTCCGACAAGCCTATCGCTTCAAACAACTGCGCACCGCGATAAGAGGTAATGGTGGAGATTCCCATCTTGGACAGGATCTTCATCAAACCTTTATTAATGCCTTTACGATAATTCTTGTAGGCATCATCAACGCCGGTCAACAGCTCACCGGTTTCGATCAAATCATTAAGGACGTGATAGCTCAGATACGGATAAACCGCCGTCGCCCCGTAACCAATCAGCGCTGCAACCTGATGAGGATCGCGCGCGCTTCCGGTTTCAACGATGATGTTTGAATCGCAGCGCAGCCCCACATTCGTCAGATGCTGATGCACCGCTCCCACCGCCAATAAGGCCTGGATGGGCAGCAGATTTTTTTGCAGATCATTGTCACTCAACACCATGAGCACTTTGCCCGACTTAACCGCCGCTTCCACATCCTTACACAGCTTCGCAATGGCTTGCTGGAGGTTCATCTGCGCTGGATCATAATGCAGCGCAAATTTTGCAGCTTCATAACCCGGGCGGTCGATATTAAGCAGCGCGCGGAATTTGGCGGGCGACAGTACCGGCGATGACAGGATTACTCGATCCGCGTGTTCCGCGGTCTCTTCATATACACAAAGTTCACGCCCCAGGCATGTCTCCAATGACATAACAATTGCTTCACGCAGCGGATCAATAGGTGGATTGGTTACCTGGGCAAACTGCTGACGAAAATAATCGTAGATTGAACGCTGATGCCGGGACAAGACTGCCATAGGCGTATCATCACCCATCGACCCCACCGCTTCCTGACCGCCTTCTGCGAGAGGACGCAACAACTGGTCGCGCTCCTCGAAGGAGACCTGGAACATCTTCATATAGGACTTGAGCTGGATGCGGTCGATGCCGTTTTCTTTATCATCCGCATTCAGCGTGGACTGGATGCGCAATGCGCGCTCTTTCATCCACTGCTTGTAAGGTTTGCTGGATTTAAGTTGCTGATCAATATCGGCCGTGTGATGCAGCGTCCCATTCAGTGTATCGATGGACATGATCTGCCCTGGACCGAGACGGCCTTTGGCTACAACATCTTCAGGCTTATAAGAATAAACCCCGACTTCAGACGCTACAGTGATGATGTCATCTTTGGTAATAACCCAGCGTGATGGACGCAATCCATTCCGATCCAGTGTACAAACGGCATAACGCCCATCCGTAATAACCAGACCTGCCGGACCATCCCAAGGCTCAATATGCATTGAGTTGCATTCGTAGAATGCGCGCAGATCCGGGTCCATATGGTCCACGTTCTGCCAGGCCGGCGGCACCAGCATCCGGATAGCGCGATGCAACTCCATCCCGCCTAACATCAGAATTTCCAGCATGTTATCGAGGCTGGATGAATCCGAGCCGGTGCGATTCACCAGCGGTGTGACGCTTTGCAGATCAGGCAACAGGGGCGTGCGAAACTTGGGTGTCCGGGCTACCGACCAATTACGGTTACCCACCACCGTGTTGATCTCACCATTGTGAGCCAGCATGCGGAAAGGCTGCGCCAAGGGCCACTGCGGCATGGTATTGGTGGAGAAGCGCTGATGGAATACACAGATGGCTGTCTCTAAACGCGGATCAGCCAGATCCGCAAAAAACTGCGGCAAGTCCACCGGCATCATCAAACCTTTATAGGAAAGAATTCCGGTGCTCAGACTCGCAACGTAAAACGCCTTGTCATTAACCAGCCGTTGTTCCGCTTTACGGCGAGCCATGAATAAACGTGCATTAACTTGTTCAAGAGAAAAATCGGAGTTGTTAACGAAGACATGATTGAAGAGGGGGAGGGATTTGAGAGCGATAGGTCCGAGACAACTGCTGTCTACTGGTACCTCTCGCCAGCCGGCGACTACCAGCCCCTGAGCCATCAGCTCCTCAGATAGAATTGCGCGGGCTGCGTCAGCTTGCGCAACATCCTGACTTAGCATGATAGCTCCAACACCGTAGATGGGTGTCAGATCTGCACCGCAGGCTTCTTTAGCCACAGTGCGAAGAAAAGTATCCGGCTTCTGGAGCAACAAACCGCATCCATCACCTGTCTTTCCATCGGCCGCGATACCGCCGCGGTGAGTCATACAGGTTAATGCTTCAATAGCCGTTCGCAGCAAACGATGACTAGTCTTGCCCTTTAAGTGAGCAATCAAGCCAAAGCCGCAGTTGTCTTTGAATTCGTCCAACCGGTAAAGGCCAGTGGTCATAGGCTGTTTCTCAATGAGTGCTGATCATCGTTCCTGAGTGCGACACCCACAACTCTGCCAGCACCACGAAAGCTGCCGGGTAAAAAAATCGCACTCCAGACAAAAAAGCCCCTGAGTAGGGGCTGTTAACAAAAGGGCGGAGGATATTACCTGCTGATATTGGGCTTGGCAA
>CAYUVQ010000186.1:0-2863 GCA_964448175.1 uncultured Cellvibrionaceae bacterium | reverse complement strand
TACATATTTTCCCAGCCGTAGGCCCAGCTGCGCGTTAACGCCTTGCCGGCAGGTGGATGACTCACGCTGGAGGGAATGAGGATGTGTACGATGGGTTGGAGATTTTCTGCTGTGTTCACCGAGCGTTTGCGAATTGATGCACCACGCGGTACGGCGGCCACAGTCGCGCGTTCCTCAGCAGGATAACGCCCCGCAATAAAATCGCGCAGCGTGGCGAGGTTATCAAAATCCGGTGCAACATCGGCGCGTACGGTGTAACGCAATTTTACGGTGCCTTCCGGCTCAGCGTCGTCACTAACCTGATATGCCCATATTTCCTGAATCGGCGTTTCCGCTTCAGTGTTGCTGAATCGCAACTGCCCGCCCTTAACGCTGTTGATGTCGTACACACTGCGTACCGGACCTTCAGGGCGCTTCACCAGCGTTTTAAACTTTCCCTCTTGGTTGGAGCGATATTGCAGCGCGCCGAACGCCGCACCGCGAACCTCTATGCGATTTACCGTTTCGTCAGGCAAGGTAAGATCAAAATTTCTGCCGCCTTCAACGTAGGTATTCCAATCGGGCAACTGAAAATAATCATCCCGCCCTGGCAGACGCGAGCGATTATAAACACCGGGCCAGGTGGTTTCTGCAATACCGTCAGTGCCTTTCCACATCCACTGTTTTAAATCGCGCGTGTCGGTAAATTCAATTTTGCGGATACGGGTGGTAGCGGATTTCAATAGCGGTGGTGGATTCGAGCTTTCCCAGCCGTGGCGATACCACCAGGCGAGCCGGGCGGATTCAGTCGACGGTGAAGCAGCGGATAATAGGGTTTCTTCTGCGACAGAATCCAGCGCGTTGTTCGCAAGCGTTTGGATACCAGGCGCATCCAACATACGATCATAGATCCGCAACTCGGCAATATCACTGCCGCGCAAAAAATTGTAACGGCTCTGCACTTGATGCGGCGACATAACCCGGCCCGCTAAACCAAACTGATCAAGTCCGCTGTCAAAATCAGCACTGCCAAAGCGCGTGCTGATTTTCTTCTGTGCCGCTGCGCGTCCGTTTACATACAACACCACACCGTAAGTCTCGTCCCAGGCAAACGCGAGATGGACCCACTCATCCGGCGCCGGTGGCTGAGGAATTTTATAGGAAACGCGCGTGCGCGCGAGATTCGCGTCGGTGACAAATGCATCAAAGCCTTCACCGTTCCAATCGATCCGCATCCAGGCCATATCCCAGCTGCTGTGGTCGGCGTAACCCACACGAAAGATGACGAAGGGTGCTTCCGTGACCGGATAACGCGAACGCCAGAAAAACGACAAGGTGCCACGCTGAGCATAAATATTCCCCGGTGCATTCCAGCTGAGCACACCATCATCGGCCCACTCAATTGCCCAGCCGGGCTTACCGTTGCGATCCGCTACGCCGGTGCGAGTGCGTTTAACCTGATCACGAAAATTGGGTTCGGCTTCGCCTGCAGCAATATCGGCGGTAAAGCTTTCTTTGGCGCTGACGTGGAAAAGCAGTTGTGGTGTATTGGTGTTGGCTGTTGCTGTATGCAGAGAAAATGCAGTGCTGAGACACAGAAAGTATTTTATGAATCGGTGCGATGTATTTTTGAAGATGTTTCCCAGGTTATTCATCAGATGACATCTCTTATCTGTTATTTATTTGGCCTCGCGTAATCCCGTGGGGTTTAGACGCTCAGCTGGGCAGGTATTCCAGCGTCCAGTGCGAGACCATCACCGACATGGATGTCGGTGCTGAGCCTACAGGGACGTATTCACGGCGTGTCTCGCACTGGACGCTGGAATACCTGTGGTGCGTTCTGGTAGCAGGTGGCGCTAGAATAAGTGCGTTTTTTAGTAATGTTTTGGAAGATTTTTCATCGCTTCATAAACCAGTCGCGCTACGGCTTCGGCACCTTCCGGTTGAAAATGCGTACTGTCACTCAAGCCGTCGGGATACGCGGGAAAAGCACCTGCCGGTAAATTCATAAAGTACGTGCGCGTTACAAACTCTTCACCCTGCTGCGCAAAAAAATCGCGCGACAATTGGCCCAGGTCAATCAGCAGTACATCCAGTTCCTGCGCAACTTCTTTCATCGCCGCCGGATATTCGCCGTGGGAGTTGCCGAGCTGGCCGTTTTCCCAAGGGTAGTTGCGATTCACCGGCGTAAGTAAAATCGGTAATGCATTTTTTGCGCGGGTCTGTTCGATGAACAGCCGCAGGTATTGTTTGTAGCCGGTAATGTTCACGTAGCGTTCGTGTTTTTGCACCGCTGCATCATTATGACCAAACTGAATCAGCACCAGGTCATTTGGTTGGAGCGCACGGTAAATTTCATCCCAGCGGCCTTCTTCAAAAAAGGTGCGGGTGCTACGGCCGCCGCGAGCTTTGTTGATCACTTCTACGGTGTCTGTAGAAATCAGATGGCGCACTGCTTCGAGGTTGGTGCCGGTGAAAAATGGCTGAAACTTCTGGCCCCAGCCAGTTACCGGATGGCGATTAGTCCAATAGTCTTCGTTAAGTGTGTGATCTGCTACGGTGGAGTCGGCTGCAAGGTAGATGCGCGTGGTCTGCGTGTCAGGCGCCCTGTGCGTGGCCGCGCATGCGGACAGCAGAAGTAAGGCCATGATGGGTAATAGCAGTTGTATTCTTCGGTACATCATTTCTCTCTCACTCTTTTCTTTTTTGTGTTGGCTATAAGGATAGTCGATTAAAAAGTGCCGCGCTGGATGAACGGCACTCGTGCATAGAGTGTACGTTCACCACCGCGCGGATCAAAAGCCAGCGCTGACTTTTCGTTAAAAACCAGTGTTTCACGCTTTTCCAGCGTGTAGGGTTTCCATTCGGGGATGCCTTTGTGGCT
>CAYUVQ010000185.1:0-2876 GCA_964448175.1 uncultured Cellvibrionaceae bacterium | reverse complement strand
TAGGGGTACTCATATCTCAGTCTCACCTTCTGTTAAGCCTTAATCATCAAAAGCGTGGCACATTATACGCATCTGATGCGCACATGTTGAAGATCACCCGATATTTCCCACCCGTGCTTTTTCAAATTAATCCGTGTGTTGCCTGTCTCTGACGATATGCCCAACACATTAGCCAGTGCACGGCCGCCCGTTGCTTCGCGTCTTAAAAAATCGTGTCCATAAAAACTTTCAGGGAAATTTTTATCAGCATTGTTTCGATATTTTTCTCTTTACCTAACCATCGCTCTGGCTTCGCTAACCTAACTCTCCTGCTCAGTCAAAATCTTGCCGACACTCCAAAGGCTACTGCGTTTTTAAAATAAACCAGGCTGCTGTCCAAAGCCGGCCGTTTGCGTCGGTACTTTTTGGTTTTTCTATACTCATAGTTATCACTAGCCGTGCTGCGTCGCTTCGATGCGCTCTATATCTCCCTCGATTTTATTTTTAGCTACAGCAGGAGGCAGTATGCCAGATCAGCCGGTCCACGACGCCAGTGCCACCCCCGAAGCGAAACCCTGGATTAAGATTAACCCGCCAGTCTTCATTGCCTCCGGGGGCTTGTCCGTACTTTTCGTCGTGTTTGCGGTGATCTGGCCCGAGACGGCCGACATCCTGTTCAATGCCATCCAAGGCTGGGTGATTTATACCGCCGGCTGGTTTTACGTACTCTCGGTGGCCTTGTTCCTCATATTTGTGGTGGTCCTCGCCATGTCACGCTTTGGCCAGATCAAGCTGGGGCCGGATCACAGCGAACCTGATTACAGTTATGTCTCCTGGTTTGCCATGCTGTTCTCCGCCGGCATGGGGATCGGTTTGATGTTTTTTGGTGTGGCCGAGCCGGTGATGCATACCATGACGCCGCCGGTGGCTGAACCGGGCAGCGTCGCGGCCGCCCGTGAAGCCATGCGTATTACGTTTTTTCATTGGGGTGTGCATGCCTGGGCGATCTATGCGGTGGTGGCGTTATCGCTGGCTTATTTTGCGTTTCGCCATAATCTTCCACTCACCATTCGTTCCGCGTTTTATCCGCTAATTGGCGAGCGTATTTATGGTCCCATCGGCCACGCGGTTGATACCTTCGCCGTGCTGGGTACGCTGTTCGGGGTGGCAACCTCGCTGGGGTTTGGCGTGATGCAAGTGAACGCCGGGCTCAATTATTTATTTGATATGCCGGTCTCGATCGGGTGGCAGATTGTGTTGATCGCCGTCATTACTGGCTTTGCCACCATCTCCGTGGTGCTGGGGCTGGATGGCGGTATCCGGCGTATCTCGGAAGCGAACCTGGTTCTGGCGGTGGTGATGCTGGTGTTCGTGCTCTTCGCCGGTCCCACGGTTTATCTGTTGCAGACCTATGTGCAGAACATCGGTGCTTACATCTCTGGACTGGTGGAAACGACGTTTAACTTATACGCCTATGAGCCACGCGGCTGGATTGGTGGGTGGACATTGTTTTACTGGGGCTGGTGGATTGCCTGGTCGCCTTTTGTAGGCATGTTTATCGCGCGGGTGTCGCGGGGGCGGACCATCCGTGAATTTGTGGTCGGCGTGCTGCTGGTGCCGGTGGGGTTTACATTTATGTGGATGACTTTTTTTGGCAACAGCGCCCTCCATATGATCGTCAACCAGAACATCACCCAGATTGCCGATGCGGTCGCGGCTGATACTTCGGTAGCGCTGTTCCAGTTTCTTGAATACCTGCCGCTATCCAGCGTCTCATCGTTGATTGCTACGGTGCTGGTGATTACCTTCTTCGTCACATCATCTGACTCTGGCTCTCTGGTGGTCGACATGCTGACCTCTGGTGGGACCAATGAAAACACGCCGGTATGGCAACGGATTTTCTGGTCCCTAGCGGAAGGCGGTATTGCCGCTGCGCTTTTGCTGGCGGGTGGGTTGGCTGCACTGCAAACCGCCACCATTGCCAGCGCCTTGCCCTTTGCGATTGTGATGTTGCTGATGTGCTGGGGCCTGACCCGCGCCCTGCGCTTGGAAGTGCTCAAGCGTGATCGCTTGCAAGGTGCCATGCTCGCGCCGCGCGTGGGTATTCGGCCGGTGAGTTGGGAAATGCGCTTGGCTCGCATCATTCATCAACCGACTTACGATGAATTAAGACAATTCTTCGACAGGATCGTAGAGCCCGCGTTGAAACGGGTGGAGAGCGAATTCGCCAAACGCGGCTTAACAGCCCATGTCGGCCGCGAAGAAAGTGATCGTATCTGGATCGAAGTGAACCACGGCGAAGAAGTGGATTTTTTCTATTCTGTCCATGCGCGACCTTACACTCCGCCCTCGTTCGCCATGCGCGACACCAGCGCCAAACGAGGCAAAGCGCTGCGTTATTTCCGTGCAGAAATTTATTTAAAAGAAGGCGGGCAGGATTACGACATTATGGGTTGGACGGAAGATCAGGTCATTGCAGATGTGATTGATCAATATGAAAAACACATGCATTTTCTGCATGGATTGCGCTGAGATTTTGCTTCGGCGGATTGTGTTGAATCTTAAATAAAGCGCCTGTTATCCAATAACAAAGGTGCGGAAAGAAAATCATAAAAATTTTTTATTTATCTTTTTGCGCCACATGTTTTCATACCGCTTTACGCCAGAATATTTTTGTATATAAAACTTTTCTGATCAATAAAAAAATAAACACACGATGTCGTGTGTTTTGATTCTATTGGGCAACAGCTCAAAATTTCTCCCGCCCAAAAACTTTTGTGATTGCTTTCAATAAAATCCCTTTCGGAGTCGCCTAACCCTCTATTTAAGCGTTGTTGCTGCACCTTATGTACGCTTTTCATACCATATGATAATAGTTTTTATTATGATGATCCTGC
>CAYUVQ010000184.1:0-2883 GCA_964448175.1 uncultured Cellvibrionaceae bacterium | reverse complement strand
AGCCATTCAAAAAAAGGATAATCCGCAATCAATCCGTATTTGATTATTTCCGCAATGCCAGCGGATAATTCACGCGGGGGAAGTGTTTCGAGTAATGCGGTATCGGCAATAACACAACGGGGCTGATAAAACGCACCGATCATGTTTTTTCCCAAGGCGTGATTCACTCCGGTTTTACCACCCACTGAAGAATCCACCATTGACAACAGTGTTGTGGGAATCTGGATGAAGTCCACACCGCGCTGATAGCAGGCAGCAGCAAAGCCGGTCATGTCACCTACCACGCCCCCGCCCAGCGCGATCAACGTTGTTGTACGATTATGGCGAGCGCCAAGCAGTCCGTCGAAAATCACATTAAGTGTTTCAAGATTTTTGTAGCCTTCACCATCAGGCAGCACAACTGTATCGACCTGATAGTCGTGCAGCACTTGCTGCAATGATGATAAATACAACGGGGCTATGGTTTCGTTAGTCACGATACATATTTGACGCCCCCGAATATGAGGAACAATAGATTGGCGATCAGCCAATAACTTCTCACCAATGTATATGGGGTAGCTTCGATCACCCAGATCGACATTTAACTGGCGCATAACGAGATTTGCCTGATAGAGAGAATGGGGAATGTGCAGGACGCACTTTACCATAAGCCGGGGGAAGGCTCACTGAGCAGCAGTGACTAAACTGGCTATTTCCTGAGCGACAGCTTTTGGTGAGCGCCGGTCAGTATTAATGATGAAGTCGGCTGCAGCGCGATAAAGGGGATCACGAAGAGATAGTAGATCAATGATTTTCTGACGCGGATTTTCAACTTGCAGCAGCGGGCGCTTTTTATCGCGGGATGTTCTTTCAACCAGCTGATCAATCGAAGCTGTGAGGTAACAGACAAAGCCAGATGATTTCATAATACTGCGATTCTGCTCGCGCAAAATGATCCCGCCCCCGGTTGCAATTACCACGTCCACTTCGGTCGCCAGCTCCGTCAATACCGCGGTCTCCCGCTCACGAAATCCCTCTTCACCTTCCATATCAAAAATCCATGGAATATCAGCGCCGGTACGCTCCTCGATGACACGATCACTGTCTCTAAAGGTGAGATTGAGCTCCGCAGCGAGGAGGCGTCCGATGGTAGATTTGCCGGCCCCCATGGGGCCGACGAGAAAGATATTGGAGCGGGACATTGTTAGTTAGTCAGGCTTTCAGCCATGATTTTTGGGGTGATGAACAGCAGCAGCTCGGTTTTGTTGTTTTCACGGACGCTACGCTTGAATAATCGTCCCAGATAGGGAATGTCCCCCAGAACAGGAACCTTATTCTCAGCATTAATAGTTTCCACTGTAAACACTCCACCCAGCACAACAGTTTGACCGTTCGCCACTAAAACTTTTGTCGTCAGCTCAGTTACATCAAGAGTTGGAATACCGAAGTCAGAAATAATCTGCCCTACCGAGTCCTGATTGATAACTAAATCCATAATAATGCGATTATCGGGTGTGATTTGAGGGGTTACATCCAGCTTTAATACCGCCTCCTTGAAAGAGACAGCCGTAGCGCCGCTCGCTGAAGCCTCTTGATACGGAATCTCAGTTCCCGAAGAAATAGTCGCACGCTGTTTATCCCCCGTGATAACTTTTGGTTGAGAGACAATCTCAGCAAAACCTGTATTTTCTAATGCTGACAACTCCAGATCCAGAAATTCGTTATCGGTGATGATGCCGAGGGAGAATGTTCCCGCCGGATTACCTGTTGTAGCCAGGTTCACCCCCCCATCAACCTCAGTAAAAGTATCAGAAGATTGGTCGGTTCCTCCGACTCCCCAACGTACCCCGAGCTCTCTTCGGAAGTCCGTGTTAGCAATAACAATTCGCGCCTCAATCATCACCTGACGAATCGGGATATCAATTTGATCCACAAGACGCTTAAAGGCTTCGATACGGTCAGCGGTATCAGTAATGATAATCGAGTTAGTGCGCTCATCAACAATTGCCTGGCCACGCTCGGATAAAACACTGCCGGTTGACTGGCTACCGCCCCGACCTGAAGCACCACTGCCACCCCCACCAGACCGCTGCCCGGGCTCCCCACGGAACAACTCAAACATCTCTTTAGCATTCGCGTAGCGCACACGAATATATTCCGTACGCAATGGAGCCAATTCCTCCAATTGCTTCTTGGTGGTTAACTCCTGACGTTCACGCTCGGCAATCTCTGCAGCAGGCGCAACCATAAGGACGTTGCCGACTTGCCGCTTGTCTAAACCTTTGGTTTTTAACACCAGACTAAGTGCTTGATCCCAGGGAACGTTATCCAAACGCAAGGTAATACGCCCTTGAACAGTATCGCTGGCAACCAGGTTCAATTCGGTAAAGTCAGCAATAATCTGCAGCACGGCACGAACTTCAATATCCTGAAAGTTGAGTGACAGCTTTTCGCCCGTAAATTCAAACTCTGCTTTCTTTTCTTTAATTTCCTGAGCCGTCAGCGGCTTAATGCTGACAACGTATTCTTTATCCGCTTGGTAGGCGAGGTAATCGTAATCACCTGTCGCTGCGATATTCAACGTGGTGTCATTTCCACTATGGGTGGCTGCAACCAATGAGACCGGTGTGGCGAAATCTACAACATCCAGACGACGGCGCAGCTCTGGCGGCAACCAGACATTTTTAAAGGTCAGACGAACACCCGCTCCGGTACCCGACATCTCAGCACTGACATTAGGATCGGACAAAGCAATAATGATGCGGCCTTCACCTGTGGTGCCACGACGAAAATCAATATTGGTAATGGAAGGCCCTTGCGCCGAAGCCGCTTGGGCAGCAGACGCAGACGGGACAGTAACACTGGGAGTCACAACATTAGCCGCATAGCCGCCATCGCTAGCTC
>CAYUVQ010000183.1:0-2940 GCA_964448175.1 uncultured Cellvibrionaceae bacterium | reverse complement strand
CTTATGTTGTGTGGCTGGTCAATTTTGCTGATGAACTTTCTCGCGTTTCTGTTGTTGCCGCTGTTCGTGCTTTATATAAACCTTTTTCAGATTGAGCCTGAAGAAAAGTATATGGCGGCTAAGTTTGGTGCAGAATTCCGCGTTTATATGACGCGGGTGCGTCGATGGATATAAAACCGCAATTGACATAAATCAAAATTGGTTCCTTTAGGAGAATAAATGTCATTAATTGGTGTCATCATAGGAACCATCTGCCAGATGATATTGGCGTGGCCGTTGTTTCTGTTTGCAGGTATTGGCAGGTTTGGCTGGTTTTCAGTGCTTCCGTTGAGCTGTTTTTTGAGTGCAGGTATCGTGATTTATCTGTACACAAAAGGCGCCTCGGCAGATGCCTATTTATGGTACGGCCTGCCCGTTGTTTTATCAGGACTGGTGTTCGCCTCATTACCTAAATAATGAGGCATTCGCCGATTTGCATAACAGTAGTTGCAGCCTATCCTTTTCAACAGATCCTAAATTAAAGGAGCAGGAAAAACATGAAGAAAATAACCGGATTATGTGCGTTCCTGATCATGAGTTCGACGTGGGGTATCGCTAGTGCGGATCAAGCCTTGCGGGATCGCGCGAATGGCATATTTAAACCTATTCCTGAGTGGGTTACGGAGGTTGGCGGAAAGAAGGTTGTCGATGCGCAGGTCGAGCTTGGCCATAAACTCTGGTTTGATCCCCGGCTATCCCGCAGCCATCTAATCAGCTGCAACACCTGTCATAACCTTGCCATTGGCGGCGGTGATAATGTGCAGGTCTCTATTGGTCACGGTTGGCAAAAAGGGCCGCGCAATAATCCTACTGTCCTTAATGCAGTTTTTAACGCAGCGCAATTTTGGGATGGACGAGCTGCTGATCTGCGTGAGCAGGCAATGGGGCCTTTACAGGCACCGGTTGAGATGAACAATACGCCGGAGCGCATCGAAGCGACCTTGAAAAGTATTCCGGCGTATGTGGAGGAATTCCGCAAAGCCTTCGGCGGGAAAAATCCTGTCACTGTTGATAACGCAGCGCGCGCGCTGGCGGCATTTGAAACGACGCTTATCACGCCCAATGCACCTTTTGATCGATTCCTGAAAGGTGATGATCAAGCGCTGTCGAAGCAACAGAAACAAGGGTTGGCCTTGTTTATGGATTCAGGCTGTACCGCGTGTCACAACGGTGTAAACCTGGGCGGCCAGGCTTACTTTCCCTTTGGGGTTGTGAAGCGCCCCGGTGCGGATATTCTCCCCCCGGAAGACAAAGGTCGTTTTGCGGTTACCAACACCGCCAGCGATGAATATGTGTTCCGCGCATCGCCTCTACGTAACGTGGCGTTGACGCCGCCGTACTTTCACAGTGGCGAGGTGTGGGATCTGGAGCAAGCCGTGGCCGTTATGGGCGACAGTCAGTTAGGCCGTGAATTAAGCGACCCGGAGGTGGATGCGATCACCGCATTCCTGCACAGTCTGACCGGCGATCAGCCGCAGATAACCTTACCTATCCTTCCGCCCAGCGGCCCGCAGACACCGAAGCCGGACCCGACACTTCAGGCGGATATTCGATAAAACGGTGCGGTCGGCATCGCCTGGGTGCCGACCGGTTTGCAGAAGTCTCCCTAAAATATTAAAAAATCAGCGGGGTTGCCTTTGTCAGATACCAGCCTGTGGCAGAAAATCAGGCCGCTGTTCATCCTCAACAACCATAACAAGCGCCCGTTAGGCTTCCTGGTTATGGCGGCCTTGGCTGTAGGCTGGCCGGTGTTTATTGGCGCTTTGCTGGGGCATTGTTCTGGAGGCGAGCACCATTGGTCTGTTTATCGGTGGCAGTTATTTTTTTGCGCTGTGGATCGGGCTGAACAATCCCTACTGGGTGCCGGTTTCCTGCGCGGCGGTTATGCAGGGCGCCACCTTCCGCGCTATATGGCAGCGCAACATTCACCGTATCTTTGGCACCCTCATTGGTATGGGATTCGCGGGCATGATTCTGGCTCTGGACCTGGCTCACTGGCAGCTGGCTATTGTCATTACTGCACTGAGTTTTGTCATTGAAACGCTGGTGACCCGCAACTATGGTCTGGCCGTTATCTTTATGACACCGTTAACAGTATTGTTTGCCGACGCTAATTCCACACTGCCACCAGAAGAGTTAATCTCGGTCCGGATGGTGGACATCGTCCTGGGTTCAACCATGGGTTATCTGGGCGGTTGGGTACTGCACCATCGCCAGCTTTTTCAAAAACTGGAAAGCCTGTTTCGGCGCAAACATGAATAATAAATCGGCAAACACCACTGGAGGCATGATGCAACTGAATAACAATAAAACAACCCGCCTACTGAATATGAAAATCACTGTTATTTTTCTGATGGCTACGCTGATCGGCTGCAGCAAATCGGCGAACGAATTTCAAATGACTGTTGATCAGGTAGATGAACTTCAAGGGATGATCTTAAAAGGCATTTCAATTTCCGGAGCAATCGAAAACGGCTGCATCGCCAACGATGATGAATATGTGATTCATCGTGCGGGCAAACAGGTTCACACTAACACGGCCCGGATTCTGAACATTCGGGATCTTAAAGATCCGGAGAGTTTTAACGGTCAGGCCATCACGGGGGATTATGTGACGTTATACATTCCGGATGGAAAAAAAGAGGACGTTAATACGGGCGATATCCTCAGCAGTGCGGCAACGTCCTGTGATCCCAATGCAACACTATAATTACCTGTATTCAGCAAAGTGGTTTGGGGTTGTTCAACTTTTTCCTGACAATTTATTAACCCGCTGTAAAGCCTTGCCATTCTTCAGGAGCACAAATGATGAAATACAAAGGTAGCTGTCATTGTGGAAAAATTGCCTTTGAAGTTGAGGGTGAAATAGAAAGCGCGCTGGCCTGCAACTGTTCCATATGT
>CAYUVQ010000182.1:0-2967 GCA_964448175.1 uncultured Cellvibrionaceae bacterium | reverse complement strand
AAAGGAAATACCTTGCCGGCCTTTGCAACGGCTGGTCAGTTATCACCGCCGGTGATTATCCGTTTTACCTCAGCAACCACCTACGATGTGCTGGACAATTCCGATCCGGCAAATCCAAAGCATTTGAATCCGCCCATGCGCGATCAGGTGTTTATTCCCGGCGTTGATAACCCGGTGTTTGCCACAGATCCCGGCGAGACGCGTATAACCGGTGACGGCGGCCGCACCGGTTTGCCGTTCGGACGTACACCGGCAAGCTTGCCGATTGGCAGTTTGAACGGGCAGGGGAATGCTTATCCTGCCGAGCAGTACACGCTTGTCACGACTAATCCAAAAACCGGCGTTGTGTCTTCGCAGGTTGTGACCACGCAAGCCAACGCATCGGCGGCTCAGACAGCCGCGCTGCTGAATAATATTGCTGGTGTATCCGCCAACGCGATGACGACCGCTGCCATCAGCAATATCAATATCAATGATTTTTCAGCGCCCGTGCAGATTTCTGTTAACGGTGTGAATCTGCTGCAGTACACCGCTGGTGCACCGGATACCAATATTCCTGATCCCAGTGTGCCGGGGAACCTTGCAGCATTTAATGATTATCTGGCGCAGCAGATCAACAGCAATGCCGATCTCGCATCCTTGGGCATTCGCGCCATGAGTGGCAGTAACCCGATTACCGGTGCGCCAGAGTTACAGATGGTGGCATCGTCCGGCGTTAACCTGGATATCCGTTTTACGGCTACCACCGCCGGCAACTCCATCGGCGTGCATGACAATAACGGCAACCCGACCGTGACTTTGACTGAATCCGCACCCGGCAGTCAGAGCGCTATTACCGTCGGGGGTCGCATCGACATCACCATGGCAGATGGCATGACCCTGAGAACGTCGCCCACCACCAGTCAGTTGTTGGGTGACAGCACCGCTGCCGATTTTGCGCGTTCGTCTTATCTGGGTTATCAGGTGTCGATCAAGGGGCAACCCCAGGCAGGGGATACATTTACCGTCGGGTTTAACAGCAATGCGAGCAACGACAACCGTAACGCATTGCGTTTTGTCGAACTGGAAACCAAAGCGACTATTGAAAGCGGTTCATTGAGCCTGGCTGGCGGTTACAACCGTCTGGTGGAAACCGTGGGCACCAAAAGCAATCTCGCCTCGATCAATACCACCGCCAGCAGAAGCCTGATGCAACAGACCCAAAGCATGCGTGACAGCGTGTCCGGTGTGAACCTTGATGAAGAAGCTGCCGATTTAATCAAGTTTGAACAAATGTACAACGCCAATGCGCGCGTAATTTCGGTTGCACGGGATCTGTTCGATACCCTGTTGAATTCGGTTTAATTTTTGGCGAGCTGGATGGCTAAAGACTATGCGTGTATCCACATCTCAAATTTATAACATCGCCAACATCGGTATGGCGAAAGCCCAGGCGGCGGTGACGCGTACTGATGAACAGATTTCATCGGGCAAACGTTTATTGTCTCCCGCTGATGATCCGGTGGCGGCCACGACTATTCTGCAAATTACGCAGGAGTTGAGTCGCATTGAGCAATTCAATAAAAATATTACGATCGCGGAAAACAATTTAAATCTGGAAGAAGTTGCGCTCGAATCGGTAACCAACCTGATTCATCGCATGAAAGAAATTGGCGTGGCCGCAGGTAACACGGCGGTATTAACGCCGGACGATTACAAAGCCTATGCGGCGGAGATCGACAGCCGTATCGAGGAGCTGCTGAATCTGCAAAATACGCGCAGCTCCACCGGGCAATATATTTTTGCTGGCTATCAGGGTGGCACTCAACCGTTCACCAGCGATGGCGGCGGTAATTATTCGTATCACGGCGACGAAGGGCAATTGCGCCTGCAGGCATCCAGCACGGTGAATGTCCCGGTAAGTGATTCGGGCAAACGCATTTTTATGGATATTCCCAGCGGTCATAACACGATTATGACCTCCGCCAACCCAGCAAACCGAGCGGTGCCTGCAGCGACGATCAGTGTTGGGCAAGTGGTTGACCAGGAAGTGTTTGATGGATTATTTCCAGAAGACATGGTTATCACCTTTAATGCCACGTCTGCGGTTGACCCTGCAGCGAACAATTACACCATCACTGAACGGAACAGCGGTCGCGTGCTCGTTGCGAACGCGGTTTATACGCCCGGTCAGGAAATTACTGTTAGCGGTGTGAGCCTGCATATTTCCGGTTCGCCTATGCCGCCGACGGCGGCGAGTTTGCCGTTTGCATTCAACCCGGCGGCCGCACCCATAGACTTCGCCGCAAACCCTTCGACGCTGACGGTGTCAGTCGATGGTAGAACGGAAACGCTTGAACTGACCACATCGGTTAGTAATGCCACCGAATTTGCCGCCGCACTCAGTGCCGGCACTAATGCTGCAAAACTGGCGAACCTGGGCCTGACCGTTACCGCAGACGGTATCGTGTCTGCCAGCGGCAAGAACATCACCCTGCGCGGCGGAAATACGGATATTGATAACGCGACGGGGTTAACCACCAGCACCGGCGTAACATCCAATAATGGTCGTGCTGGCGATGCATTTTTTGTTGAATCCACCAACAAGCAACCCTTAATCACCACCTTGTCCCGCTTCAGTCAAGCGATGAAAAATATCAACACGACAGAAGAGGGCAAGGCGCAGTTCAGGGAGATAGTGGATAAGACATTGGTGAATTTAAATTTCGCGCTGACCAATATCACCTCGGTTCACGGTGAAGTGGGTGCGCGACTAAACACGCTGGAAAGCTCAAAGGATTTAAACCTGGACACCGCCGTCCACAACAACAAAGTCCTCAAAAGCCTCCGCGACGTAGACTACGCCGAAGCCTCAACCCGCCTGCAAATGGAAACCTTCGTCCTCAGCGCCGCGCAACAAAGCTTCGTCAAAGTAAGTCAGTTAACCTTGTTTAGTTATTTGTAATTGCACGCGGATACATTAATTTT
>CAYUVQ010000181.1:0-2986 GCA_964448175.1 uncultured Cellvibrionaceae bacterium | reverse complement strand
GATCATCAGGTAAAAGTCCGTGGTTTTAGAGTCGAGTTGGGCGAAATTGAAAACACATTGAGCACCCATGCAGATGTGAAAGATGCGATTGTGCTCGCAAAAGAATCGGAGGCGACTGGCGATAAGCGACTTGTTGCTTATGTTGTCGTAGACGTAGTTGATCTACAGGATCGGAGCGATATTGCGGTCACCGCACGGTATAACTTGATTGAAACATTACGTCAGCATTTACATCAAACATTACCTGATCATATGGTGCCGAGCGCATTTGTATTGTTGACGCAATTGCCGTTAACCCCGAATGGAAAAGTAGATCGCAAAGCGCTGCCTGAACCGGATCTATCAGCCCAACAAAATAACTATGTTGCACCGTCCACCGAAACCGAAAAGCTCTTGTGCGGAATCTGGCAGGAAGTTTTAGGGGTGGAACGTGTAGGCATTGATGACAACTTCTTTGAGCTCGGAGGGCATTCGTTGACCTCAATGCGGGTGGTAACAAAAATAAATTCGTCATTTGGTGTTGAGGTTGATATAAGCACGTTTTTTGCGGATCCAGCTGTGAGAAAAATTGCTAGCTATATCGACGCACTATGCTTAAACGATTCCAACTTAATAAACCTTACAGAAACTGATCTTATGGAAGAGGGCTCCTTTTGATGGCAAGTCAGATATTATTAGCGGCAGCAAAAATGGGTATTCATTTATATTTAAACGATGAAACCCTTGCTTACAAAGCACCAAAAGGGGCCATTACCGAAGAGTTTAAAAAAACGATATTGGAAAATAAGGCAACAATAATTAGCATCTTAAAGTCACAAAAAAATGCTGGATTAAAAGCTGCTTATGAAATAAAAAAAATTGCCAAAAGCAACGAAATAATTTTGCCATCGTACGCCCAGCAGCGCCTATGGCTGCTGGATCAAGTTGGTGGTGGCAGTGCGCACTACAATATGCCCGGTGCGTTAACACTGGCCGGCACACTGGATGTACAGGCTTTAAATCAGGCATTTACCTGTATCCTTGATCGCCATGAAAGCCTGCGTACTTGTTTTGCTGTGGATGAAAACAACCAGCCGGTGCAAGTTATCCAGGCGGCTACGTCCTTCCAGGTTTCCGTTACCGATTTATCCCACATGGAAGAGGGGGCTCGCCAACTGACATTATCCGAGGTGATAACGGAAGAGGCGGGCCGTGTATTTGATTTGAGTTGCGACCTGATGTTGCGTGCGCAGCTGGTGAAAGTGGCTGCCGATAAACACGTTTTGCTGGTGACCATGCACCACATCGCCTCCGATGGCTGGTCCATGTCCATCCTGATTAACGAATTCAGCGCACTGTATACGGCCTATGTGCAGGGCCAAGCTAACCCCTTGGCGCCGCTGGCAATCCAGTACGCCGATTATGCGCATTGGCAACGCAACTGGTTGCAGGGCGAGGTTCTGGATAAGCAGTTGGGTTATTGGGCAAAACAGCTCGCTGGTTTGCCGGTGGTGCACAGCTTACCGCTGGACCATGCCCGCCCGGCCATGCAAAGCTTTAATGGTGAAACCCATCTCTCACAGATTGATATCGCAGCAAGCCGCGCTTTAAACAATCTATGCCGAACACAAGGTGCCACCCTGTTTATGGGATTGCATGCGGCCTTCTCGGTGTTGTTATCGCGTTACAGCAATGAAACCGACATTGTAGTGGGCAGCCCGATTGCCAATCGTGAACAAGCAGAAGTGGCCAACCTGATTGGTTTCTTTTTGAATACGCTAGTATTGCGCAGCGACCTCTCGGGCAATCCGAGTTTTACGGAATTACTCAATCAGAGCAAAGGTATGTTGCTGGATGCTTATGCACATCAGCAGGTTCCGTTTGAGCAAATCGTGGAGCGTTTGCAACCCGAGCGCAACATGAGTCACAGCGCTTTGTTCCAGGTGCTGCTGGTATTGCAGAACAATGCAGAAGGGACGTTGGACTTGCCCGGTCTGACCCTCAGTCCCGTAGAGCAAAGCGGTGCAGTCGCCAAATATGACCTTACCTTAAGTATCAGAGAAACAGCCCAGGGTTTGGTGCTGGGATGGGAATACAACACTGCTCTGTTTGAGCAACAAAGTATCGTCCGCATGGCGAATCATTTTGAATTGTTGCTCAAGGCGCTCGTTACAACGCCTGATGCAAGCGTATTCTCAGTGGACATGTTGAGTGCACAGGAGCGCCAGCAATTATTGATAGAGTGGAATGATACGGCGGTAGATTATCCGAACGATAAATGCATCCACGAATTAATCGAAGCACAAGCAGAAAATAATCCGGAAACTGTTGCGGTTATTTTTGAAAATCAGCAACTCACTTACAGCGAACTGAATCAAAAAGCGAACCAACTGGCGCATTATCTGATTAACGAGAAAGACGTTAAGCCGGATATGCTGGTAGGTATTTGTGTTGAGCGTTCGCTGGAAATGCTGATTGGGATTATCTCCATCTTGAAAGCGGGCGGGGCGTATGTCCCGCTGGATCCGGAATACCCGGAAGCACGTTTGAAATACATGCTGGAGGATGCGAACCTCACCACCGTATTGACGCAACATCATCTGCGCGAAGCCACACCGGTAGATGATGCGCAGGCCGTGTGTTTAGATAGTTCTGATCTTCAAGAAATACTTGCACAACACCCCACCACCAATCCGGTATTGCAGCAATTGGGTTTAACATCAAACCATCTGGCTTATGTGATCTATACGTCGGGTTCGACTGGCAATCCCAAAGGGGTGATGGTTGAGCATGAGAATGTTGCCAATTTCCTGATATCCATGCGTCAAAAACCAGGAATTAATACCAAAGATACTTTATTAGCCGTCACCTCTACCTCCTTCGATATTCATGGGCTTGAGTTGTTTTTACCATTGATTGTAGGTGCGCAGTTGGTAGTCGCATCAAGAGCGGCATGCAGTGATCCTGACATGCTCTTGTCATTAATGGCCCAGTATCAGGTATCCCT
>CAYUVQ010000180.1:0-3008 GCA_964448175.1 uncultured Cellvibrionaceae bacterium | reverse complement strand
CCTTCGCGATACACCGGATCACCGCCCAGCTTTACCAGCTCCCGCGCAACGTAAGAACGTGCCATGGGGATGACTTCCACCGGTAGCGGGAAGTTGCCAAGCACACCCACCCACTTGCTTTCGTCGGCGATGCAGACAAATTCCTTGGCCGTCGCCACCACGATTTTCTCGCGCGTCAGCGCCGCGCCGCCGCCTTTGATCAGCTCCAGTTGCGCATTGCTTTCATCGGCGCCGTCCACGTAGACCACCAATTGATGAACGCTGTTGAGGTCCAGCACGTCAATGCCGTGCTTGCGCAGTCGATCGGTTGAAGCATCGGAGCTGGCCACTGCCCCGGCAAAGGTGTCCTTGATATCGGCAAGAAAATCAATGAAGTAATTCGCGGTGGAGCCAGTGCCGACACCGACGATGTCGTCGGCGTGGAGTTTGGGCGCAATGTAATCGACCGCCGCGCGTGCAACGGCTTGTTTGAGTTCGTCTTGAGTCATAAAAAATCCATCGCCGAGGGGAAAACGGAAAGGGACGCATTATACGGTTTTTCGTCACAGCTAATGCGGGCTGCGGTTAAATTGTTTACTATGCGGAACAGTTTTTCCTCTCCTTCGACCAGTAAGTTTCTTTCTATGCCCGACACCTACATCAAACGTATCCTGAATGCCCGTATCTACGATCTGGCGGTCGAGACGCCGTTGGACGAAGCGCGGTTATTGTCTCAACGTACCGGCAATAAAGTCCTGCTTAAACGCGAAGACTTGCAGCCGGTGTTTTCGTTCAAGTTGCGCGGCGCGTATAACAAATTGCTGCAGCTTTCTACGGAAGAGCGCGAGCGCGGCGTGATTTGTGCCTCGGCCGGTAATCACGCCCAAGGCGTTGCGCTGGGTTCGCAGCATCTGGGTATCAAGGCCACGATTGTGATGCCGCGCACTACACCGCAGATCAAGGTGGATGCTGTTAAAGCACGCGGGGCGAAAGTCGTGCTGCACGGTGATAGTTATGACGAAGCCTCCGCCCATGCCAAAAAACTGGTGGAGGAAAAAGGGCTGACTTATGTACATCCCTTTGATGATCCGGATGTAATCGCCGGGCAGGGCACCATTGGTCTTGAGATCCTGCGCCAATACCACGGCAAGATCGACGCGATCTTTATCGCGGTGGGCGGCGGTGGCCTCTGCGCGGGTATTGCGTCCTATGTGAAGTTTGTTCGCCCTGATATAAAGATCATTGCGGTGGAATCAGAAGAGTCTGCCTGCTTAAAAGCGGCGCTGGAGAAGAAGCGGCGCGTGACCCTGCCTCAGGTGGGAATTTTTGCAGACGGTATAGCCGTGGCTCAGATCGGCGAAGAAACCTTCCGCGTCCTGCGCCATACCGTGGACGACATCATCACCGTCAGCGATGACGAAATCTGTGCGGGCATCAAGGATATCTTCGAAGACACGCGCTCTATCGCCGAACCGGCGGGTGCGGTCAGCGTAGCGGGTATCAAGAAATATGTGGCGGAGCACAAGGTGAGTGGGCAAACCTTTGTAGCCATCGCGTGTGGTGCCAACATGAATTTTGACCGCTTGCGTTACATCTCTGAGCGCACCGAGATCGGTGAACAGCGCGAAGCGATTCTGGCGGTCACCATTCCTGAACGACCCGGCGCGTATAAAGATTTCTGCAAAGCGCTGGGCAAGCGCAACATCAGCGAATTCAATTACCGTTATGCGGATAATCGTGAAGCCAAGATATTTGTGGGCGTTCAGGTCAGCAGTGGCGGAAAGGATCGTCAGGAGCTGGTGACTGAATTAAAGCAGCAGGGTTATGCGGTAGTGGATATGACTGATAACGAGCTGGCCAAGCTGCATATTCGGCATATGGTGGGCGGCCACGCGGCGAATGTTGTCGACGAGGTGGTCTATCGGTTTGAGTTTCCGGAGCGTCCCGGCGCCTTGTATACCTTCCTCACCAAACTGGCGGGCCGCTGGAATATCTCCATGTTCCATTATCGCAACCATGGCTCTGCGTCAGGACGGGTGTTTGTCGGTATGCAGGTACCCAAAGCCGAGCGCGGAGAAGTAAAGAAATTTCTCGGAGAATTGGGTTATCCCTATTGGGATGAGACGAATAACGAGGCCTACAAATTTTTCCTCAGCTGATCTCTTATCCGCGCCACAGGCGCGGATGTCGTTTGATTTACTTTTCTTTACCCCTGTTCCCAATGTCGTACATTAATAGTCCAAGCGCTGATTCCGTCCGGGGTTCAGCGCTGCACTGAGCCGCTCCAGTCAATTTCCTAACCCCGGTTTGCACCGGGTGCTATTGGTCAAGATAAAAACTCGTGTAATCTAGACAACGTTGTCCCTTTTGGGGGATAGTGACACCATGCTTGTTTGGCAGGCACTACATAATACGATTCCCGAGTCACTCGATAGGGTGCTCACTACACGGCGGGAGCAATAACAATGAGATGGGTAGTTTTTCTTCTGGCAGGTCTTTTGAGCAGTTATGGCCTGGCGCAAAACCTGAACCAGCGACAACTTGCGGATTTTGCCCAAGGTACCGAGCTGCGCTTCGGCATTCAGAGCAATCACGCCGAGGGTGGCGTAAAGGCCAAACTGACGTTGAACAACCGTTCGTCCGTCAGCTTGCCTAAGGGTTCGAGCGACTGGCGGATCTACTTTCATTCCGTTCGTAAGGTGGCGGACACCAAGGTGGCCGGCCTGAAACTCACCCACATCCAGGGCGACCTGCACGAGCTGGCACCGACCCCGGATTTCACCGGACTTGCCAGCAAGGCGAGCCTGACCCTTACCTACTCACCTTCATCACCGATGGTGAGCTACACGGATTTTATGCCCCGCGCGTTTATCCATCGCCCCGGTCTCCAGGCGGAAGTGTTCGCCAATACGGATACGGAAGATGTGAAACAGTTTGTTGATGCATTTGAGCGTCCCGAGCAGCTGTTGCGCGCTGCCGATGATCTGTTTCCTGTAGCCACTGCCCAATCCCGCTACGAAGCCAATCAG
>CAYUVQ010000179.1:0-3069 GCA_964448175.1 uncultured Cellvibrionaceae bacterium | reverse complement strand
CTCGCTGCCGTTCTGGATCGTGATGGTGATCTCATGGAGAAGCACCGGTTATTTTTAAATCCACATCCAGGTTCTGCCGCATTGACATGCGGGATCAAAACCCCGATCGCGGAACGGCTACATCGAGTTCAGGGACGCTGATTTTGCCCTGTTCGGGCAAGACAGGCAAATGACAGGGCTGGTGTCCTGGTAGACCGGGATGGGTAAATCGATGACGAAGGCCCCGTTTTTACACTTCTTTCACAAGCAGAGTAGGCCGCAAAGAAAATCGATGTTAAGCTTCGCATGAAACCGGTTACACCACTTTTAGCAAAACATAAATAATTAAGGATCGCCATGACCTTTTCTCGTTTATTAGCCTTCGCCTTGGGCGTGGCCTTTACCCTCCCGGCGCTGGCCTTCGACCACTTTATTACCCGCGACGGCCACCGCTTGCTCGATGGAAAAGAAGAGTTCCGCTTTGCCGGTATCCACGCGCCGGAGTTGCATCGCATCGAAGATGATGCGCGTGGCCCCTGTAAAGCCGATCCACGCGGCTGGGGGCAATATTTTCACTGGCCCACCGCTGAGGAGCAGGAAAACTGGATTAAGGCTCTGGTTTATACCGGCCATAAAGCGATGCGGGTTTATGTGCTGTCGATAGAGACCGAGCACGATGCCGCCTGCGAACGGGAAACTCACATCCTCAAGCCCACTACACCCAATGGTATGCCACGCCTGAACGAGGCGGCGATGGTGCATTACGATCGCATGATTGCGCTCGCGGACGAACATGGGCTGCGCTTGATCCTGCCCTTCGTGGATCACTGGAAATGGTGGGGCGGGCGCGAACAGCTGGCGGCTTTTTATGGCGAACCGGAAACTGCCCTGCATGACATCAACAGCAAAACCTTTGCGGCCTATCTGCATATCGTTGAGCAGGTAATCACGCGCAAAAACACCATCACCGGGCGCGAGTACCGCGATGAAAAAGCGATCATGGCCTGGGAAACCGGTAATGAACTGAAAGAATCGACCGAACCTTTTTTGAAGAAGACTGCTGCACTGATTAAATCCCTGGATAAAAATCATCTGGTGATTGATGGCACTTACCTGAAGGTAAATAAATTTGCGCTGGAAGACCCGAACATCGACATCATCTCGAATCACTTTTACACCACCAACAGCAACAACAATCCCGAACAAGTGTTAAAGGACTTACAAGCAATTGATGGTAAAAAAGTGTATCTGATTGGCGAGTTCGGATTGCGCGACGCGAAAGGCCTGAACGACATCATGCAGGCTGCTGTACACACGGAACATAATGGTGCGCGCGCCGCCGGTGCGTTTATCTGGGGCTTCCGCGGTCATCGCCATAACGGCGGATTTTATTGGCACAAAGAATATACCGGTCACTACAGCTATCACCTGCCCGGTTTTCCGGAAGGCGAAGCGAATGAAGAACAAGCGGTGGTGGATCTGGTTCGCAAAGCCCAGGCCCAGATGAACGGTCAGGCAGAAGCGCCACCGTTACCTGCGCCGGAAGCGCCGGTGCTTCGTGTGATTGACAATCCTGCCGTGGCAATCAACTGGATGGGTGCGCCCGTCGGCCGCTTCTATCGCATTGAGCGCGCCACATCCTCTACAGGACCGTGGAAAGTGATTGGCGATAATATTTCGGACGGCATTCAGGAATTTAATCCACGCACCGACGCATTGTTTAAAGATGAAGAAAAATTGAAGAAAGGGAAAAAATATTTCTATCGGGTGATAGCGAAAAATGAAAGCGGTGAATCGCCTGCATCCAATGTGGTAGAGGTGAAAATTCCGCGCTAGAACTATTCAAGTTAACAACAAGCTGGATGATCAGGCCTCTTCAATTTAAACAAAGGGCCTGATCAGGTTTATCAAAAGAATATCCACAACACGATTAACGTACCGGCGCCCTGGTCACCAGAAAAATCCCGCTGCAGACCAGCACCAGCGCAATAAGATTTTTCCATTCCATTATTGATTCGTTTAAAAATATTGCAGACAGACTCGCGCCGAAAATTGGTACCAGGAAATTAAAAATCGTCACCATACCAACTGGGTTGAACTTCAGCAGAATGCTCCACAACGCAAAGGCTACTGAAGACAACAACGCCAGATAAATCAACAGCGAAAACGACGTCAGCGTGAAGTCGCCCGTCTCACCGCCAAACGCGAAACCAATGGCCAGCAGCGCCGCGCCGCCAATGGCTAATTGCCAGGCAGTCATTAACATGGCATCCATATTCTGCGAAATTGTCTTACCGTAAATAGACGCCGCCGCCAGAATAAAAGCAGCAAACATCACCGAACCTTCCCCGGCCAAAGTGAAGTCCAGAGTCAGCAGAGAATCGCTGAAGTTGACCACCATGACGCCCGCAAAACCAGTTAAACAGCCGATCGTCTTGCGATAGCTTAAGCGCTCGTTGCGATAAATAAAATGCGCCAGCAACACACTGAAAAATGTGCCGGTGGCATTCACAATCGATGCCTTAACCCCAGTGGCAAAAGCCAGCCCGATATAAAAGAAAATATACTGCAGCGTCGTTTGCGTAAGCCCCAGAATAGTCACTTTGTGCAACTGCCCCGGCTGCATTCCCCACCACGGCCGCCCCGTCGCACGCGCCAACAGCAGCAAAAAAATTCCCGCTAACAGGAAACGCAACCCGGCAAACACCATCTGCGAAGCCACGTCATCAGGGGCAATACTCAACAATTCATAGCCATTTTTGATCGCAGGATAAGCACTACCCCACAAAAAAGTACACAAAATGGCCGAAGCAAATAAAACGGAACGGCGAGTAAAAAACTCAACAGCAGAGCTATTCATGGAAATACCAAAAAAGAGGATACACCGTGTCGGTGCGGGGGATTGGCTGGCTATGGTATCAAATTTGGAGGAATAGTCTAATTGATCGGTTTTAGCTCAAAAAAGGGGAAGAAACAACATATGTTAAAGAGCAGCCATGGGTTATAAGAAGACAATGCTTATTACTTAATGCACTGCTGAACAGGATGATTACCAGAAAGACACAATAAAATATTTCTTTCGACTAGAGC
>CAYUVQ010000178.1:0-3078 GCA_964448175.1 uncultured Cellvibrionaceae bacterium | reverse complement strand
AGTTCCTCGACCTGATTCAGGAAGGCAACATCGGCCTGATGAAAGCGGTGGATAAGTTTGAATACCGTCGTGGCTACAAGTTTTCGACCTATGCTACCTGGTGGATTCGCCAGGCGATTACCCGCTCCATTGCAGACCAGGCACGCACTATCCGTATTCCGGTGCACATGATTGAGACGATCAACAAGCTCAACCGTGTATCACGCCAGATGCTGCAGGAAATGGGCCGCGAGCCAACTCCGGAAGAACTGGGTATCCGTATGGATATGCCGGAAGATAAGGTACGTAAAGTCCTTAAGATTGCCAAAGAGCCTATCTCCATGGAAACCCCGATCGGGGACGATGAAGATTCGCATCTGGGCGATTTTATCGAAGACACCACCATTATTTCTCCGGTGGAGTCGGCCACCATCGAAGGCTTGACTGAAGCTACCCGTGAAGTCCTTGCTGGCCTTACCGCCCGCGAAGCGAAGGTACTGCGTATGCGTTTCGGCATCGACATGAACACTGACCACACACTGGAAGAAGTGGGCAAGCAGTTCGATGTAACCCGTGAGCGTATTCGTCAGATCGAAGCCAAGGCGTTGCGCAAATTGCGTCACCCTTCCCGTTCCGATCACCTGCGCAGCTTCCTTGACGAGTAATCGACAAAAAGCATCGCTTAAAAAACCCGCCTCGTGCGGGTTTTTTTATTCCTGCAGATTCACCCGCCGATTATCAGCAACAGGGAACCGAACCCGTACCGCTTCCATCAAACGGTCATCTGGCCATTGGCATAATCATTATTCTGTAACATTTCGGAAAATAACGAGCGAGTAACAATGTGAAGAAAAACCTCAGCTGGGTAATACTTCATTCAACGTTAATTCTTGTTGTTGTAGTCAGCCTCCTCTCCGGATTGCGAATAGCAACACTCTCCCACCCCTCGTTATTATCGCTGTCAGCCCTGTTACCCCAGGGATTAATGCACCGGTGGCATCTCGGCAGCGCTGCATTTCTTTCCGCGATTCTGATTTCTTATATTGTTTATCTGATTCTGTTCAAAACCCCTGCCCGTGAAAGCAAACGCAGCTCTCGGTTATATCACTGCGTGGTGGAGTGGTTTGGATACTGCACGCTGTTATTGCTGATGTGTACAGGGCTTGGCTTATACATATTTCATCTGCCGCTAATGAAAAAGCTGCATTTTTTTGCGGGGCTGCTGGTACTGCTCTACATCCTGTTACACGCCATTATTTACCTTATTCAATACGGCATAAAAGTCCTGCCAGTTATTTTTAGCTTCTCCCGGAAAAATATAAAAAAGCATCTCGCGTTCGTAACGATGGTTTTTATGTTGGCGGGAGGCTTTTATTATCTTTACCTTCATAAACATTTTTCTTCCCTAACCGTTGCACGCGTTGGGATAGACAATTTCTTTGAAATTGATGGCGTTGCAGATGAAGCCGCCTGGCATCAGGCGGAACCTCTATCAATTACAACCTTGGGTGGAGCTAATTTTATTGATGGTGCAACAACCATTGAGATAAAAGCTGTTGAAAATAGCGAAGATATTTTTTTTCATATTACTTGGCAGGACCCAACCAAAAGCCTGGCGCATTTGCCACTGATTAAAACGGACCAGGGCTGGAGGATCATTCAGGATGGATTTCACCAATTTAATGAGCGGAGCCATTACGAGGATAAGCTCGCCATCATTCTTGCCGAAAACTGCGCGCCAGGGGCGGCAGGCACAGCGCATCTTGGGCACAAACCACTGAAACACAAACCAGCTCACTGGACCGGCAAAGGCTACCACTACGCCCGCCACGGCGAGATGATCGACCTGTGGCACTGGAAGGCAGTGCGCACCAATGACATGTTTCTGGCAGATGATAATTTTATTGGCGAGCCGGATATTGCCCGCCCCGCTTCACGGCGGTATACCGCAGGTTATCTGCCTGACGGCAAAGACAGTGGCTCCTATGTGATGAATTGGGATTGGTATAAACCGGATATTGTCACCCCCAAACGCTTACCGAAAAACCCCGAAGAACTGTTGGAATATCAGAACCCCAAAAACCATAGCGCGGTGAACTGGATTATCCCCTGGTTCAGTTACGAGCCATATACCCCAGAAAAAGATACCTTCCCCGTGGGCACCATCATGCCTTCAGTAATTTATACATCCAACCAATTCGAAGGCGACCGCGCGGATGTGAGAGCACGAGCGCAATGGTCTGACGGCATGTGGTCACTGGAGATCGCGAGAAAAATTTATACGCATTCGGCTAACGACATTCAGATTAAAAACGGTATTTGCCTGTGGGTAGCCGCGTTTGATCACGCGCAGATTGAACACACCCGCCACACTCGCCCAATCAAATTAACCATGGAAGAATAAACATGCTGACACGTGTGCTGATCTTTATTTTCCTCATGTTTGCGGCCGCGGTATACACAACACTGAATAGCCCGCAACCGCCTGCGCAAAGTGAATCGCCACTGGTTAAGATTGACCATCAAGGCAATGCACTGGCCATTTGGAGCGGCCCCTGGAGCTGTGTGTACGACACGCGCACCGGCTTACTATGGGAAGTAAAAACCGACACGGAAGATATTCATCATGCCGCGTGGACTTATTCGTGGTTTTTTGATGATCACGGTGTAGAAAATAATGGTGATTGTTATTTTGAAGCCAAGCGTTGCGACACCAACGATTTATTAAACAGAATAAATCAACAAAGACTTTGCGGCAGAAATGACTGGCGACTGCCAACATCAAAGGAACTCCTGTCATTGGTTACACACGATGCGCCTCCAGGAGAAGCTGTTATCGACAAAGATTTTTTTCCGAATGTTCAACGTGGCGACTATTGGACAAGTGAATCAGAACAGGAATTAACGTCCATTTATCAGCACTTGGGTACCGGCGCCCGTGTCGTGAATTTCACCGCTGGGACGGTAAATGTGTTGCCCTACCGCAACGCCGCCTTTCTCATGCTGGTGAACGATGCGCCTGAACCTATACCATAAAATAAAATTTTCATTTAACTTTTCATCCAACAGGAATGTCATAAAGCAGTAACCGGACCGTCA
>CAYUVQ010000177.1:0-3119 GCA_964448175.1 uncultured Cellvibrionaceae bacterium | reverse complement strand
CCTTCATCAAGGACACCGCCGTAAAAACAGCGGAAGTCGCGCTATACCTGAGCCCCTTCGAACGACTCAGCAATGCGCTTCACGCTGCTTATAAAAGCTATCACGACGGCGCACTAAACGCGGCGCAATGGAAAGAAAGCTTCGTCAACAATCTGCAGGACGAAGAAATCAAAGACATCGCCCGCATCCTCGGTATAGATCCCAGCCATCTATCGCCGGAAGGACTGCAAAACTTAAAGAACCTGTTCGCCGAAGCCTACGAAATCACCGCCTTCATCGCTGATGATCCTGAATCCCTCGACATGCTCGTGCAATTTGGTAAAGATTACGCCGGTGCGCAATCGAGCATTGAATGGGCCGAATTTGCCGGCGGCGGCGTATTTGAGATTGTGCTGACCGCACTGCTGCTGATGTTCACCGGCGGCATCGGGAATGTTGCCCAAGGGGCGAGCAAGATTCGCCATGCGGGGAAATTGAAAAGCCTGGGGTCGATATTCAGGAATTTAGGGAAGCTGTTGAAAAGGAAGAAATTGCGGCGAAAGGTTCGGGTTGAGGTTGATACGAAGAAGCCGGTGAAGACAGAGTTGCCGGAGGATAAGAGCGTAATCTCTGCTCCAAACAAAAAAAATAAACCTAACGAAATTAAAAAACCTATTAAAAAACCTAAGCACGCTCCTGACATAAAAAAATGGGAGAAAAAAGGAGGGAAAGTTGCAGAAAATTCAGATGGAAGTGTTACATATACAGACTGGGAGGGTAATTCAGTCACCTACAGAAATGATGCTCCGGATTTCTCAGAACATTCATTAAAAAACGTTGAAATTGAGATGCAAGGAGATCATTATCACGATTACAAATCTGCTAACAAAGCGGCTGGGTATGGTGACGGACCTTATGACCATCCCGCCAATACAACCTGGCACCACCATGAAGATTTGAAAACGATGCAAAATGTTGATAGCACCATACACTCACGATTTACTCACAAGGGTGGGGTGTCCGGGAAAAAATAATCCTCTCGATTCACTTAGGTATAACTATGTTTAAGATAGATAATATAGATTTTGACATACGATCAGCCATATTAGAGGCCTTCATTGATGACGATGAAAATATAATGGAATGGGCAGTAGAAATTATGGCCACATCTACTAGCGGAGCCGATATCAAGTGGAACGCAAAATTAAGTTCCGAGTCAATCATTAAGACCAAAGAAAAACAACTGAGAACGTGGAAAGATATCGCAGGATCTAGCTTCTCTTGGCAAGATGCAGTTGATGACGATGAGAACGAACATGGTCTTATGTATATATTTCAGCACGAGCCCGTTTATGATTGCAAAGGTGAATTCTACTCAAATGAAAAAGGTGAAACTTGCATTAAGTGGAGCGGAAAATGTGATGTTTATTGGAACGAAAAATACAATAAAGGACTTAATTTCATAGTTGACACACCTCTTGAGTTTAAAGGAGTTTGGTTTGGTAAGGATATTGAACCCGTATGCCAAAAGCAGCTTTCAAATTTCATAACTAATGAGCATTTCAACTACAAGATTGAAAGGAATTCTTCCTTGATGATACCTGCAAACATTTAATCTCAGAAGGGATTCAAAAATTCTTTTTGGCTTCCTCGATGCCAGCATGCACCCTCCATCACCTCGAATACTTGAGAAAATAGGCTTAGCTGGCTTCACTTACATTAATACTTGGTTGGAACCAACGAGCTCACCATCCTCATCGCCCAAGACTCCGAATCGTAAGCGCTAAACCAACCACACCCTATTAACCCGCCTATTATGAATTTAATCTTGAGCTTTCATCAACAGGAGGCTCCTCATGACCAAGCGCCGCACTTACGACTGGCCACAACTCTTAAATGACTTTTCACAATCAAACCTGTCCCAGGCTGAGTTCTGCAAACAACGGGAGCTCAACCCAACCTATTTCAGCCTTAAGCTATCCAAGCGCAAGGCACTGGAAACCGGAGCCTTTGCCAAGGTTGTTGTACAGCCAACACAGCCATCAACTGATGGCTTGGTGTTGGAGATCGGCAACTGCAAAATTCACTGCCCAGCCACCATGCCAATTCCCTCGTTTGTATCGCTGGTTAAATCGCTCGCATGATCAAGTGGCCAGACTCCGTTCCCATCTACCTTCACCGCGACCCGGTTGATTTCCGCAAAGCGATCAATGGACTGGCGCTGATCGTCAGCGAAGAAATGGCGCTGGATGTTTACGATACCGCACTCTTCGTGTTTTGTAATAAGAACCGCAGCCAGCTTAAGGTGCTCTACTGGGACAGTACAGGATTCGCCTTATGGCAAAAGCGCCTGGAAAAAGATAAATTCAAATGGCCACGCAAAGACCCGTTTGCAACTGTCACTGTCAATCACGAACAATGGTGTTGGCTGTTGCGGGGTTTTGATTTTGTAAATTTCAAGGCGCACAAGCAATTAAGCTTCACTGAGGTGAATTAATTTTTTATAATGGCCGCCATGAATAATACTGCGGCCTTACAAAAAGAAAACGAATTGTTGCGTAAGCAACTTGCCGCGCATGAAGAAAAACTCAAAGAAGAACAACTCAAAATAGCCACTCGCGATGCACAGATCGCCGTATTGAATGAACAACTCCAGCAACTGTTAAAAAAGCGTTTTGGTTCATCCAGCGAGAAGATATCTCAGGACCAATTAGTGCTATTCAATGAAGCGGAAGAAACGGTTTCTGCTGAATTATCGGAAGACACTGAAGCAACCACGGTTAAGTCACATACCCGTACCCGTAAGCCACGCGTCAGCATTCCTGATAACTTCCCCCGTGAGGATATGGTTCACGATATACCGGACTCAGAAAAGATCTGCCCGCACGACGGTACAACCTTAAACGTGATTGGCAGTGAAGATCATGAGCAATTGGATATTGTTCCGGCAACAATCAAAGTGATTCGCCACAAGCGCCTGAAGTATGCCTGTCCTTGCTGCGAAAGCCATATCGTTACCGCCAGCAAACCCAAACAGCCTATCGAAAAAAGCATTGCCAGCCCCGGCTTGCTCGCTTATATCACCATCCAGAAGTATGCCGATGCTATGCCCCTGTATCGCCAAAGCGACATGTTCAAGC
>CAYUVQ010000176.1:1280-3167 GCA_964448175.1 uncultured Cellvibrionaceae bacterium | reverse complement strand
GGCCTGCGCTGGCCGGTGGTGGATGGCAAGGAAACCCGCTGGCGTTTCCGCGAAGGCTATGACCCTTATGTGGCCGAAGGTACTGGCGTGCAGTTTTACGGTCACGAAGACAACCGCGCGCTGATCTTTGCCTTGCCTTACGAGCCGCCGGCGGAATCACCGGACAAGGACTACCCCTTCTGGCTGAGCACCGGCCGGGTATTGGAGCACTGGCATACCGGTTCAATGACCCAGCGCGTGCCGGAGATCAACGCCGCCGTGCCCCATGCCTTGATCTATATGAACTACGAGGACGCGCGCCAGCTGGGATTCCGGCGCGGCAGTGAAATCCGCGTTACCAGCCGCCGTGGCTCCATGCGCGGACGGGTAGAAACCCGCGGTCGCGTCAAGCCGCCGCGCGGACTGGTGTATGTGCCGTTCTTTGACGCAAACCGGTTGATCAACAAGGTCACCCTGGATGCCACCGATCCCATTTCACTCCAGACTGATTATAAAAAGTGTGCGGTGAAACTCGAACTGATCAGCCTGGCGTAAAGGAGACTGCCCATGAAACACATCCTGTTCCTTGTTGCGCTGTTATCGGTTGCAGCGTCTGCCCAGGAAGCCCCCGTCAACGAACAGCTGCGTGCCTCCGGCCCTGACGGCGTTCGCCCCGGCGGCACGCTACATCAGGACCTGCCGGCCCCGCAGATTCCGCGCGAAACCACGCCGATCCGGCGACCGGTGCGCAACTATCCTGATCAGCCACCGGTGATTCCCCACACGGTGCGCGGCTACCAGGTGACCAAGCAATTCAATCAATGTCTCACCTGTCACAGCCGCACCCGCAGTCCGGAAACCGGCGCGCCTATGGTCAGCATCACCCACTACCTGGATCGCGAGAACCAGCCCCTGGCCGCCGTTTCACCGCGTCGCTATTTCTGCATGCAATGCCATGTCCCGCAGCACGATGTGCCGCAGGCTACCACCAACAATTTCAAGGGCATCGACGCAGTTTTGCAGGAAAGCCAACAGCGGCAGGCGGAGTAAACCATGTGGAAATTCATTAAAGAATACTGGCGCATCTTCAATCGCCCATCTGCCTATATCGGGCTGGGTACATTGAGTATGGGCGGATTTATTGCAGGCGTTATCTTCTGGGGCGGCTTTAACACCGCGCTGGAATTAACCAACACCGAACAATTCTGTATCGGCTGTCACGAGATGCAAGCTAACCCTTATCAGGAATTAATTCCCACCATCCATTACACCAACCGCTCCGGCGTGCGCGCCATGTGCTCTGATTGTCACGTGCCTCACGAATGGACTGACAAGATTGCGCGCAAGATGGAAGCATCAAAAGAAGTGTGGGGCTGGATCTTCGGCACGATTGACACGCGCGATAAATTTGTCGCCAAACGGCGGATGCTTGCCGAGCGCGAATGGCGCCGCCTGAAAGCAAATGATTCGTTAGAGTGCCGCAATTGCCACAATTTTGAGTACATGGATTTCACCCTGCAATCCCCCCGCGCGCGGCAGATGCATTCCACATTGTTAGCCAGCGGCGAGAAGACCTGCATTGATTGCCACAAAGGTATTGCACACCACCTGCCGGACATGAGCGGCGTCCCCGTCGGCTACAACCAGCTGCTGGATGAAACGCTATTGGACGATGTGCTAGCCGGTGAAATTAAAGGGGACCACACATGGGGTGATGTAATGGCCGGTGAAACTCACTGGGATAACACCGCATGGGACGAAGCCACCTTCGAACCCTGGCAGCGTTACATTGCTCAGCACGTGGCGGAGTAGCTTGAGGCGAGCGGGGTCATTTGCAGCAAGACGAGCTTGCGGAATTACGCGCAAGCCGCCCTTCTTGTAGGTCGGATTAGCGCAGCGTAATCCGAC
>CAYUVQ010000176.1:0-1180 GCA_964448175.1 uncultured Cellvibrionaceae bacterium | reverse complement strand
CTTTTCTCCACTCGTCGTCGGATTACGCTTCGCTAATCCGACCTACTTTATTCATTCCCTGCTTAATTTGATCCGCGTTATCGATCAAAGCGCTTTTTCTCACGTCGTTCCAGCTGCACTATCCGGCCGTTGTGGATAGATATCTCCAGAGACCCATATCGAATCTGTGCCAATGCTTGTTTAATTTCCTTGAGCACGTCTTCATCCACCACCGGCGAATCGGCGAAGCGTGCATCGGTTATCTGACCTGCCATGATAACGTCTCTTATACATACTGATTACTCAGCGACCGCGCCATCCTAACCAAACGCTTGAGTACGTGAGAAAGATTTGTTTTTTATTAGCTTATTCCTGAATGTAAGCGGAAATTAATTCAGTAATAACCACAGAAGAATTTGTTCCTTCGCTTATCGGCATAATGCTTTTATGCTGCGCTCATTAAAGCCTGATACAGGAGCCGATCATGAGCTTGAGTCATCCCCATCTTCTCAATGACGCGTTTGATTTTCATTATTCAGCTGCAATCACCGCAGGACATCCAGTGCTTATCGTGCCGGGCCTGAACAACAGTGATGAAAATCATTGGCAGACGCTGTGGCAAAAAAAGTTTGCTTGGGCTGAGCGTATCGACGTGAAGAACTGGCACCAACCTGACCTGAATAAATGGCGTGCTGCGATTACCAAATCCCTCAACAAAATTAATGCGCCGGCCATTTTAATTGCCCACAGTTTTGGCGCACTGGCCGCTGCTTCCATCGCGGCAGATTTTCCTGAAAAAATAGCCGCCGTCTTTCTGGTTGCGCCCGCCGATCCCGATAAATTCCAGATCGCACAACAGCTGCCAGAAAAACCCCTCGGCGTTCCCGTGCATTTAATTGCCAGCAGTAACGACCCGTGGATGAAGGACAGCAAAGCCGCGTATTGGGCGCTGCTGTGGGGCGCAAATTTTCTACGGGTTAAAAACCTGGGCCACATCAACAGCGATTCAGAGATCGGGATCTGGCCGGAAGGATTGCAGCAACTGGAACTGCTGGTAAAGCGGATTAAGCCGGTGGAGGTTACTCGCGATAAGACTGCAACAAAATGGCGGGAATGTGCGGCGTAGATGTGTAGTACGGCTTAAGATGTGCAGGTGCGGCTCGGTCTTGTCGGATTACGCTTAGGCTAATCCGACCTACAT
>CAYUVQ010000175.1:0-3195 GCA_964448175.1 uncultured Cellvibrionaceae bacterium | reverse complement strand
TTATGGCTTGCGGCAAATTTATAACGATTGAAGGCACCGAAGGCGTTGGTAAAAGTACCAACCTGACTTATGTCCATGAATGGTTGCTGCAGCGCGGCTTTGAGGTCGTGGTGACGCGCGAGCCGGGCGGTACGCCGCTGGCGGAGGAAATTCGTGCCCTGTTACTCGCCCGCCGCGAAGAACCCGTGGATGAAACAGCTGAACTGCTCCTGGTGTTCGCTGCCCGCGCTCAGCATTTGCAACAAGTCATCAAACCCGCGTTAGCCCGTGGGGCCTGGGTGTTGTGTGATCGTTTTACTGATGCGACTTATGCTTATCAGGGCGGCGGGCGCGGTTTGGATGTGACCACTATTGCGCAGCTGGAGCAATTGGTGCAGGGCGATCTGCGACCGGATCTGACGCTGGTGCTGGATATCGATGTGGAGCTAGGCTTGCAGCGCGCGCGGGAGAGGGCGGCCTTGGATCGCTTTGAAAGTGAGGCTGTAGCATTTTTTGAGCGGGTGCGGGAAACCTATCGTGCTTTAGCCCAGGCGGCGCCGGAACGGTATGCTGTCGTAGATGCAGGTCAGCCGTTAGCCGCCGTGCAAAAGGATATTGACCGCGTCTTGTGTGCTTTGCTGACTTGATCTGAATAAAAAAGCGCCCGTAGCGGGCGCTTTTTTATTGCCTCGTTTAGAACCGGAAGCCGAGCTGAATTGCTCCACCGACGGTGTTGTCCTGACCAGTTACCGCTGCGATGTCCAGATTAATGACGTCGAAGGGCGAAAGACCAATACCAGCGGAATAGGTATCTTCCAGCGTATTTTCAAGATCCTGCTGGATGCCGACGCGGAATTGCAGCCAGGATAAAGGGCTGATCTCCAGGCCGGCGCGCAGCATCTGTACATCACCGGCGAAACCGAAAGCTGGCACGGCGTTTAAGTCCAGTGCAGCTTCAGCTTTCAACCAGCCGCTGCTATAGCCGATGGCGGTCGTGGTGAGTGGCTTGAGGCTCAAGACATCCCCATCAATTGCCGCGAAGTCATTGCTGATTGCATCTTTCACTACCAGTCCATAGCGCAGATTGCCGTTGATGTAGGTGATGCCGGCATCGAAGCTGGTAGCGCTGTTTTCAAGCGTGTAATCATCCGCATCAAAGTCATCTTCATCGTATTCGGCGACGGTAGCGTTATAGACGATAGTTTCCACTGTCACGCGCTTGGGCGTTACGCCTACCAGCCAACGCTCGCCATCGGCATTACCAAAGCTTTTTGAGAGGGACACACCGTATTCGCGAATCAGCGCACCTTTACCCAGCACGGCTGAATTAAGGTCTTCGGTATCGAAGGGTGAATCAATGGCGTTCTCAATCAAGGCGTAATCATTTTGGTCGATCAGCGTGATGGCGCCCAGTTGAGCGCGGGCTTTGGCGATTACCGCCAAGGAGAGCACGTCGTTAGGGATGGCGATGACTACACTGGCCCCTGCGTTGACATCAACGCGTTTATTTTCAACAGCACGGATTCTGTCGATCAGCGTATCCGCCATGCCCCGGTCCAGATCCTGCACATTCGAAATCCCGTCCAGAAAATCCACGTAGTCTACTAACTCGTCCATCGCGTCGATAAGATCATCTTTATCGGTGCCAACGCCCCCGGCGTTGATAACCAGAGCAAAGTCATCTTTTTCACCAAAAGCTGCGCCCATACTGGGGTTAGCCAATACGCCGTCGGCGTAGCCGGCAGTCACCAAACCCGCACCGGACATGCCGGTCAAGCGACCATTGAAGTTTTCAGAGGCGGCAGTGCCAGTAGCAGCGGCAATTAATGCCATGCTGAGCAAAGTTTTCTTCATCGAGTAAATATCCTGGAAAAATAAGACAGATAAGGCTGATTTTGTGACGCGTGTCGCATAATGCCGCGACATATGATTCTAGGCAATAAAAATAAGTCGTTATAGATTATTAAGGAATTGAAGGAGTGAAGTTTCTACGGACGAGTTATTAGGGGAGCGGCAGTTCACCGCGCTAAAAAGAGGCGGGGCAATGGATGTCTACAAACTTGCCGGTAATAGGGTGATTAAAATAGATTTGTTGAGCGTGCAATAACAGACGGGGAGCACGGGCTTGAATCTCTACCGGTGCATAAAGCCGGTCGCCCACAATCGGATGACCCAGCGCCAGCATGTGGACCCGCAGTTGATGCGTGCGGCCGCTTACCGGCTCAAGTAACACCCGTGTTGTCTGCGCTTCGGTATTACGCTCAAGCACTTGATAGCGGGTATGCGCTGCCTTGCCCTGTTCAAAACAGACCTTTTGTAAGGGACGGTTTGGCCAATCGCAAATCAGCGGCAATGTAACCTCGCCCTCATTCTCTTCCATCAGGCCGGCTACCACCGCGACATATCGTTTATGGACACCGCGCGCTTCGAACAACTTGGTCATGGTCCGCAAGGTCATGTAGTTGAGCGGAAACATCACAATACCCGATGTACCCTGATCCAGACGATGGACCACCCGCGCGTTGGGAAAGGGAACCAAGGTCCGCCGAATAAGGCAATCCTGATTATCTGGACCTTTACCGGGAACCGTCAGCAAACCGGCGGGCTTATTGATGACCACCAGGTCGTCATCGCGATAAAGAATATCCAGGGCGTGTTCGGTCATAGCAGTCAGGTTCGCGGTTTGTTGTGCATGGAGGTGTGATAAATGGCTCGTTACGACCAGATCGTTAAGGATAAATACGAGCTTCATTACCGACAGCCCCATCAAAAGGGCGGCGATTATCGCAAATAATTGCTAAGCTTGCGCCCGCATTAGCGTTTTTAATGGTTTTCTTAAACGAGCTTCTCTGGCATGAGTGATTTTCCCGCATTACCTTACCCCTGGCAGCAGGGCGATTGGCAGCAGATCTGCGCACAGATGGCCGCTGACAAATTGCCTCATGCGTTGATGCTGGCGGGGCCAAAAGGTATCGGTAAGCGTCATCTGGCCGAGGCCCTTGGTCATTTATTGTTATGCCTCGCGCCTATCGAAGGTACGCCTTGCGGTAAATGTCGTTCCTGTCAGTTGAACCATGCGCAGACGCATCCTGACTTTTTGATACTGGAGCCGGAAGAGGGCAGCAAAGCAATCAAAGTGGATCAAGTCCGCGGATTGATTGAATCCTTAGGTAAGACAGCGCAGCAGGGCGGATATAAAGTGCTCGTGCTGGAGCC
>CAYUVQ010000174.1:0-3253 GCA_964448175.1 uncultured Cellvibrionaceae bacterium | reverse complement strand
TTCTGGCTGCGATACTCCTCTACCATCATGCTGATGGAGTATGGTTCCTGTCCCGAAGAACACGCTGCGGACCAAATGCGGATGGGACCAAACATCCGGTTATTGCCGCTCATTAATTGCGGCAGCAATTGTGTACGCAGATGTTCGTAGGGATAGATATCGCGAAACCAGAAGGTTTCGTTGGTCGTCATGGCGTCAATAACCTGATCGCGCAGACGGCGATTGGTATTTTGTTTTAACGCGCGGACAAGGTCGCTGAACGAATGCAGTTTGTGCTCTTCCAGCAGACGGCGAATACGGTTGGAGACGAGATACTGCTTGTTGTCACCCAGGGCAATGCCGCAGGCATCTTGCAGGAACTGCCTGAAGAGATCGAATTCAGCCTGATCAAAATTATCACGATGCACTGACACGGCGGCGGTTCCTGTGACTCTGGGGGGCGATATAGTACCCGATGATCCTGAGCTGTTCCTGGCTTCCGGCGATATGTCCCCGAAATATTTTTTCATACGCAATCAATCACATATCCGAAACCGTCTGGGTTTACTGTGGTTAAGAGAAACTCTTTCCAGTGGTAGCCAGCAAATAATCATTAACCCGTCGCGCCAGCTCATCGGGGTGGAATTTCGCCAGGAAATCGTCAGCACCGACTTTTTTCACCATGGCTTCGTTGAATACACCACTGAGCGATGTATGCAGAATCACATGCAGGCTTTTGAGATCCGGGTGGTTGCGCACCTCGGCGGTAAAGGTGTAACCGTCCATCTCCGGCATTTCGATGTCACAAATGATCAGCACCAGCTCGTCGTAAGGATTTTTGCCGGCGGCTATGAGTTCTTTAAGGTAATTAAACGCTTCCAGACCATCTTTTTTGACAATAGTCTTGATGCCCATGGACTCGATTACCCGCTGGATCTGTCTGCGCGCGATGGATGAGTCATCCACGATCAACACCTGTTTCTGGAGCGCGCGTTCGGCAATATCGCTCTCTACCACACCGTCACTGATCACTTCGCGCGCCGGTGAGACCTCGGCGAGGATCTTTTCCACATCAATAATCTCGACCAGCTGACCCTCAACCTGGGTAACGGCGGTCAGATAATGATCTTTACCGGCACCCTTGGGTGGTGGATGAATGTCACCCCAGTTCATATTGACGATACGCTCCACCGACCTCACCAGGAATCCCTGGGCGGAGCGATTGTATTCAGTAATTATCACGAAGCAATCGGCAATATCCGGTAAAGCGCGACGCCCGATAGCCAGATTCATATCCATGATCGGCAAGGTACCACCGCGAATGTGCGCAACCCCGCGTACCACGGCGCTCCGGCCGGGGATCGCATTGAGCGGCGGGCACTGCAGAACTTCTTTCACTTTAAATACGTTGATCCCGTACATCTGTTGGCCACCCAACCGAAATAACAGGAGTTCCAGGCGGTTTTGCCCCACCAATTGGGTCCGTTGGTTGACGCTGTCCATTACTCCGGCCATGAAATACCTCTTAATTTATGCAAGCTCAGCCAAGAGCTGGTTAAACGAAACACAGGTGATATACCACCGGCACAATCTTTGCTTTATATCAGCAGTAAACGCTATAGCGGCTAAAACCCGTCACTCTTTAGTGGATGATTGCCAATAGCGGCAACAAATGTGGCCTGCCGCGCCGCCATCCACCTATGAGGATAGGACAAATTATGGGAATTCGTAGTTTTTATCCGGCCCAGAGGCTTCTGAGACACCTGTTGGTGGTGGCGGGTGTGGTTTTCTTGACGCTTTCGACCAGCGAGGCAAATCAAGAGCGGCAAGATCTGGGCGAACTGCAGCAGCAGGTCGAGGCCTTCCTCGAGAACCACTACCGTTCCAGGACGATTGAACGGCTGGAAGTGAAGGTCAGCAATCTCGATCCGCGTCTGGCTTTGCCCGCCTGCACGCAACCGTTGACCATGTCGTTGAACGACCCGAACAACAGTGGCGGGAATTTAACGGTACAAACTCGCTGCCAAGGCACGCAGAGTTGGTCGATCTATGTGCCGGCCCAGGTCGCGCTGTTCAAGTCGCTGGCGGTAGCCAGCCGCCCGCTGCAGCGCGGTGATGTTATCAGTGAAGCTGATATTGCACGGGAAGTGGTCAACATCAGTCAGCTTCGTCAGGGTTATCTGGCGCGAAGTGACGATATCATCGGGCGGGAGCTGCAGCGCTCGTTGAATAAGGGCGAGGCGTTCCGTAGCTCGATTCTGGAGGCTCCGCTGGTCATCAAGCGGGGCGACGCGGTACACATCGAGGCACAAGCCGGCGCCATCGCCGTAAATTCCACGGGAATTGCTATGGCCAATGGACGGATCGGCCAGCGCATCCGGGTGCGCAACAGCCAGTCCGACCGCATTGTCAGCGCCGAAGTGGTCGAGGCCGGTAAGGTAAGAACCTCCATTTAGGCGGGGATCGCCAAAAATGTGCGCAATATCAAATTTATGCAGGATTACCATTAAAGTTCCTGCGAACAAGGCCGATAGCTGACACAGGAGTCCTGTTTATTTGGCGAGGACGTCGGAACTCAGGCACACTCCGCGCGGGCTTACCCAGCCTTTGCGTTATCAGCTACAGCCATTAATTAAGTTGGGGAAACATCATGGTTATCGACACAAACAACAACCTTACTCCCGGCGGTGCAGCCAGCGCTCGGCGCAGCACAACGTCTGTGACACCACCTGCAGGTAAAGCCTCTGCAGCACCGGTAGAGACAACGCCTAATAAAGAGAATGTGGTGTTGAGTCAGGAAGCACAACGACTCAATCGCTTACAGGCCAGCATCAGTCAGGCCCCTGACGTGGATGTTGAGCGTGTGGCTGCGTTAAAACTCGCGATTGCGAGTGGTCGGTTTGAAGTCAATGCTGAACGCATTGCCGAAAACCTGCTTAAGCAAGACGACCTGTTAGGTTAATCACTGTCACTGCCGCCCCCAACCGGCGGTGATGGTCAATGGCGCATCCGGCCCATTCAGCTGACAAGACACGATGTCGTTCAGCGGGTGTCATGGTGCAGTAGCAAACCGGCGAGCCTGATCTCTCGATCAGCCCGCGCGGCTTATTAACGCAGAGGTGATTATGTCCACACTCCATCCGCAGAGCCTGCATAACATGATTGCGCAGGACAGTGCCGCAATCGGTGAATTGAAATCCCTGCTATTGCGCGAACGTGATTTACTTGAGCAGCGCGAACATAACGAACTTCCCGCCATCATTGAACGCAAAGA
>CAYUVQ010000173.1:0-3376 GCA_964448175.1 uncultured Cellvibrionaceae bacterium | reverse complement strand
CGCTGATCAGCTCGATGCGGGTTTCCTTGCCGGTCATGGGCAACGCCATCAGCAGTGCGGTCAGGAACTGGCTGGACACATCGCCACGAATCTTGATGGTGCCCTGGGCCGCGATATCCGCCGGTTTGATCAGCAGGGGCGGGAAACCTTCTTCACCGAGGTAGGTGATGTCAGCACCGATCTGGCGCAAGGCATCCACCAGGTCGCCAATGGGGCGTTCGTGCATACGCGGCACGCCGTGCAGCTTGTAGGTGCCGCCGCTCAAAGCCAGGGCTGCGGTCAGGGGGCGAAACGCGGTGCCCGCATTGCCGAGGAACAGGTCTGCTTCTTTATTGGGAAAACCGCCAGTACCCTCGACCCGGTAATCATTCTCGCCAATCTGGCTTACCCCAACGCCCAGGCTGTTGAGGGCTTCCAGCATCCGGTCGGTATCGTCCGACTTCAGCAGGTCATGAATCTCAGTGGTGCCCTGCGCCAGAGCGGCCAGCAACAGCGTGCGGTTGGAGATACTTTTGGAACCAGGGAGCTGTACAACGCCCTGCGCGCGGGAAACGGGTTGCAGATCGAGGAATTCCATTGTGAACCTTTGTTAGTAACCCGGATGAAATGAGCATCCTCCGGGGAGTGAGCAGGAAAATGTAAGGCGCATGATAACTGGCCCGAACGCGATTGGCATCATCAAGGGTTGGTTCTCACTTCTTAATAAAAGGAAAACCTCCACTCTGAGTTCACGTTTGGATGCTCCCAAATGTTCTAACCAGCTAATTGACACCCCCTCGGCCACCCGCACTATACTGTATATAAATACAGTTATGTTGTACCCATCATGAGCAATACGCCTCCCAACAATCCGTCCGACGCTTCGCTTGAGCAGTTATTGCTCAGGGATGATCTGTGGCTGGGCCATTCCCAGCGTTTTACCGGCCGCGCCGCCATAGCCACGGGCCACGATGTGCTGGATGAGCGGTTATTGCACCAAGGCTGGCCTTTGGGAACCTTGATTGAGGTGTGTCAGCCGGGCACCCAGGGCGAATGGCTGTTGTTTACTTCGGCACTACTCCAGGTTCCGGGGCTTATCGTCTTGCTCAACCCGCCCGCGCAACCTTTTGCTCAAGCGTTCATCCAGGCGGGGTTTGATCTTGATCGACTGCTGGTGGTTAAAGCTGCCGAAAAAAAGCACTTCATCGGCTGCTTTACCGAACTGGCCCGTGCCAGTGTCGGGGCAGTGTTTGCCTGGCAACCGCCGGAAGCACTCAGCTATACGGAGCTGCGTAAATGTCTGCTGTCGGCCTCTGATGGCAATGGTCTATGCGTGATGTTCCGCCCTTTTGCCGCGCAGCAGCAAAGCTCCCCTGCGCGGTTACGGTTGTTCACCCGCTTTATTGCCGATGGACTGGAGGTGACGTTATTTAAACAGACAGGTTATCTGCAAAAACAACAACCCCAACCGGTGGTACTGGCTCTGCCGGATAACTGGCAACCAGTGCAGACCTATGCCGCGCTGGGTGAAAAAACCAAAGCGAACCCACAGGAAAATCCCACACGACGACTTGCCAGCGTCACGCCATTACGAGGTAAGTAATGCGTTTATCTCCTGCACGTTTATGGCTGGCGATCCGTTTGCCCGATCTGCCGCTCACCGCACTGAAACCAGCCGAACCGAAAGCGCCCGTCGTGGTGGCTGATAAAAAACGAACCGTATTTATTCATCCATCTGCACAGCGCGCCGGTGTAAAAATGGGAATGGATATCACCACCGCGCAACTGCTCAGCGGTTGTGAAATTATTGAACGGAACACGCAACTGGAACAGCAGGCGCTGCATCAGTTATCAGAACAGCTTTATCAGTTTACGCCTTACATTGATCGCTATTGCAGCCCGATCGCCGCGCAAAATGGTTTGCTGTTGGAAATTTCTTCCTGCCTTACATTATTTGACGGTGTGTCTGGCATTGTTCAACACATTACCGCCTGCTTAAAACAGACACCTTATGGTTTTTTATTTGGACTGGGACATTCTGCCAAAGCAGCCTGGTTACTGTCTTTTGCAGATCACAACATCACGGGCGATGAAACCAAAGACATATTTCTTAATCGTTTGCATGAGCTTCCTGTTGATTTATTGTTTGATTATCCCTCCGCACAGGAATCACTAACCCGGATGGGTTTTACCACGTTAGGTGATATCGCCCTACAAATCTCCCACAACTCGTTGCGCAGCTTCAAGAAACGTTTCGGCCATGACTTTGCCGATATGCTGGCAGAGGTTTTTGATATTGATCAGGACTTCGCCCAAAGCACCCTGTTTGAAAAGCCACGCGATATTTATCGTCCCGATGAATGGTTTGAAGATGATATTCATTTTGAGTATCCGATTACCATCGTCGATCAACTCAAGCCCGCATTTGAGAATTTATTAAGCGAACTGGGAAATTATCTGCGCAAACGACAGCAGCACTGCCAGGTTATTGAGTGGCACATGTCGGATATCTACCGACGCAAGACATCCATGGTTGTCAGCAGCGATATGCCCCAAAGCCAATGGCATTTACTTTACGACCTAACCCTTATCCAGTTTGAAAATAAGGAACTGCCGTTTGAGGTGGACTCTATCAAATTAGTTTGCCGACATACCTTACCGCTTCACAACCACAATCATCTGCTCGACCTGGATCAAAGCCGCCGACGCAAACGCTCAACGGCAGACTTCGCTGTCACCATCGACAAATTAAAAGCGCGCCTGGGCGATGCGGCAGTTTATAAATTGGGCTATCACGACAGCCGTGTTCCGGAGCTGACCCAGGTCGTATTGTCACTCGCAGAAAAATCTCGCCAAGCCTTACCCGCGGTTCATCAACAGGCTTTGCGCCCCACCTGGCTTCTGGATGACCCGGAGATTATTGAAGAGCGACATCAGCGTTTGTACTGGCACGGTTACCTCACGCCCCATGTGGGGCCGGAACGGATTATTGGTGACTGGTGGAATACCCCGGTCGCCCGCGACTACTACCTGGCAACACGACAGGATAATTTACCGCTGTGGATTTTTTTTAATCTTTACGATAAGTGCTGGTATGTGCAGGGAGTATTTGCCTGATGCGCTACGCTCACCTGCACACCATCACCAACTTTACATTTTTAACCGGCGCCTCTCACCCGGATGAATATGTTTATCGTGCTCATGAACTTGGCTACGATGCCATTGCTATTACCGACGAATGTTCTTTCGCCGGCATTGTGAAAGCGTTTGTTGTCGCGGAACAGCTGGAGATTAAATTAATCATCGGCAGCCGGTTTGTGTTATCCAACGGTATGCAATTAATTGCCATCGCACCGTCCCGCACGGCGTATGCAGAGCTATCCGGTTTTATTACCTT
>CAYUVQ010000172.1:0-3476 GCA_964448175.1 uncultured Cellvibrionaceae bacterium | reverse complement strand
AATCACCATCTGGCGTGCCCAATGCCCAGTCGCGCATGTGGAAAATCGCCGCGTTGGCTGCAGAGGCTGCGGAAGATGCACCACGCGCTGCGATGATCGCTGCACCGCGCTGCTGAACGGTGGGGATATAGTCCGCTTCATACCATGCTTGGTCAATCAGACTCATTGCGTCTTTGCCATTTACTTTGGCTTGATGCAGATCAGGATACTGTGTGGAAGAGTGGTTGCCCCAGATGGTCAACTTGGTGATGTCATTGATGCTGGTACCAGTCTTCGCTGCCAGTTGGCTCAAACCGCGATTGTGGTCCAGACGAGTCATCGCAGTGAATTGACGCGGATCGATATCCGGCGCGTTACGCTGGGCGATCAGGGCGTTAGTGTTAGCGGGGTTACCTACAACCAGCACTTTGATATCGCGCGACGCGTGATCATTGATCGCCTTGCCTTGCACCGAGAAGATGGCCGCATTGGCAGACAGCAGATCTTTACGCTCCATACCCGGACCACGTGGACGAGCACCAACCAGCAGTGCGTAATCGGTGTCTTTGAAAGCTACGTTCGGGTCATCAGTGCAGATAATGTCGGTAAGCAATGGGAAGGCACAATCCTCCAGCTCCATAGCTACGCCTTGCAGGGCTTTCAGCGCCGGGGTGATTTCCAGCAGTTGCAGAATCACAGGTTGATCCTTGCCCAGCATATCGCCAGCTGCGATACGGAACAGGAGGGAATAGCTGATTTGGCCAGCAGCGCCAGTGACGGTAACTCTTACGGGTGCTTTCACAGTGGGACTCCGTTTTGTGGGTAAAATCGGTTGACTGAACAGAAGGCCGGCATTTTGTGCCGTTTGACGGGCGGGGATTATATAGCGATTTGGGAATAAATTTCATCTACTGGCAAGCATCCCTCCACATCTGCCACCCCCGCTCAGTGTAGATACCTATTGATAACGCTAGCCTATCGGCTGCGCCTTTACAGCACCCTTGACGCCAAAAACAAATTCGCACATCCAGAAGCCTTCTCTTCGGCGGTCACGCGGTTAAACGTTAGCAGCGTTAGGTGTACCCCAAGCCTCTTAGGATGAATTGCTAACAGTCGAGCGACGTTTGCCCGCCTCCCACCCACTTCACCATCGATGCCTTGCGTGATTTGTGAGCTACCGCCACCAGTGACACCCAGAGACCCGATAAAATGACATCGTTGTATTTAAATATAAAAATGAAACAGTGGATAAACAGTGCGGATCTTATAGAGGCTCACCATGAAACCCATGTACGAGAAAGTCCTCCCTCCAGCGGATTCCTCATGGCGATACTGGCTTTACGCGCTCGACGAAATTCCTTTTAACTGGCACTACCACCCCGAGTACGAAATCTGCCTGACGCTGAACAGCCGCGGTCAACGATACATTGGGGACAACATCGCAAACTACGACGACCTGGACCTGGTCCTGCTCGGCCCCAAACTCCCGCACACCTGGTGCTCCAAAACGCTGATTGAACCCGGCCAACATTTAACCTACGTCGCCCAGCTACCCACCCAGTGGATAGAAGCCGTGGCACAAATGCCGGAACTGCAATCGCTCGGCGATTTACTGACCAGAAGTAAACGCGGGGTGGCATTCAACCTGACCACCGCCAAAGCCGCGCGCGACCGCTTTATCGCCATGGCCGATGCGGCACCCATGCAACGCTTGATATGGTTGCTGGAAATATTGCAACACATGATCGAAGACAGCGCAGCCCGCCCGATCTCCAGCGACGGCTACGCCCCCGCCAGCTTTCCCGACTCAGCCACTGAAAAGATCGACAAAGTCATCGCTTACATTCACAAACACTACACCAGCGATCTTAGTGCAGAACAAATGGCTACCCTCGCCCACATGAGCACCAACCACTTCCATCGTTTTTTTAAACAACGCACTGAACAAACATTTACGGAGTATGTGAATCAATTGCGGATCGGCAAAGCCTGCTCGCTGCTGCTGACAACAGACTTGCCGATTTCAACGGTGAGTTATCGTTGCGGGTTTAATAATATTTCGAATTTTAATCGACGATTTTTGCAACTAAAGCGGTTTACGCCGAGGGAATTTAAGCGGAATTATCATCAGGGTTAACCGGTGTTCGACACACCGGCTGCTCTTAATGCGGGCGGGTATACCGTGCTGTTAACACCTCATACAACTCATCCTTAAAACTCAACTTCGTTGCATCCAGACTCTGCACAACCTCAACCAAGTGTTCATTATCTTCGCGCCCGTCATGCCAGTGTTTGCGATAGGTGCCATCTTTATAGCCGTTATCCTGACGGAAAAAATTCAGTACGTTTTTGCCAACATATCCGCGATAAAGCTGATCAAAACTCATATTCACACCGGCCATTAAGCGGCCGAATAACGCTATATGGAATTGGCGATCTGCGAGGGTGGCACCGGCGAAGGCTTCTAGATCGAGGCGAAAATCGTTTTGCTCGGTAGTTATACGCAGTTCATCTTGTACGCGAGCGATAATGGATTCCTGTGTTTCACCGGATTGCAACAAAATGCTTAAACCAAAATGCCAGATGTCAATTAACTCCAAAGCAACCTGTTCGGTGTCCGGTGTTTGTTTCTTCCACCATTTCCAGCCGTAATGATCCATCAGTTCCGCACACTCAACCCAAATTGCGCGATACCACTCGTAGCCTTGTTCGCGCCAATTGGCCGTCACTTTGGTGTTCATGCTGTCTTGCAGTTCCAGCATGATTTGAATTTGTTGTGCTTGTGCGTTCATCAATTTATCTCTTCAAAATTTATTGGGGCAGGTATTGTTTTGCACGTGTGAACAGTCGATAAAAATTCTCGGTGGTTTGCTGAGCAAGCTCTTCAAATTCCATGCCGCGCACTTCAGCTACGAACTCGGCAACTTCGCGCACGTAACGCGGCTCATTGGGCTTGCCGCGATAAGGCACCGGCGCTAGATAAGGCGAGTCTGTTTCAACCAGCAATCGGTCGATAGGCATCCTGCGCACCACGTCGCGAATCTGTTCTGCATTTTTAAACGTGACAATCCCCGAAATGGAAATGTAGTAATTCAGATCCAGCGCGCGCCTGGCCATGTCCCAGTCTTCGGTAAAACAATGCAGGACACCGGCATGTTCCAAACTGCCGTAGGTTTTGATCAAAGCCAGTGTATCTTCGCGGGCTTCACGGGTATGCACCACAACCGGCAATCCGGTCTTGCCGCCCACGTCCAGATGCAACGCAAAACTTTCATGCTGTAAGGTTTTGCTTTCCGTCTCGTAGTGATAATCCAAACCGGTTTCACCCAGCGCCACCACCTTCGGTTGCTGCGCCCATTGCATCAACTGTTCTGCGCTGGCTGTGCCTTCTTTTACATCGCACGGGTGCACCCCGACCGATGCCACAACGCTGGGATGTTGTTGGGCAATATCGATGACCGTTTGGATATTTTCCAAACTGATGCCGATACATAACA
>CAYUVQ010000171.1:1836-3482 GCA_964448175.1 uncultured Cellvibrionaceae bacterium | reverse complement strand
CCTAAAGCTTTGTGTTTTATACATGGAGCTCTCCTTTATTATCATCAGGAATTAATCCGGTACCACGTCTCACCCAACATACAACCGCCACGGGATGGTGGATTCTGCCAGGCAAGTTCACCTTCAGGGGGAAGATGAATTCTTTGCGGGGCTACAAGAAACCCCTAAGGTGCTTTTTCTCTATTTTTTTTATTGAAGCTGTTACTGCCCCGCCACCGATTCCCAACTTCTTCCCTAACTTCATTAAGGCGCGGCAGTAAATTCATTGCAGCAAACTACTCTTTAATGACAGCGCTGTCAACGGTGCCACATTATCAAAATTAAGTAGCTTCCGGTTCGGCTTGCTTTGCGGACTTTATGACAAAGAAGGTCGATTGAAAAGATGAAATAGTACCCATCGTAAATAAACAACGGACAGGCGTCCTTTACATAACATTTCATTAGTAAAGAAATTACTGTCATATCAAATAACCTTCAAATAGGCGGCAGAATCCACTTAACTCACATTTATAGAAAACAATGAATTATGCGACATAAGTGGTGTTAATTTTTGTATATGAAATAAATTGCGCCCATCAGCAGGAAATAATTATCCATCCTCTATTTGTAGCGGTTGAATTCAGTCCAGGTTTTAACTGTCTCTCTTAATGGTTGCCCTAACAAAAGTCTTTAATTATGAATACCCAAGCCATTGCTCCATTTACGCCTAAACGATTACTTGGTCTTGCCATAGTTCTTGGTGGCGCACTCGCTTTGGGTCATGAGATTTGGCTTGCCGCTTTGTTTCATGATCCGCGCGTTGCCGATGCTTTGGTTGCCGGATTAACAGCGGCGGGAGCAACAGCACTTGGAACCCTACCGGTTCTTTTTTCAAGGCGGCTATCAGGTACGGTTGTGGATACATTGCTGGGCTTCGGTGCGGGGGTGATGCTGGCAGCCACTGCGTTCTCTCTGATTATTCCGGGCATCGAGGCAGCGAAACAGCTTGGTTCATCAGCCTTGCACGCGAGCGCGACGGTAGGCGCCGGAATACTTGTTGGCGGTTCATTGTTGCTACTGATAGATCACCTCCTTCCCCATGAGCACTTCGTTAAAGGCCCTGAGGGAGTGAAAGCCCGTTCCCTGCGTCGCACCTGGTTATTCGTTTTTGCCATTTGCTTGCACAACTTACCAGAAGGTTTAGCGATTGGTGTGGCTTTTGGTGGGAGCGATACTGTAGGCGCTGGTGCTCTCGCCACAGGCATTGCAATTCAGGATGTACCTGAAGGTCTGGTGGTTGCGGTAGCTCTGGTTGCAGTTGGCTACTCACGGCTGAGTGCAATTCTGATCGGGTGTGCATCTGGATTAATCGAACCGCTTGGCGCGTTACTCGGTGCATCGATCGTAACGACGTCAATTCAACTTTTGCCTTGGGGATTGGCACTGGCCGCTGGTGCCATGTTATTTGTTATCAGCCACGAAATTATTCCAGAGTCTCATCGAAAAGGTCATGAACGTTTTGCGACAGGTGGATTAATGCTCGGCTTTGTCTTGATGATGGTTTTGGATACAGCCCTGGGGTGATGATATATAAACAACTTTTCCGTGTGGTTTTATAAACATCCAATAGCGCACCGACCCATAACGTTTATCAACACGCCAAATTA
>CAYUVQ010000171.1:0-1736 GCA_964448175.1 uncultured Cellvibrionaceae bacterium | reverse complement strand
AGCGCGCAAGCTAATACGGTAACGTCAAACAACGGCGCAGCCACTGCCAGCTTAACAATTCAAAGCGATTGGGGTAGCGGATATTGCGCTTCCGTCTCTATCAGTAACCAGGGCGATGCTGCGATCAACAGTTGGCAGGTGGTGATTAATCCAAATAATTCCACGATCAACAATTTGTGGAATGGCAATCTCGCTAACAACATTATTACCAACATGAGTTACAACAACCACATCGGTGTTGGTGGGCACACAGCTTTCGGGTTTTGTGCCAACACCCAGGGTGGTAATTATTTCCCTACGTTGACCAGCCTCACCGTAAGTGGTGGTGGTAATAACCAGTCTTCCAGCTCGTCGATTATTAGCAGTTCGTCTTCCAGTTCGTCGACCACTAGCAGCTCGTCTTCCATTATGTCGAGCAGCGTTTCATCCAGTTCAAGCGAGCCGATTTCAAGCAGCTCCAGCTCGCTCTCCAGCGTGATTAGTTCGTCTTCTATCAGTTCAAGCAGTTCCAGTGTGTCGGAGATAATTCCGAACGCTGCGAGTAACGGCTGGCCCTACTGCCGCTCCGCCGACACGGATCCAGATGGCGATGGCTGGGGTTGGGAAAACAGTCATTCCTGTATCGTGTACGGCTCTGCAGCAGATGCCGGCCCCGGTGATTTTCCGTATTGTTTAATCGGCGCGGATCAAATTACCTTATGTGATTCTGATACAGGTAGTTGGGGCAACGAAGCTGGACAAATTTGTTTATCGCGCAGCATGTGCCCTGGCATGGGAAGTGCCGCTCAAGCGCCCATGCGCAGCACGCCAGTTAATCCAGATGCTGATGGCACAACACGAGATGTTTACGGCTACCTGCAATCCATTTGGGGCGAATACATGTTGTCGGGCCAGATGGATCTTACCTGGCAAGATAATATTGATCAGTATCAACGTGTGATCAATGATACTGACCGTGCGCCGGCGATCATGGGTTATGATTTTATGAACTACGGTTTGTATTGGGACGGCATCTCTGGCTTAACGCAAACGGAAGAAGCCATCGCACATTGGAATCGTGGCGGCTTGGTCACCTTTACGTGGCACTGGCGCGATCCCGATGCAGCCGAAGGAATTATCGGAGAGTTCTACACGGAAGATACCGGCTTCACCATTCCCATGTTGAATGGCGAACTGGATACCTCAAGCCCCAGCTTCGCTAACATCGAAGCCGACGTCGACATGATTGCCGCAGAGTTATTAGCGCTGCAATCTGCTGGCGTAACAGTATTGTGGCGACCCTTGCACGAGGCTTCGGGCGGTTGGTTCTGGTGGGGCCGCAATGACCGCACTGACGATGTACCCGCTGCCTATGCGCAAGTTGCATTGTGGAATTACCTCTACGATCGCCTGACCAATCACCACGGATTAAATAATCTTATATGGGTGTGGAACGGCCAAAGCGCTGCGTGGTATCCAGGTGATGACGTGGTTGATATCGTCAGCGTTGATATTTATGACGGCAGCCAAAATTATGAATCGCAAGTAGGTCCTTTCAACCAAACCAAAGCCTACCCACACGAAGTCAAAATGGTTGCTCTCAGTGAAAACAGCAACATTCCCGATCCGGACTTGATGGCGGCCGACGGAGCTTGGTGGCTTTATTTCATGGTATGGAATGACACTGACACCGCTGAAGGCGTTACCAGTTCCGATAATTTTTGGACTGGAGAATATTACAACACCAACGCGCACAA
>CAYUVQ010000170.1:0-3663 GCA_964448175.1 uncultured Cellvibrionaceae bacterium | reverse complement strand
AAACCAACCCCTCGCACAACACCCAAATTTTCGGTATAAAAGCAAATTATTCTGCCAGATGGATGGGCTCGTGAAGCCGCCCTCCGGCTTTCACACAGGGACTTTCTATGAAGCGCTTCTTTATTCTCGCCATCCTTATTGCTGCCGGTGTTTTCTTTGGTGGCAAGTTCTATTACGAGGCCCAGATGAAAAAGAGCCTGGACCAGATGGTGCAGACGGCTAAGGTGCTGGGTGATTTCAGTTATCGCGATGTAAATGTGACGCATACCGGTGAGGCGCAGATCAATCAGCTGCGCTTTCAGCCTTACGGTGCGAATGACGCGGTGCTGATTGATCAGGTGAAGTTGCGTACGGGTAACGCGCTGGGTTTGTTTTATCTTTCCGAAGATGCAAAAAAGCAGCAGTTGCCTGAGCGGCTCGGGGTTTCTATCAGCGGCCTGCGGATTCTGGCGGGCGGCAGCGTTTATGGCAGCAGCCAGAATTTCAGTGCTGCCCAGGGTTTCGATGCGCTGGGCTGCGGTAATCGGCAGCGTTTCAGTGGCCATGATTTGATGGATATGGGTTATTCCGAGCTGGTGATGCATGTCGATCTGGATTACGAGATTGGCGGTAATGGCCAGAAGCTTCGGCTGTATACACGCAGCCATACCGAAGCTATGGCGCGCCTGGAGATCACTGCGGACATTCAGTTGGGCGCAACCTCACGTTCTGCACAGGCGCTGGCTGCGACGTTTGCCCGTGCGTCTTTGAACAGTCTGGACGTGGCGTATGAGGATCTTGGTTACGCCGCAAAAGTTATAAAGTTCTGCGCGCAGGAAATGGACATGACGCCCGCCGAGTACCGCGCGCACCATATCGCCGCCTGGCAGGGTTACTGGCATCGTCTGGGCGTTGCGCCCGGCCCTAAAGCCACGACGGCTTATGAAAGTTTTGTGCAGAATCCGCAAAGTTTTAGTCTTTATCTTTATCCTTCCACCAGTTTGACACTGCGCGATTTATTTGAATCGCCGGCAAATATTCTGATCTATCGTTTACAGGGTAATCTGGAAGTCAATGACGCGCCGGTGGTAACGCTGGACATGGTGGGACTGACGGATGAAGAGCAGGCGCAAGTCGTGAAGCAGAAAGCTGCCATACAACCGGTGGCTGTCACTGAGCCGGTGGCCGATCCCGCGTTGGTGCCGCTGGATAACCTGGATAATCATCTGCGCAGAAGTGTGCGTATCCGCCTACACAACGGTAAAAGTTATCGCGGTCAAATCCGCACTGTAGAAGCGGGGCGCATTCAGTTCCAGCGTTTCGAGCAGGGCGGCCATTTGGTCATGCCAATTCAACGGGATGAGATAAAAGAAGTAAGACTCGTGGATTAGCAGTATCGCACCGCCGTAAAACTGCGTAACACCGCGCGCTATTTTGTGAATAAAAATGTGATGCGTGAGCAGTTGGGCAACGATAAAAAACAATTACGCGATACGTCTCTGGCACGTTTGGTGAAGTATTTGCCGGTTGATGTGCCGACGGAAGAAAAGGTGCAGCAAGCGGGGATTTAACTGGCTGGAGGATCTTCGCAGGAAGTGCGTGAGTCGGATTACGCTGCGCTAATCCGACCTGCGTGATTATTTTGAGCTGCGGGACGGTCGATGTATTCGTTGCGTCAGCAGCGGCGCAAAGGGTGATGTAATTTTCACTCCAGCAGCCAGGGCGGGTCGGTTATGTCTCCACTGATCCGCTGTCCTATCCAGTCCAGTGCGCGTTTGATATCGGGGCGTTGCACGACTTGCCGTGGTGTAACTGCTTTCCAGTTATCTCCGCTGCGTTCGGCAATGACGAAATTAAATGAGTAGAAGGGCTCCTGGCCCATTCGCAGATCGGTAATGATTAAGTTGCCGTCTGCTTCGCTCATCTTGAAGAATCCGTGACTGAACCAGGCCATGCGTTCAGCCCCCCAATTACCGCGCACCGCATCAAACAGATGAGCGTTGCGCGGGTAAGATCTCAAATTCAGTTGTGGCGTTTCATCCAGCAGTGAATAAAAACCTTCGCTGTAGCCTTCCGGGGTGATGACGAGAATTCGCCAGAGCAGGGTGTTGAAGGGCGTGGGTGTCACCAGCCGTTGTTCCACCGCCCATTGATGCTGCGCGAGATAATCATCGGTTACTTTTTCCACGTGCCATTGGGCCAGTACTGTCCACGCCAGGTAGGCGGTGCCCAGCATAATACCCGCTGCATTCCAGCGCAGGCCGGAGCTTCGATGGAAAATGAGTGCCGCGATAATGCCGATAAGCAAGGGCAAGGTGTACAGCAGGTCAATGATAAAAATACTGCCGACACCAAACGGATAATCCGTGAAGGGCAACGCCATCTGCGTACCGTAGATTGTCATGAAGTCCAGCAGCACGTGGGTAATCAGAATCAACCAGATCGTGAGGCACCAGCGTTTAACGTGTTCGGTTTTGCCACTGAGCTTGCTGATCAGCCACGCCAGCGCCGGCGCCAGCAAGGTGAGATAAAACAGCGAATGACTCGCGGCGCGATGAAATGTCATGTTGCGGATCGGGTCGCCGTGATCAATAAACGCATCCAGATCCGGCAAAGTGCCCAGCCCGGCACCGATCAGGGCCGCCTTCCACAAAGCGGTGCGGCGCCCCATCACCGCCATACCAACGGCGGAGCCCAATGCGGCCTGCGAAAGTGAATCCATGATTATCTCTCTGCAACTGATAACAATGACGGCGCATTATACGGGTAAGCGCTGGCCAGCGTGGTTTTTACGCCAAGCGGGCTGATGCAGTGGGATAAATATCGCCAATGTTCGTGGATTTACGCTGTCAATCATGTTATTCACCCTGATTGCCCAAAACGCCAGCGAATAATGAAGATCGGACCATGCTGAATATTCTGTTATTTATCATCCTGTGTTATCTGATTTTTTGCGCACTCGCCTTTTTATGGCAGACACGCCTGATTTTTCCGCGCGCAAAAGGTCCGGATGTTGTTTATGCACAATACGCCGCGCATCAGATAAATCTGCAACAGGAGGAGGTTCTCCTGAGCGGCTGGCGGCTTGAAAATCCTGCTGCTGAGAATGAGGTGGTCCTGTTGTATTTTGGCGGTAACGCCGAGGATGTCATTGATCTCCTGCCGACCCTGCAACGGATCGGGCCGCGCTATATCTATACGTACAACTACCGCGGCTACGGGCGCAGCGAAGGCACGCCTTCCGAAGCTGCTTTCTATGAAGACGCGCAAGCGATTTACGATGAACTTGCGCGACGGCATGATCTCTCGGCGTCATCTATTGTCGTGATGGGCCGCAGCCTGGGCTCCGCTGTAGCGGGTTATCTCGCTACCCAGCGCCGGGTCGACAAGCTGATATTGCTGACGCCACTGAAGAGCGCCCTCGAGAATGGCCGTCGGAGATTTCCCATCCTGCCCGTGAAGTGGTTGCTGCAGCATCCATTCGCCTTGATCACCCACGCCGAAGCGATCACCTGCCCGGTGTTGATGTTGATAGGTGATGCCGACGTGGTCATTCCACCCAAGGATTCCCTTGCCACCTACGCCGCCATCCACAGCCCAAAGGAACTGCTGGAGCTGCCCGGCGTAGGGCACAACAATGTCTTTGATAATCCCAATGCGCTTAAGCGGATTCAGGAATTCGTG
>CAYUVQ010000169.1:0-3663 GCA_964448175.1 uncultured Cellvibrionaceae bacterium | reverse complement strand
TTAATTAATTGCCATAAAAAAAGCCCATTTACCGCATCGAGTTTATCGAGTGCAAATGGGCATTTTTATTCCCGACAGAAATTATTTTTTAGCGCGCTTACGTTCGTTTTCAGTAAGGAGTTTTTTGCGCAGACGAATACTTTGCGGCGTCACTTCTACCAGCTCATCGTCTTCAATAAATTCCAGTGCCTGCTCCAGCGTGTGACGAACCGGAGGCGACAAAGTCAGCGCATCGTCAGTACCGGAGGCACGCACGTTGGTCAATTGCTTGGCCTTGGTGGGGTTAACCACGAGATCGTTACTGCGCGAATGCAGGCCCACAATCTGGCCTTCATAGACTTCAACACCAGCGCCGAGGAACAGGCGACCGCGATCCTGCAGCGGATGTAAACCATAAGCGAGGGTTTTGCCTTTCACCATGGATACCAGTACGCCGTTCTGACGCTTGGCCACTTCACCCTCTTTTACCGGACCGTAGTGATCAAAGATGCTGGTCATGATGCCGGAACCGGAGGTCATGGTCAGGAACTGGCCACGGAAACCGATCAAGCCCCGTGACGGACACAGGAATTCCAGTTTGATCCGGCCCTTGCCGTCCGGCTCCATGTTGGTCAGCTCGCCTTTGCGCAGGCCCAGCTCTTCCATCACGGCGCCCTGGTGATGCTCTTCAACGTCGATAACTACCTGCTCGAAGGGTTCGTGTACTTCGCCATCAACAATTTTCTGAACTACTTCCGGGCGGGATACACCCAGTTCAAAACCTTCACGACGCATATTTTCGATCAGTACGGACAAGTGCAATTCGCCGCGACCGGAGACAATAAATTTGTCCGGGCTGTCGCCCTGCTGGACACGCAGCGCTACGTTAGCGATCAGCTCCTGCTCCAGACGGTCTTTGATATTACGGCTGGTCACGTATTTGCCTTCTTTACCCGCAAAAGGCGAATCGTTTACCTGGAAGGTCATGCTCACGGTTGGCTCGTCGATTGACAGCGCCGGCAGCGCTTCAACGGCATCGGGGCTACACAGGGTATCGGAGATGCCCAGTTTGTCCACACCGGTAATACAGACGATGTCACCGGCATAGGCCTTGTCAGTTTCTACGCGCTGCAGGCCGTGGTAACCCATCACCTGCAATACCTTGGCTTTGCGCTGATTGCCTTCGTGATCCACCACCACAACCTGCTGATTGGGCGACAGGCTGCCACGGGTAATCCGGCCAATACCGATAACGCCTACATAGCTGCTGTAATCCAATGCTGAAATCTGCATCTGGAATGGACCATCCAGGTCGACAACCGGCGGTTTTACTTGATCGACGATCATCTGGAACAGCGGAGTCATGTCGTCTTTGATGTCATTCAGGTCGGTACCGGCAACACCATTCAACGCCGAGGCATACACCACCGGGAAGTCGAGCTGCTCTTCCGTCGCACCCAAACGATCAAATAATTCGAACACCTGGTCAATGACCCACTCCGGGCGTGCACCGGGGCGGTCGATTTTGTTGATGACCACAATCGGGTTCAAGCCCTGCTCGAAGGCTTTCTGGGTTACGAAACGTGTTTGCGGCATAGGTCCGCCCACCGCATCGACGATCAGCAGTACAGAATCCACCATCGACAGAACGCGCTCTACCTCACCACCAAAGTCGGCGTGCCCAGGGGTGTCCACGATATTGATCCGGTAGTCATTCCATTTAATCGCGGTATTTTTCGCGAGGATGGTGATGCCCCGTTCGCGTTCCTGGTCGTTGCTATCCATGACCAGGTCGTCTGTATCATCACGACGGTCGAGGGTGCCGGATTGACGCAGCAACTGGTCAACCATTGAGGTTTTACCGTGGTCAACGTGGGCAATAATGGCGATGTTACGCAGTTTTTCGATAGCAGATTGATCTGTCACAATGATGTTTCTCTTGGATTTCCGCCGAATCAGGCAGGGGGAGGACGATAAAAGGCCGCGCATTATACCCGTGTCGGGCTTACGGCGATATGAAAGATCGAGGTTTATTGATGATTTTTTGGTCGAAACGGGGCAACGAAGCGGAAGAGGCGACGCGTTTAATCACGGATTAATCCCTCCAATAACAGGATTCGTGCCGCCGGATACCTGTGTTTAAGTGGTCCAACCGACATCACAGGAACGCGCGCTTATTGAATTATCCTGCAGAAGAACTGCCCGCGGAGGACGAGCAGCGTAACGGCAACGGATCAGCAAAATTAACGGCGTTTCATCCGCGGTAACAGGATAGTGACTATGCCGAGCAAGGGTAAATACGCGCAATAACCAAACATGTGTTCGATGCTTGTAGCATCGGCAAATGCACCCAATCCCGCTGCTGCGATTCCACTGATACCAAACATCAAACCAAAAAATATGCCGGAGATCATGCCGATCTTGGTCGGCACCAGTTCTTGCGCGAGCACGACAATCGCAGAAAACGCCGAAGACAATACCAGCCCGATCACGACGGATAACACCGCCGTCCACAACAGGTTGCAGTGAGGAAAGAGCAGCGCGAAAGGTGCAGCGCCGAGGATGGAAATCCAGATCACCGCTTTGCGGCCCACCTTATCGCCAATCGGTCCACCGGCAAAGGTGCCCAGCGCAACGGCGGCCAGGAACAGAAATAAAAACAACTGTGCATCAGCAACCGAGGTAGAAAATTTCTCGATCAAATAAAAGGTGTAGTAATTGGTAAACGCGGCCATGTAGATGTATTTGGAGAAAACCAGCAGCGCCAGTACCGTTAACGCACCGACAATCTGCGCGCGCGACAGGTGCGCGAAGTGCGCCGATTTTTTCACGCTTTTCAGCGAGGCGTGGGTGCGGATCGTCCAGCGGGCAACCCCAAATAACACCGCAAAACCCACCACCGCAAACAAGGTAAACCAGCCGATGGCGCCCTGCCCGCGGGGAATAATAATCGCCGCTGCCAGCAAAGGACCGAAAGCGGAGCCAGCGTTACCGCCCACCTGGAAGAACGATTGCGCAAAACCAAAACGTCCACCCGATGCCATCCGTGCAACACGGGACGCCTCCGGATGGAAGGTCGACGAACCCAACCCAATCATCGCCGAGGCGATCAGCAGCCAGGTGAAATTATTGGCAAACGCCAGCATGATCAGGCCGACCAAAGTGAACAGCATGCCGGTGGGTAATAAATACGGTTTGGGATGTTTATCGGTATAAAGCCCGATGCCGGGCTGCAGCAGCGAGGCCGTCATCTGAAACGCAAGCGTGATCATGCCGATCTGCGTAAAGCTCAACGCATAGTCAGCTTTCAGCAAAGGATAGATCGACGGCAAAATCGCCTGAATCAGATCGTTGATCAGGTGAACAAAGCTGACCGCACCGATCACCGGCAAAATGGTTTTGGTGGCATCAAAAGTATGGGCAGGTGCAACCGGCGGTATCTCACCGAGCACGGCGCCAGCGGGCGTAAGACTGTCTATCTGACTCATAACACTACTTCACAGAGAATAGGCGGCCTACACCGATGTGTATCGACCGCTAAATGGCACACGCGCTCTTCGGCTCCGGCCGATAGACACCGATATTGGTGTGGCCAGCATCCTTGAGGTTCGCCGCGTGCAGCTGGCTCATTACGCCTTTCTGGCAATAGAGCAGGTATTCCTTGCTAGCGTCCAGTTGTGGGAA
>CAYUVQ010000168.1:0-3686 GCA_964448175.1 uncultured Cellvibrionaceae bacterium | reverse complement strand
TTGGTTTTTCAAAGAGGTAATGGCGTCCGCAACCTCATACCATTCCAACTCATGCTTGTCCCTGACCTCTACCCAGTCAGCAAGCTGGTGTAGCGCCTGTATCCTGAATTCGTGCCCTGTGTCCGGCAATGAAGACAGAATATAAACACACAATCCTTCCTTGCGGATCAAAGAAGCAATCTGGTCAACAAACGAGTATCCACAATGACTCAGGATGAGAACGCCATTTTTTTTCATGATCTTTCCTTAAGCAGCTTCATTCGCCCGCAATTCAACGGAGAATTCGTTGTTCATCTCCACAAAGAACATGGCGAGTATTTTTTGAAATTCCTTCAGATATACTTTCAAATTCGCAATATCATGCTCATTGCGAATTAAATAGCGAAGACAAGACCACACCATGGCTGGATGGTCATGATTGACGTCGGTGTGAGCGTGGGCAATCTGTCCTGCGATCATATCTTCGCCCAGGATTTCCTTTAAGCCCGCTAACTTTTCCGGTTCCAGTTTGACGTTACAATATTCAACAAGATAGGAATAGGCCACGACACCGAGGGGGCCCTCATGATCCAAAAGGTAGGAAAAGAAGCCAACCAGCATTTTAGTTGCCAACGTTGGTTCAATTTTTAGAAACTGTTCGCGCGTATACCCTGATTTAATAAGGTCCTGAATGAACATCTCATCGTGCAGCATTTCGTCGCGCTCGTAGTCCGCCCATATTTGCGCAGCTTCAGGGCTGATCTTTGCAATCTCAGCGATAGCTTTTGATTCAACCACGCGTAGCAGGCGGATCCGTAAAGCTGTTTCTGCCAGACCACGCTGATAGTAGTCCATATTAAAATCAGCTTTTCGTTTGTGCTGATCGGTTCCCGGAACCGTGGCTTGCCACTCTTTAATTTGCAGATCAATAATCGCGTTGATTTCCTCACGCAATATTACTGATTGTGTTGGATTCAAAAACGGTTTATCACGACCAAGGCCGGTATTGATACATCTGTTACTCATTGTTTATCTCCTTATTTATAGGTTGCGGTTGGATTCATATCGCTTTTCTGAGTGAGATCGGGCCGCTTAGTGTGCACTGGCACGCCAGACGATATGCTTCACCTTGGTAGCCCAAGCACATTAAAAAATCTTTTTCTTCCTGCAGGGGAGTGCCGAGGTGATCAATACCCTGAATAATTTCTACTACGCAGGAACCACAACAGCCGGCACGACAACTGAAAGGGATTTCATTAATTCCCATTTCTTCGATGGCAGTTAAATTGGAATTTTGAGGGAGTTCTATTATTTCCTGAGTATCGACAATCTCAATTGAGCACAACGTGATTGGCATGTCTTTCCTTAAAAAACTTTGAATTATGTGACTTGTTACAGGTGGCGTACCTTCTCATAAAAGTTGTTTCAAAAGTGTGAAAAGACACTTAAAAAGAAATTATAAAATTAACAAATTAAGTAAATTTTCCGTTGACTTTTATTCGTCAAACACAGTGGCTCCAGCGACAATAAATATTGGCATAACAATCATTTTTTTTGGTTGCTGTAGTTTAGGAAATAAATTAACCCCCTTGAGATATCCCTTTTCATCTTGAATTAGCCGCTTTGAAATTAATGACTCACCATATCCATCTGGCGTCGAATATACGAAGCGCATCCTAAGTAAGCTATTAACAATGCCCCGCAATTAACTGAACTTGAGCCACGCCTTTTAGTCGCAATTCTTACACTAACCAGAAGTTTTAATGACTCTGGCATTGATGCTCCATTGTTTTTCACATTAATCATTAAAGGAGACCACATCATGCAAATTCGCGACGTTATGACGACCGATGTCAAAACCCTGACGCCCTATCAAAGTATTCGTGAAGCGGCCATGCTGATGGAAAAAATAGACTGCGGTGCGCTGCTGATTAACGACGAGGACCGCCTCGTTGGCATGATTACCGACCGTGACATTACCATTCGTGCAGTAGCGCAAGGCCTGGATGCGAGCACTCCGGTGAGCCAGGTGATGAGTAAAAACATTCGTTACTGTTTTGAGGATGAGATCGTTCAACATGTGGCTGAGAACATGGCACAAAACGAGCTGCGGCGGATGCCGGTACTGAATCGCGAAAAACGACTGGTGGGCGTGGTATCGCTGAGCAATATCGCCAGCTGCCATAACCAGCAAACCAGCGATACCCTCCTGCAGGGTGTTACCCGCGCTCACTGAGGCATCAACGGAGGTCAACATGAAAGCTGTCGTTTTTCACGCGGTGGGCGATATTCGTTTGGATGATGTCCCTGAGCCGCAACTGCAAGAACCTACCGACGCCATCGTGCGCTTAACAGCGTCGGCAATTTGCGGGACCGACCTGCATTTTATTCGCGGTACCGTTGGCGGCATGCAGCCGGGTACCATCCTCGGCCACGAAGGTGTCGGCATCGTCGAAGCCCTCGGTGACGATGTACGCAATTTACAGGTCGGTGATCGGGTGGTTATTCCTTCCACCATCGCCTGTGGAAATTGCTCTTATTGCCGGGCGGGGTATTACGCGCAATGTGATGATGCAAACCCTAATGGGAAGCAGGCTGGCACGGCATTTTTTGGCGGACCCGCTAACACCGGCAGCTTTAATGGTCTGCAGGCAGAAAAGGCGCGCGTGCCCTACGCAAATGTTGGCCTGATAAAACTCCCCAAAGAAATTTCCGATGAGCAGGCGATCCTCTTGTCCGATATTTTTCCCACCGGTTATTTCGGGGCGGAAATGGCCGAGATCACCAGCGGCGATACCGTTGCCATATTCGGTTGCGGACCGGTGGGGCAGTTCGCCATTGCCAGTGCATTTCTAATGGGTGCCGCGCGGGTATTTGCCATTGATAAACACGCGGACCGTTTGCGCATGGCGCGGCGGCAAGGTGCTGAGGTGATCAATTTTGAAGAGGAAGATCCCGTTGAAGCACTGCTCCGTCTTACGAAAGGAATTGGTGTGGATCGCGCGATTGATGCCGTGGGTGTCGACGCTGAACACAGCCACCATCATGGGCAACCCGACGACGACCAACGCTTTGCAGCAGAAGTTAAAGAAGTCGCACCGGAAGCCAATCCCAAGGGCGGAAACTGGCAGCCTGGCGATGGGCCGAGCCAGGCTTTGGAATGGGCCATCAAAGGATTAGCCAAAGCGGGGACGCTGTCCATCATCGGTGTGTATTCAGAACAGTCCAACACCTTTCCTATCGGTCTGGCAATGAATAAAAACCTCACCATCAACATGGGCAACTGCCACCACCGCAAATATATTCCAAAGCTCATCGAACTTACGCTGAGCGGTCAGATTGATCCAGCCAAGATTCTTACCCAGGTAAAACCGATGACGGATGCGATTGAGGCCTTCAAAGCTTTTGACCAACGCCGCAGTGGCTGGGTGAAAGTCGAGCTGCATCCACAACAAGCCAGCCAAAGCGAAGCAGATGAAAGCCAGCTGGATGATGCACTGGAAGATACCTTCCCGGCCAGCGATCCACCATCCATGACCGCACCGGCGCGTCATCACTGAGGATTCGCATTTCTCCAAACATATGACAGAGGGAGCTTATGAGCGATATACGCATTGGTATCTCCGGTTGGCGTTATGCCCCTTGGCGGAAGAATTTTTACCCCAAGGGGTTGCGCCAGAAAGACGAGTTGCACTTCGCCTCCCGAG
>CAYUVQ010000167.1:0-3794 GCA_964448175.1 uncultured Cellvibrionaceae bacterium | reverse complement strand
TAAATCCACCTGCCTACTTACTTTCAAGCCACCATATATCTACGGAATTGGCATCAACATAGATGGGTTTTGTTTCTTTTGTTGAAGAAAATAGAACACCATCCTTAAATCTAGGAAAATTAACATTGTTTACAAACCTATCATAATTTTTCGAGCCGCATTCCGGGCAACAAGGAAGGCTTTTTAAGAGCCTTTGAGTTTTATTTTTGTGGTACTCCCTGTATTGCTCACCACTAGGTGGAATATTAATTGGTAAAGCTTCATTCAATATTGAATTTCTCCTACTATTGACCCAGAGAATGCAATTGCAATCTCCACACTGCCCCCCAATTGAATCACTACCATGCTCAACAAAATAACATAAACCATGACCCTCAAAACCAGTAACAAATGCTGGCACAATAGAGGCATCTTTCGCTTTCCTCCGGATTATTTTATCCACGCTAGTTACCTTGCCTTTGATTGATTTGTTTATCCATTATCTTTTTAATCTCGCTTGAATCATAACGACCGCCAAACAAAACTACTGCGCTGTTATTGCCAATAGATTTTCTACTACTTGGATATAATATGCCGCTATACCCTGCATCATATGCTTGATTTGAAATTTGATTTGTATATTCATAGACGGATTGCCGTTGAATTTCATCATCAACTCTAGCTGTCAATTTAGCAGGGTCAATATTCATTTTTTTCTGAACACTGGGGTCAGTTAAATCGAGGATGTTTCCTACTTTTACCTCACCAACGTATAAAGATTTTCCATCCAAGTTCTGCCGCACTTCAAAATAGGCAGTCATAACATTCTCTCCGAAATATACGTCACCACCTGTAGATCGATAATTTGGATCGGAAAATCTATATCCGGCGTTCGGATTTGTACTAATGGGCGAATAATTAGAGTCGTATATCTTATGACCATCCATTTCAACATCAGAACCAAACCCAGAGACAACTTTAGGTTCATTATTCTCAGATACCTTAGGAATTACACCACGCTCAGCCTGATCAACCCGCTGATAAAAATCTCCCTCTCCACCAGCTATATCACCAGGATTTCGTCCTCCGGGATTATCAGCACTTGTAGGAATTCCTCGTTCATTGATTGGCAGGTTAGTAAAACCTGCTTCGTTGTCAGTATTGCTTTCTACCAAAATTGCTCGCGCTGTAGGCGATGGCGTACTTGTTTCAGTGATTGAAACGCCAATCACTTCCCCCTGTGTACCCGCCGTTACTTTAACATCGCCGCCATTAGCACGCGCTAACGCACCACTCAGTAACGAGGTACCGAACGCTTCACCAATCGGTGATGCAACCGCACCAACAGCTATACTGCCTTGGGCGTAGCCTTCCATATAGCCCGCTTCATGATCGCGTCCCTGGAATTCCAGCAGCCTACCGTATGCGTCTGCCTCTTTCATCCCCTCCCAGGCACCGGTTGTTGTATCTATCGGACTGGTCACGAAGTCCCAAATACCACTTGCGGTACCCACGGCGCCATCCCATAAAACTGTACCGGGCTGATCAACTGCGCTTGCCTGGCCCTCACTGAAACCAGCGAGATGATCCAGCCTGCGTTGCAGGTCGGTTTTGGGAACGCCTAATGCATCAGTCTGACCGATAGTTTGATTGGACATAAACGCAGTAACGCCATGTCTTTCATCTGCAAACTCACCTTCCCCCAAGCCAAAAATCAAACGACGTTCGCCGGTTGATTCATCTGTATAAGCCAGGTTGGAATTGAGTAGTTGCTGCTCCAATTCATAGGGAGATATTTCACTGCCGGTATTTTCTGTGCGATTACCCGCAACAGTACGAATATCACCAGCAATTTCTGTCATTAAGAAATCCATGACAGCCGCGTCACTACCGTGAATTTCCTGCCATTTTTGATCGATTAAACCAGCAGAACCCTGCAACAATCGAGCACTGGCTTCGGCATGCGATAATGTTTCGCCTGTTTGTTCTTCAATGTAATTGGCAAAACGATCAACACGAGATTCGTCACGCACATAACCGATTTCCGGAATAGCCAGTTGGCGGTAATCCACTTCCCTCTGATCCAACGCATTAAATACCGCATTGTTATTTTTAACCGCCGCGTTATTGGTATTGGAATCCACACGGTTATTGGTTGTACCGAAAGTGCCATTGCCGCTGGCTGCAAAGTTGAAACCTAAATAATCTTCTGTCGCATTACCCATCAGGTCAGCGTAGTTTTCGCGATTGGTGTCATAAGCTGTTTGATCGGTGACCACCACATTTTTATTGCTGTCGATGTGGTGCATGGTTTCATGGCCGACTACATTCACCGCCTGATTGGTGGTGGCAATGTTATCGTCAACTACAAAGATCAACCCTTCCTGATGTTGGCTGTTGGGGTTTTGCGCATAAGCACCCTGAACCTGTTGCTGAATAGTCGTGCCGTCGTAGGTGCGGCTGTTGAGGTTATATTTTTCTTGCACCAGTACCATGGCTTCTACCGGGCTTACGCCAGTTTGCATGGCAATGCTGTTGGCTAGCGCAGAATATGCGGCTTGTTTTTGCTCTGGTGTGGCATTGCCGTCGTTGATCACGCTGACGTGTTCGGCATTGTTCACATCGTTAACAAAGTTTTTGGTGGCGGTGAAGAAGTCTTGAGTGTTGCCAATATGTTCGCGCAGGCTGGATTCGCCTTCGCCACTATTACCCAGGAATGACACACTGCCATCGGCCATATCCGCAATGGATTCGCCCAGAATTTCTGTACGTTTGAAATCTTCCTTAATTTCCTTCCTGCCCTCCTCACTCAACAACCGATGATCAATCGCCAGATCCACATTGCCTTCTTGACGCTCAACACTCCACAGGTCTTTGGTGGTATTGGTGGTATCGCGATTGAGTGCAATCAACGGCGAGTCATCTGCTTTTCCTGCATCGGTCAATTCACCGTCTTGTTCCACCTGCACACCACCCACGGTGATATTGCCCGTACCCAAAGTCGCCAGCGCTTTGCTCGCGTCGTATTGCGAGTTGTTGCTGTAGGTAATGTTGCTGGTGTTGGGGTCGAGTTCGCGGCCCTGGCTGTCGGTGGCGAGTTGCTGGTTTTGTGAGGCTTCGGTGGCGGTGGTGCCGCCCACATTCAGGCTGGTGCTGATGCCGCCGCTGGTCTGGTTGTTTTGGTGGGTGTCGCGCAGGTCGGTAAAACTGAGGCTGCCGGTGTTGAGGTTCAGGTTGCCCAGGTCGTTGCCGTCTTCGTCCATGGTGGCAATGGTGGCGGCCGTAATTTGGGTGTTGCCCGCAACGGTAATATCCGCCGTGCCGCCAGAGGTTAATGAGCTGCGCACGGTTTCGCGGGTGGTGCTCATGCCGTTGCTGGCGTTGATGCCACCGTTAACGCCGGTTACGTCGCCACCGCTTGCGCTGAAGCCACCGCTGATACCCGCCGCATTATTCTTGGTACGGCTGCGGTTTTGCAGGGATTCCACATTCAGGTCGCCGCCGATGTCGGTGACCAGCGTGGAATCGGCATGAACGTTACCGCCGCGAATGTTGGTGTCGCCGGTGGTGGTGAGCTGGATGATGTCCGCCGTGAGCGTGCTGTTGTTGATGGTGGTGTGGGTTTCGCTGTTTTTACTGCGGCTGAAATCCGCGTTCACGCTCACACCACCCGCCGCCGCGCCATAAGCGGTCATCTGCGCGCTGATATGACCTTGCTCGGTGTTGCTGTCAATTTCCTGCGTATTTTTACTGGCGGTGATATTCAGTTCGCCGGTGTTGATGGCGAGCGTATCCTTCGCTTGTAAATGGCTGCC
>CAYUVQ010000166.1:0-3997 GCA_964448175.1 uncultured Cellvibrionaceae bacterium | reverse complement strand
TTACTCTCGCTGAAGGTGCCGGTGAGTAGCCGCTTAGGCTGCTACGAACAGCTAGCTCTAAAGCTGTCTTACTACGCTTTATCCTAAAATTAATCGTTCCATCCGGGTGAAGCGTTATATGAGATGTTTCCGTTGTTCCCATCAATTTATGCTGCAGCACTTCATCATCGCCAGCGCCGGTTGTGCTACCGTACACAACGTAGTTAATTACATCAGTTCCCTTTTTGTATTGCTCCTCAATCTTTGGTCTACCGTTCATTTTCAATATCTCCTTGTGAGTTCATAAGTAGCAATAGAACAGGCATTAGCCACATTCATTGATGAATTGACACCTAACATAGGTATGTGTACTGAGACATCGGAAGCATCCAGAAGCTCTGGATATACCCCGTGATTTTCGGACCCAAGGATCAAACATATTTTTTCTTCACTATCTATGTGAAAATTCTTCACGTCAATGCTGGCAGAGGTTATCTCCAGGCTGACGATCCTGTATCCCTTCTCTTTTAATTGATTTATTACTAAAAGAGGATCTTCCTGATACTCGTAATCCACGTATTTCTCTGTGGCTCTCGATGTCTTCTTTATTTTTGGATTCGGAGGGACTACCGATTTTCCGGTCAAGAAAATTTTTTCAACGCCCAGCGCATCTGCAATTCTAAAGAAACTGCCGACATTCATGGGAACGTCTATATCGTGAGCCAGGTAGCATAACGGATACTTTTTGGCTGTTGGCTTGTGTGCACTGTGATCTAACTGCACATTTCTCATTTCAATCTCTCTATGATTTATAAAAGCTGCCAAGGTTGGGAATAAGCGAATTGCAAGGGGCTACCACGGATCTGGTGCTGGTCGCTATTTAACCAGAAACATCTATTTTTATCACTTACTTTTTGTATCTAGCGATGGCCTTGAAAAAACTTAATACCACTTTCCAACCGCTTTTTATGTAATATTCTTCTCCGTTATTTTGCAGCGTAGTAGCCAATGCAGAGGCTATAGCGCCAGGGATAGAGAAAATTAAAGATCGCCACTGAATGAACCACATTAAAATCCCCCAGGCAGCACCAAAGCAAATTCCCATAGAGAGCGTGTTATTTAGAAAACTGTTGTAATGCGGCGGCTTCGCTTCAATGCCGAACTTCCTTGGACTCATAGCGTTAACCCCTTAATGCGTAGCCTTGAACGATAAGCCGCGTGGGCGCAGCATTTGGCTAGCTTTTCCCGCCGTGATGATGTGGGTGCTGGTGGCCGTGCCCTCCACGCCCATACCCTCTTAGCACCATGTATTTAGCGGTTTGTTTATAGAGGAACAATCTCAAAAAAAATTCTAAGGATGAACGTCGTGTAACGGTCTGCTAAGAGTCTTCCGCAGCCAGAAAAATTTCATCAAATATAATGGTGTTTTCGGTATGCTTACAACTCTCTCCTTCACGCCGATAATTTCTGCAGCCCCAGAATTCACCACGAACGCCCTTCCGCCGGACCATTTCTGCGCTGCATTGCGGGCACACCGGAATCCAGTTTAAGCATTCTGGATTGATACAAATCTTGAAACGCCCGGCGCGGCGCATTTGTGATTCGCATCGCTCACAGCCTCGCTCCTTGTGGGTGCAGAGCGGAAATTTATTACACGCAAAGAAGTTTCCGAACTGACTCTGCCTGGGAACCATGGTGCCGGTTTTGCATTTTATGCACTTGAGCATATGCAGCAATTGCTGGCTGAGCGTCGTCGTAAATTCGTTCAACTCAATTCTGTAACGCCCCTTCAACAGCTCCACAATAAAATCCGAAGCAACAGCCATATCGGCAATCAGATATGCCCGATGTCTGGCGCGCGTCAGAGCTACATATAACAGCCGCCGCTCTTCAGCGTGCGGGTAACTCTCAAGCGGCGGAAGCAATGCTTCAAGAAGAGGGTGCGCGGTCTTGCCGCTGGGGAAACCAAATTTACCTGTCTCCAATCCAAGCACTACCACGTAATCGGCCTCTTTACCTTTGGACGCGTGAATTGTATGGCACTCCAGCGTCAAGGAACGGTAGCGCGTCTTAAGCTGTTGCAGCTCCTGCCTGTCCGGAAAATTAAATCCGTAACGCCCCAACAAGTAGACGCTGCTGCCAGGCTCAGCAATGTCAGCGATCCGAGAGATTACCTTCTCCAGACGACTGGACTCACCAAAGTTGCGCGGTCGATTGTCTTCGCGCAGGAGAGATACGGCAGGATGATCCACGTTACTCAAGCTGTTCAACTGCTTCTTTACTTGCGCAGGGTTTTGCAAAACAAAGCGTGTCGCTACATCGCTGATGCCACTATTGAAACGAAAGGTGAGATCAAGGGCCGTTATCTTCGTAGCGCCGAATTTTTTCTCAAACGCTGTGGTGAAGTTCAAATCGCTGCCGGTAAAACGGTATATCGCCTGCCAGTCATCTCCAACACAAAACAATGAACATTCATTCGCTGCATCCCGCAGGTAGCGGATTAACCGCGCGCGGGATTCAGAAATATCCTGAAATTCGTCCACCAGAATATAACGCCAGGAACTACGAATGCGCCCCTCGCGAACATACTGAATGGCCCTGCCAATCATGTCATCGAAGTCGATCTGTCCATTACTATCCAGAAGAGCCTGGTAGTCGTTAAGAATCGGCTGAAGAAGATTTAATGCTGCGTCCACTTGCTCTGGATTTTCTGCGTCGGTAATAGCCGTTTCTACCTGCCCTTGCTCATAGCAATTCGCGCGATATCGCTTCAACAGGTCAGCGAGCAAAGCGGAAAAAGCCGTTATAGCACCAAACTCGCGCAAAGTGTCTAACACAGATTTCGACGGGAGAGGCTCGTAAATTACATTCAACCCAGCCAGACGCGTATCAATGACATCAAACAGTCCGCCTTCCAGAAATTCATAATGGTACAGCTCTATTAACGTGGTACCTTTTTCAGCGTGAAGCTGACGCTTCCAGACGATGCTTTGATGATACTTTTCACGATCCACGTAGGGTGCTGTATTACCCTGTCGGTCAATGCCATAGTATTCGATGTATATCCCATGATCGGGAAGATAAAAATCCGGCTGGTACTGCCGGTATAACATGCTGGCCGTCGCGTGCTCGTAGGCTGCTTCATACTGATAATCAATACCTTGCCTGAAAAGATAATTCGCGATCAGACATTCACCCAAACTTTTAACTGCTTCGCCCTTTAGTGTGCGAATATCGTTAGCAAGAATGTAATCGAAATATTCACCTTCCGATTCAAAGTCAAAAGGATTTGCAGCCGGATAAAGATAATGTTGAAAATACTTGAGGGTCAGCTGCTGATAAGCGGGCGTTTTCAGGTGCTCCTCAAACCACTGATTTACCTGCAGAGCTAGTGCCTTATCATCTTCTGCCAGCGGACTCAGCGAAGGCTGGCGCCCCTCAACTTTTGCGATAATATCTTTACCGAGTTTATGAAAAGTGCTGGCGGCAATCCCACATTTTCCAAGACGACGGTCGATGCGCTCCTGCATTTCTGCCGCCGCTTTGTTGGCAAATGCCAACATCAGAATTTCATCGGGTTGAGCCTGACCACTGTTAATCAGATATCCGGCACGCCCGATCATGACACTGGTTTTACCCGTCCCCGCACCAGCCAGTACCAGATTGTTATCCTCATCCACCACACAGGCTTCCCGCTGGCGCTCCGTCAGCGGCTTGGTTTCCACCGAATCGAAAAAATCTGCGTAGCGCTGCAACTGACGAGTCACGTAGCCCTGTCGTAAGGTTTCCAAATCTCTATCCTGCCATCTCGCAACAAGCGCTACCCATTCGAACGGCGCATCCGGCACCTCGCACCATTCAGGCTCCGGGACTCGCACAAACCGCGCTAACGCCTGTTGCGCCATTGCTCGCGCCGCATCCACCCGCGATTGCCTCGGATAACGTTGGGCCAGCAGAGTTCGAATAGCTTGAGCGGTCCGCGATACCTCTGGCGCCAGTTGCCTGAGCCAATGCCCCC
>CAYUVQ010000165.1:0-4023 GCA_964448175.1 uncultured Cellvibrionaceae bacterium | reverse complement strand
TTGTTTTATTTAAAAGCGTGTTGCCGACGTGACTGAATATATAGCACATACTACCCGATGAAACGCTAGGGCACCGTGCGATTTTTACTACAAAGTAGCTCGCGATCACGGTAAAGATTAGTTAGGCGGGTGCACTGCCCCTTCCTGTCAGACACTGACACAGCGTCAGATAAGTGGTCTGGTTAGTTCAGTAATCGGACAGTGTACACGCTAGTTCAAGCATTGTTCGAGCTTCTTTGTGCCCCCGCTCATGAATTTTGTTTTTCAATCACCTATCGAAACTCGATAGATTATTGGGAGCCACAAAAGGGGGCAGTTCCTATTTCCTATCCCTACTACTCCTGCTGCGGCTGGTCCTTGGGATCAGCGCCTTCTTCCAGCTTCGCCGGATCTATCTCTTCCTGCTGTGCTTTATCCAACCCGGCTTTCATCTGCTCTACCTGCTTGAGAAATTCATCTACCGAATAGTCCCGGCTTTGACGCAATGTGGGCGGCAGAAGGTCGTGCATGTAGAGATCGCCGGCAGGGCGTCCCGTGCTCTGGTAGCTGTTAATCACACTGAGTCCCACAGCGCCGATCATCAACAGGAGCATCAGTGCACCCCATTGCCGCCGGCGACGCGGGATGACCGTGGTCATATGAAAAAATAACGCAACGGTGATGATGATAATGTCGAAGTGCGTTGCATAGCGGGTAAAAAATTCCAGCGAAAACGCATAAGCCAGATAGATACTCAGCAGCCCCCATAATTCCGCAGCAATTACCCCGCTGGCAGCAATAAATAAATGCCGACCAAAACGTAATTGACCACTGAACAAATGGTTAACCAGCGCCCAGGCGCCGCTCCAGAAAACCATGCCGACGATTTCGGTTGCGACGGTGCTCAGGTATTCCAGCCATTCGGTTTTGCCAGTCTGGCTGAGCCAGTAGGAGAACGATGCCTGGAGCGCAATCAGAATCAATCCGGCCAGCAAGGGTGGCCAGCCTTCCCAATAATGGTTGGTAGAGTCCGCCAGCTCTTCCGCAACCACAAAGTCGCGTCGCCGCACCCGCAGATTGGTGTGGCCAAGCCGGACGATAGTCTGACCATCAAGCAGTTGCCGCTGAATGCGTTGGCGCTTATGCACGATACCGTTACGGGACTCTAGGCTGCGGATGACAATGTCGCCCATTTCGGAAGCTTCGAGGATCGCATGATGGGGCGCGGTATGCGGATCATCGAGGATGATGTCGTTGTCGTAGGCCCGCCCGATGCGCACAGGTAATTCATGCAGCGGATAGCGCTGCTTCACATCGCCGGCGCGCGTAACAATTTCTACAAAGAAGGCATGACTCATTGGGCAGCGCCCCCCTCGGTTTCAGTGGAGGGTAGCGTATCCGGAACAGCATCAGTCTGACGGACCATCGCATTTAACAAGCGACGCGTTATCGCGAGGCCGTTGTCGTAAGAAATACCACGAAATTCGTACAGGCTTTTCAAACTCATCAAGGACTCATCGGTGGTGATGGTCAGCAAGGTGAAGTTGTACAAGCCCGTGAATTTGCGATAGGCCGATGCGCACAGCACGGCGCGCATTGAGAGCATGTCATTCGCTACAAATTCTTCTGTGCATTGTTGTGCGGTAACTTCTTCACTGCGATGACTGCTCCAGATCTGATGTCCGAAACTGTCACTCACCAACCGCGAAAAGCGCAGCGGGTTGTCTTTTTTACTCCGAAGAAATTCATGATCGAAAGATACGCGGCCCGTCTGCAGATTGCCGGATATATACACCACCGACTCCATCCCGCAGTAGATACTGTCCGTGGTGTAACCTTCCTGCGTGTTATCTTCAGAACTCCCCCAACAGCGCAATTGCTCCGATTCCCGGATGGGGATCTGGTATGGCCCGAGAGTTTTGGTTGTCAGCGGCTCGCTCAACAGGTGGTCCATCATCACTTGCTGATATTCCAGCAGCTGTTGGCCAATAACAGGTTTGAAATCAGAGGGCGGTGCATCCTGAGTTTGCACAACCTTGAGCAGTTGTTGCAGATAGCGCGCAGGTACAAGAAAACTGACCAGTTCCCCATCGCGCCGATGCGAAACATTGACCCCTGCGATGTCGCCATTGGCGGTGATGTTCGGTCCACCACTCATGCCGGGATTGAGTGGTCCGGTGAACATCAGATGATCGGCAAACCCGCGTCGGCTGATGCCGTTGTAGGTGCCTTCGGAGATCGCAAAACCCAGATCGAGCGGGTTGCCTAATGAATAAAGGTTTTCCCCCTGCTCAAGTGCGGTCAGGTCATCCGGCAACTGAAAAGAGCCGGTGCCCATGCGATCCACCCGCACCACTGCCAGATCACGCAGTACATCTACCGCTATCAACTCCACCGCACCTCTTTTGCCTTCGGTATCAACGTATTCGCCGATGTAAGTCTCCGGCTCCAGCGCAATCTGAGAGACAACGTGATAATTGGTTACCGCCAGGTTACCGTTGTCCAGCAGGAAGCCGGAACCAGTGGTAGATTGACTGCGACCATTCCGCAGCAATACGCGCAGTTGCAATAAATCTTTTTTCGCGGAAGCATACAGGCGTTGAGCGCTGGATGAGGGCGGGGCAATTTTTTCAGCCGTCGTGGTTTGTGCGGATACGGGGAAAGCAGCGGTGACCCAAACCAGCAATACCACCCAGCGGATGGCACGGACCAACCTGCAACATAACATCAATGACAAGGGAGCCTTCCTTTCAATCAATAAGTCTGACCACCGATTCCACTGCGAACCCATCTTCCAACGCGACCCTTTATGGAAACACGGCATCTACCCCGACCAGCTTGGTTGTGATGAGGCTGTCCGAGTCTACGTGACACATCAACAGGCGCCAAGAAGGTTTTTTGATGCCGGCTGGAATCACAGCCAGGGAACACCATTCACTAAAATAAATCGCCTGCTGAATCCAAAACGCGCCACGGCGCGTCACATCAGTACAGGTGTTTGCAGCACCGCCCAACAATGTCGAGGATTTTGTTATGGAATCGTTTTTCCACCGAATGTTTCATATTGATCCGGCACGCCTTGCCGGATTATTGCTGTGCCTGTTGCTGCTGTTGACCATGCAAGTAGGGGCCGAAGACTCGAACAACCTGGAGGTGACCCCGCCGCAGACCAGCATGCCGGCAGCGTCCGCCGCCAGCGAGTCCGCCCAAACAGGTTCTGAACAAGCCGCTCAGGATGCAGAGACGGCAAAGCAGGTGACCGAGGAGGTGACGCGCACACTTGAACAGGAATTTAGCCGAGCCTTTGACGATAAATCCATGGCGGGGCTGGCGCTCCTGATCCCGCTGTTCGCCATCCTCTTCATCTTTGGAGGCCCGATCATCCTGGTGATTGTCATGGTGGTGCTGCACTACCGCGCCAAGGCACGCCGGGACCGACAGCAAAGCGAAAACATCGCGCAATTGCTGGCGGCCGGGAAAGACGTTCCCCTAGAGCTGCTGCGCGGCGATGAAGCCAGCGATGAGATAGGTGAAAACAACCTGCGCAAGGGAGTAAAAAATATTGGTCTTGGGGTCGGCCTGCTGCTCTTCCTGACGTTATTTATGGGTATCAGCATCGGTGCTGTGGGCTTTATCATGATCGGCCTGGGCGCTTCCCAGCTCGTCCTCTGGAAACTGGCTGATAAAAAATCTGTGCCGTCTAAACTCCAGGACTGAAGCACACCATGACCGTCTCCGATAAGGACCTGATTGCGCGGATTGTCAGCCACAAGGATCAGCATGCGTTTGCGCAGCTGGTGTTGCGCTATCAATCGCAACTGCGCCTGTGGGCAAGGCGCCTGTGTAACGGCGATGTCCATCTTGCCGACGACCTTGCTCAGGAAACCTTTATCAAGGCCTACGCTGCACTGGCAGGATTTCGGGCGGAGGCAAAGTTCTCGACCTGGCTGTATCGCATCGCCTTCAACATCGCGGCCAATCGCTGGCGTGCCAAAAAGATCGAATGGTGTGAACTGGAGCCGGATGAAGAGGCCGAAGCTGATG
>CAYUVQ010000164.1:0-4043 GCA_964448175.1 uncultured Cellvibrionaceae bacterium | reverse complement strand
CACAGATTGAACATTATCAACAAGGGCTGTTCATGACGCCCAGCTGGTTAGCTGTGTATATCGGTCAAGGCATTGTTCCTGAAGGTTATGATGCGCGTGTAATGCGTCATACGAAGGAAACAATGGCTGGGTACCTGAAGAATATAAGCGAGGCTATTCAGACCGATGTGACCAGTATGGCAGATCACACGACGGCCATCGAAAAAGCATTGAAGGCGGTTGCAACACGATATCCAGAAGCGAGTATGAGTCTTTACGGTTTACAAAAATGAACATGAAACCGATTAAAAAAGTTGCCATTGTTGGCGGCGGAATTGTGGGTTGGGCGGCGGCGGCGATTCTGGCGAGAGGATTAAAGGCAGAAGGCGTCGAACTACTGTTGATCGACCTTCCCAATATGCCTGCTGACGATATGGCAGAATCCAGCTTGCCTGCATTGCGCCCGCTCCATCAGATGTTGGGGTTCGATGAGCGGCAACTAATGAGCCTTACTGATGCCAGTTTTAAGCTGGGCACGGAATATCAAGGTGATATTGCCTCGTTTATTCACCCATTGGGTCGGCCCGGCACCATAACGCCTGCTCTAGAACAAGAGGCCAGCAGGTTGCATCTCGCGGGTGACGATTCACCTTACGAGGATTATTTTCTTGCCGCGGTTGCTGCCCGACACGGAAAGTTTTCACTGCCCGATCCGAATAAAAAATCCATTTTATCCTCTTTGTCCTGCGGGATTCACCTGGATGTAAAAGCCTATAAAAAATACCTGCAGGATTATGCCGGCTATTTACAGGTCACTACTCGTACGGCCGGAATTTTGGCAATAGATACTTCCCCGGACTCAGGCTTTATTAAAACACTTGTGCTTGATGACAACAGCAAGATTGAAGCGGACTTGTTTATCGATTGCTCCGGTGAGAGTGCATTGCTGATTGGCAGTGCTGAGCTGGCAGTCGGCTATTCGACCTGGCAAGCTGATTTGCCACTGAATCGGGTGGTGAATTTTTCGGTTCCTCGCTCATCTGGCAAGCCGGAAAAAATATATCCACTAACCAAAGTGCATGTCGCACCTTGGGGATGGCGGAGAGAAATTCCTCTGCAACATAAAGTCGTTCATCAGTTTATTTATCATTCCGATTTGTTGGATGATGAAGGGCTGGCTGAAGCAATGCGTCACGTGACGGGAAGCGTTGCTGCGCAATATACGTCCCGCGTAATTAACCCGGGGCGCCGTGAGGTCGCTTGGGCACGCAACTGCGTTGCGGTTGGTGCGGCTGCGGGTAACATAACTTCTTTGGCTGTATCAGAGTTGCATTGGGCGCAGTCCGCTTTGGTTAGATTGCTGGACTATTTCCCCCAAAAATCCTGTGGGCCTTTCAATACCGCCGAGTACAACCGCATAAATACGCAGGAGTTAGAGCGCCTGCGTGATTTTCATATCGCCCATCACATCCTGTTGCAATCGGATTCGGTATTTGCTCGCCTGCGCGAGAAGACGGCTGTTCCCCCCACTTTGCAGCACCGTATTGACCTGTTTCGCCATCGTGGGCGTATAGCAGCTTATGAGCATGAAGTGATATCGGACCAGCTGTGGGCGGCTTTTTTTCTGGGGGCGGGTCTATGGCCGGAGAGTTATGACATCATGACCGAGGCTCTGCCTGAACAAGCATTGATACAAAATCATCAACGTATCCGTATGGCCATCCGCACAGCGGCAGATGCCATGCCCCACCATCATGAGTTGCTCGCAAGATATTGCCCCGCTCGCTAGAACTGGAGACATCTATGTCCGATAACCGCATTGAAAAAATAATTATTGTCGGGGGCGGCACTGCCGGCTGGATGGCGGCGGCTGCCATGGCCAAAGTGCTCCAAAATGATTATTGCAACATTCATATCATTGAATCGGAGGAAATCGGCACGGTGGGCGTGGGTGAGGCAACCATTCCACATATCCAGCTATACAACCGGCTGCTGGACTTTGACGAAGATGATTTTGTTCGACGCACTCAAGGAACATTTAAATTAGGTATTGAATTTGTTAACTGGAGTCGCATTGGCAGTTCATATATGCACGCGTTCGGTCCCGTCGGTAAGGACATGAGTGCCATTCAGTTTTACCACTATTGGCTGAAGCTGCACATGGCTGGCGAAGCGGAAGACATTCGTGAATATACACTTACCGCGAAGGCAGCGCAGAAAGGAAAATTCATGCACTCCATAGATGCGGGTAACTCGCCATTGTCGAACATCACCTACGCGTTTCATTTCGATGCGGGATTGTATGCAAGATTTCTACGGGACTATGCAGAGCAGCGCGGTGTAGTGCGCACCGAAGGAAAGATCACGCATGCCAGGCTTAATCCTGACAATGGTTTTATAAAATCTGTTGTGTTGGAAAACGGAGAGGTGATTGAGGGTGATTTATTTATCGATTGCTCCGGCTTTCGCGGTTTGCTGATTGAGCAGACTCTCGAAACCGGTTATGAAGATTGGACGCGGTGGTTGCCCTGCGATCGTGCCTGGGCGGTACCCTGCGAAAATGCAGGTGACCCAATACCCTACACACGCTCCACGGCACACACAGCTGGCTGGCAATGGCGAATTCCGCTGCAACATCGAATTGGCAACGGTCATGTCTACAGCAGCCAGTTTATGAGCGATGATGAGGCAGTGAATATTCTGCTTAACAACCTCGATGGAAAGCCGCTTGCGGAGCCGCGCCTGCTGAAATTTACCACGGGTAAACGTAAACAGTTCTGGAACAAAAACTGTGTGGCGATGGGCCTGGCCAGTGGCTTTATGGAACCACTGGAATCCACCAGTATTCACTTGGTGCAGTCGGCTATCGCACGGCTGCTGAGTTTCTTCCCTAACAAACATTTTGATCAGGAAGATATTGATGAATATAACCGTCAGACCCACTTCGAGTTTGATCGCATTCGTGACTTTCTGATCCTGCACTATTATGCAACCAATCTTGATGACTCGGATTTTTGGAATTATTGCCGCACCATGAGTGTTCCCGAAGAACTAACGCAGAAGATTGAGCAGTTTAAAAAGAATGGCAGGATTTATCGTAATAATGGAGAGATGTTTGGGGATTTGAGCTGGCTGGAAGTCATGCACGGCCAGGGTATCCGGCCACGCTCCTACCATCCGATCGTTGATGTGATGCCGAAAGATGAGCTGTTACGACGTATGGAAAATATCAAATCAGTTATCGCTCGCTCGGTGGAGGTTATGCCATCACACGCCGAGTTTATCGCGGAACACTGCAAAGCCAAAAAGGAAATGATGGGAAAATAAAAAGCCGGGTGTTGCCCGGCTTTTTTACTATTGCTACTTGCTGAACGCACTGAGCGTTTGAATTGTACCATCCGGGTTATGCGTCAACTCAGCAAGCTTTACGTTACGAAGATGCGTTTTTCCACCGGATAATTCACTGTCGTGATAGAACAGATACCATTTACCATTGAACTCAACGATGGAGTGGTGATTGGTCCAACCCAGCACAGGCTCCAGAATTACGCCCTGATAAGTAAACGGTCCGTAAGGACTTTCGCCAGTAGCATAAGCGATGTTATGAGTATCACCGGTTGAGTAGGAAAAATAATACTGACCGTTATATTTGTGCACCCAGGCGGCTTCAAAAAAACGTCGTTCGTTATCGCCGGCTAATAATGGCTGACCTTGCTGATCCAGAATTTGTACATCTTTCAACTCTTCGGTCAGGCTGAGCATGTCATCGCTCAAGCGTGCAACTTTCGCCATCAGAGCTGGCTGGTCATCCGCGGGATATTGATCTTCCGCTTGATAGCTGCCACTGCTCCAGCGTTGTAACTGGCCGCCCCAGATCCCTCCGACATATAAGTAGTAACTGCCATCCTCATCTTTATAAACGGTTGGATCAATACTGTAAGTTCCTTCAATAGGGGTTGGCTCGGCGGTAAAAGGTCCCACCGGTGAATCACTCACGGCAACACCTATGCGAAAAATTCCTTCTTTATCTTTGGCTGGAAAATATAAATAAAACTTACCATATT
>CAYUVQ010000163.1:0-4052 GCA_964448175.1 uncultured Cellvibrionaceae bacterium | reverse complement strand
TGTTCGATTTCCGCCTGCACGCTGAATACGATCCCGCTAATCCGCAAAATCCGCAGACAGTGCTCGATCAAGTACGTCGTGAAGTGGCTGTGGTGCCGGCACCTGGGTTCAACCGGTTTCAAAACAGTTTCAGTCATATTTTTGCCGGCGGTTATGCGGCAGGTTATTACAGTTATAAATGGGCCGAAGTTTTGTCCGCCGATGCCTTCGCACGTTTTGAAGAAGAGGGCATTTTTAATTCGCAGACTGGGGAAAGTTTTCTGCGTGAGATTCTGCAGCAGGGCGGCAGTAAAGCACCCATGGAATTGTTTATTAACTTCCGTGGTCGCGAACCCAGCATCGAAGCCCTGTTACGTCACAGCGGCCTGAGCGAGGCAGCATAATGGCCTACAGTGAGAAACGTCGCTTTGTTGCAGGTGCGGTCTGCCCGCGCTGTTCAGCAATGGATAAGCTGGTAGTCTACAGCGAGGACGGCAAGGATTACCGTGAATGTGTGAGCTGTGGTTACAAGGATGAAATGCGCTTCCCTGGAACTACGCGGGAATTACCGACACGAGTCAATGTCAGCGAAGAAGAGAAACAGGATCAGGTGCAGGTGGTAAAAATTCTGCCACCCAAATAATGCACCGGATGTGAAGAAGCCCGCGTCGTGCGCGGGCTTCTTTCATACATCAGTGAAGCTGGTCCGGCTTTTCTCCAAACTCTACCGCAATAGCCAGATCATCGGTCAGACATGGCCACCGTTCTAATTCCTCAGACCAGCCGCGCGTTTTGTGAGAATCAATATAGCGTTGAAAATTTTCCCCGGAAAAACCGTATTCATTCAATAACAGCTCGGCGGAAAACAAGACCGCTTGATCCAACTCATTCGCAAAAGGTTCGCCAATTAGCTCGTGCGCAATGATGTTGGCCCGCGTCATATCCATGGGCGCAAGTGGAATGCCGCAATAACCGATAAATCGATCGTTAACTTCTTCGAGTAACCGATGCGCAAGATAAGCTTCGTCTAATAACGTTTCTAAATGACTATTGCCATTTACAATATCCGGTGGTGATAAGAAATAATCACAGGCAATGTTAAGCAACGGACTGACACCGTCGTAAATACCGGCTTCCTGCGCAATAGACGTTATAGCTTCAATAAAATTAGGCACTTGTTCAATATAACGTACGACAAAATCTGCTAATAAATTTCCTGCATGACCTGCGGGTAATTTGATTGCCTCGTGCAGGTATTGGGCGCGTTCCTCCAGCAAACTCAACAGTTGCGCGCTCTCCTGGTCGTGTTCTCGGGCGTGGGTGATAAAGTCGCGAATTTGACTCACTGGATGAATACTCATGTTATTCCGAATCTTACGATTCTATCTGATGGTTGTGACGGCATGTTGGTTCTCTGGTATAGCGACGCCGTCGAACGCAACATTAAAAGTAAACCATAAGTGGGTAATCGCAAGTGAGTCTTAATACCGTCTTCTTATAAAAATAGAAAAAATGAATGTGAAACGTGCAAGCTTTGTTTTAAAAACTATGCTTCAGCTTCAGTGAGTGAAGAAAAATTGCGGCGTATCTTTTCGCACCAATGTTACTTTGCGTGAAAATCCCGCGAAATTTATCCCTAAAATTCACAAAGCGATTGACTTTTTAATTTCTATATGGAATTACTGTCGATTCTTTATGCGACAGTTGGTCGCATGCAATGATCTGTACTCAAGAAGGATGTCGCATACATCCTGGGACTTGTTCAGGATCTGTCGCGCCAGGTAGTGCAGCGTGAAATAAATGATTCAACAAGGTTTTTACTGTGTGTAAACTCCGCGTTCGCTTTACTTTCGCTCAGCGCCCCGCGTGTGTCCCTGATTGGCTTTCTGGTAAAAAAGAAAGTCTGGTTTTCTTTTGGCCGAGGTAGAGTAACACCGAGGTAGAGTAGAGAGCGTTGTGATCTGGCTTTCGTTGAGGCGGTAAGGGGTATCGTCGCCAGGTAGTTCAGCGGAAAATCAGCCTGGGGCACTTCAACAGGGTGTCCTGAAGTAGTTAGAAAATAAGCATAATTAGCTACACGGAGAAGATGGGCGATGTTGAATAGAGCACACGGGCGAAGCCCTTGGCTGCTTGCCCCTGCCTTGCTGGTTAGCAGTTACCAGTCATTGGCAGAAGAGGTAGAGCGCTGGAAATACAATATGCCGGAAGGAGTTACGCCGGTCAGTCAGAACATCCACGGTCTCCATATGGAGATGTTCTGGTGGTGTGTTGGAATCGGCGTTGTGGTGTTCAGCATCATGTTGTTCAGCATGATCTTCCACCGTAAATCCCGCGGCGTTAAGCCGGCACACTTTCACGAAAGCACCACATTGGAAATCATCTGGACCATTATCCCGGTGATTATCCTCATCCTCATGGCCATACCGGCCACCAAAAGCCTGATCAATCTCTACGACACTTCCGAAGCGGATATGGATGTGTTGATTACGGGTTATCAATGGCGCTGGAAATACGACTACGTCGAAGAAGACCTCAGCTTCTTCAGCAGCCTCAGTACTCCTCGCGAGCAAATCGAAGGTCGAGCGCCCAAAGGCCCCCACTACTTACTGGAAGTGGACGAGCCGCTGGTTGTCCCTATTAATAAAAAAATCCGCTTTCTGATTACTGCCAACGATGTAATTCATGCCTGGTGGGTGCCCGCGCTGGGCGTCAAGAAAGACGCCATTCCCGGGTTTATCAAAGAGTCATGGGCCTACATTACGGAGCCGGGTATCTACCGCGGTCAGTGCGCGGAACTGTGCGGGCGTGATCACGCTTTCATGCCGATCGTTGTGGAAGCCAAGACTGACGAAGAATATCGTGCCTGGCTGCAGGAGAAGCAGGCTGCGGCCGCGGCCGTCCGTGAACTCACCTCGAAAACCTTTACCTTCGACGAGCTTTATGCTCGTGGTGAGGAAGTCTACAACCGTTCCTGCGCTGCCTGTCATCAGGTCAACGGTGAAGGTATACCCGGCACATTCCCCGGCTTGAAAGGTGTGGGTGTAGCCGTAGGTCCCATTGATAAACATATCGATGTGGTTGTGAACGGTGTGCCAGGCACCGCCATGCAGGCGTTCGGTGAGCAGTTGAGTGAAGTGGATATCGCAGCCGTGGTTACCTATGAGCGAAATGCCTGGGGTAACAACATGGGCGATATGACCCAGCCAATTGACATCTATAACCATAAACAAGGCAATTAGGAGCTAGGTTATGGCACACGGTCCTGCTAAAGGTATAACCCGCTGGTTATATACCACCAACCACAAAGACATTGGCAGCATGTACCTCTGGTTCAGCTTTGCCATGTTCCTGCTGGGCGGCGTTTTCGCCCTGGTGATCCGCGCCGAATTATTCCAGCCCGGGTTACAGATTGTTGATCCCAATTTCTTCAACCAGATGACGACCATGCACGGTCTGGTGATGGTGTTCGGTGCAGTGATGCCCGCGTTCGTTGGCCTCGCTAACTGGATGGTCCCGATGATGATTGGTGCGCCGGATATGGCGCTGCCGCGCATGAATAACTGGAGCTTCTGGATTCTGCCGTTCGCCTTCGCGATGCTGACTTCAACCCTCTTCATGGAAGGGGGAGCACCCAACTTCGGCTGGACTTTCTACGCACCTTTGTCCACTACCTACGCTCCACCCAGCGTGACCTTTTTCATCTTCGCTATCCACATCATGGGTGCCAGTTCGATCATGGGCGCGATCAATATCATCGCTACCATTCTGAACATGCGTGCGCCTGGTATGACATTGATGAAGATGCCACTGTTTGTGTGGACCTGGTTGATTACGGCTTACCTGCTGATTGCCGTCATGCCGGTACTGGCGGGTGTAGTGACCATGATGCTGATGGACATCCATTTCGGCACCAGCTTCTTCAATGCCGCTGGGGGTGGTGACCCGGTGTTGTTCCAGCATATCTTCTGGTTCTTCGGGCACCCCGAAGTCTACATTATGATCCTGCCAGCGTTCGGCATTGTAAGCGCGATTATTCCCACATTTGCGCGCAAGCCACTGTTTGGTTATGCCTC
>CAYUVQ010000162.1:0-4093 GCA_964448175.1 uncultured Cellvibrionaceae bacterium | reverse complement strand
CCGTGAAAGGGCGGTGTCCTAGGCCACTAGACGAAGGGGACCCAGAAACCTTCTGTCATCGGCGACGTCAGAAGTGGGGCGCATTCTAAGTACGGATGGGTGCACTGTCAACACTTTTAATTCTTTTTTTATAACTGTGGAAACAAGCACTTAGCATTCTGTACTGCAACTTTTGGGCATAAGGGTAAATATCGCTTTGGTGATATACTTTGAGACCTGGATCACACCTAATGTTTGATAACCATTTAACCACTATGTCCATTTATATTGTCTCCGCCATTATTCTATTGTTGGTGCTCCTGGCAGCCTATGCGCTTATTTCGCAAGCTGTTGACAGACGGCGCGTCCATCGCCAACGATTATTGACTGCGTTGCGGGTCAGGCAACGCAATCTCCGTCACATGCTCAACGGTTTTCCTCCTCATTTTCTCAGCAGCGACCTGGCGACCCTTGTATACCGCGCCCTGATAGGAATATGCGAGGAACTGCATAAACTTGAGCCCAGCGACAATACCCATGTGGCAGATTTGCAATTGCTGACCGACCAGCTTGCGGCCGTTAAACAAAGTCCCGCCACTTCGCGCGCACGATTGGAAAATCCACAACAAATCAAAGAAATTCGCCAACAACTGCAAGAGCTTTATCGTTTTGTTGGTCAACAGGAATCACTTAAAGCCATTACCAAAATTCAAGCATCTGCTTTTCAGGATCAGATCAAGCGACTCGCCCTGCAAAGTTCGGTGGACGGTTATGTTGCACAAGCAAAAAGAGCGCAGCAAGCGCACAAGCCTCGTCTGGCTATTCATTATTATGGGTTGGCTCGCAAACTATTATTGCCGGAAAACACTAACCATATTTACGACAAGCAGATTGCCCAGCTATCCGGCGTTATCATCAAGCTTGAAGAAAAAGCAAAACATCAGGGAGGAGCGGATTTCAGCAGCGATGAGGATTCACCGGATGACAAGACCAGCGAAGCGACAACACCGCTCAATAAAGAGTGGGAAATGTTCGGCGATGAGGACGAGTGGAAGAAAAAGCAGCTGTATGATTGATTCGATTCCTACCCGCCCCGCTCTTCTACTGGCCCTTATTAACATCCTCTTCCAGTAAAATGGATGCTGAATTTATGCAATAACGCAAGCCGGTGGGGGCTGGTCCATCCGGAAAGACATGCCCCAGATGGGAACCGCATCGGCGGCACAGCACCTCGGTGCGACGCATCCCGTGGCTTGTATCGAATTCTTCCTGAATTTTTTCGTTTTCGATGGGCGCGTAAAAGCTGGGCCAGCCGCAACCTGCATCGAATTTAGTACCGGCTTCGAATAAAGGTTCACCACAGCAACGACAGCGGTAAGTTCCCTCACCGAATTCATTCCAATATTCACCCGTAAAAGGCGGCTCTGTACCTTTGAGCCGGCAAATCCGATATTGCTCTGGTGTAAGGCGCTCACGCCAGTGAGCATCATCATAAATTTCTTTGTTGGACATAACGATTTCCTTGACACAGTAGCTTGTGACCACGATGATTTGGTGTTTATTTCTGCATAAAAGGCATATTACTGCAAATGAGCAATATTAAGAAATCCGATAAGCTTAATGGTGTTTGCTATGACATCCGCGGCCCGGTTCTGGAACACGCCTATCGCCTTGAAGAAGAAGGCCACCGCATCCTTAAATTAAATATTGGCAACCCTGCCCCCTTCGGTTTCGCCGCACCGGACGAAATCATCCAGGATGTTATTTACAATCTGCCTAACGCGGAAGGTTACACCGCATCCCGCGGACTCTTTGCTGCGCGCAAGGCCATTATGCAAGAGTGCCAGCGGCTGCAAATTCCTGGCGTGGAAATTGAAGATATTTTCCTGGGCAACGGCGCCAGCGAGCTGATCGTTATGGCCATGCAGGCGCTGCTGAACAATGGCGATGAAATTCTGGTGCCAGCCCCTGACTACCCGTTATGGACCGCTGCCGTAAATCTTGCAGGCGGCAAGGCGCGTCATTATCTGTGTGACGAAACATCCGATTGGTTTCCTGATCTTGCGGACATTGAAAGTAAAATTTCCGACAAGACGCGCGGCATTGTAGTAATCAACCCGAACAATCCAACGGGTGCGGTCTACAGCAAAGATGTATTGGAGAAAATTGTTGAACTGGCTCGTCGCCATAACCTGATTATTTTTGCGGACGAAATCTACAGCAAGATTCTTTATGACGATGCCGAATTCCATCCCATGGGCCGCTTGGCTCAGGATGTATTGTGCGTAAGCTTTAATGGCTTATCCAAAGCTTATCGCCTTGCAGGCTTCCGCTCCGGCTGGATGGTCATCAGCGGTGCCAAACATCGTGCCAAGAGTTATATAGAAGGATTGGAAATGCTGGCCTCGATGCGCCTGTGCGCCAACGTGCCCGCGATGTTTGCAGTACAGACCGCTTTGGGAGGCTATCAAAGCATTAACGAATTGATTGTACCTGGCGGCCGCTTACGTGATCAGCGCGACGCCGCCATGGCAGCGATTGAAAAGGTCCCAGGCCTGTCCTGCGTCAAACCGAAAGGAGCGATGTATCTGTTTCCGAAACTGGATCTTGATATGTACAAGATCAAGAACGACGAACAGCTGGTGCTTGACTTCCTGATCCAGGAAAAAATTCTCCTGGTTCAAGGCTCAGCATTTAATTGGCCTGCCAGCGACCACTTCCGAATCGTGTTCTTACCGCGCGAAGATGATCTCACGCGAGCCATCTATCGTCTGGGTGAGTTTCTGCAACGCTACTCACAGTAACTCATGCTGTTACAACGCTCAGGGCAATATCCTGAGCGTTGTAACAAGGTTTTTCATTCAGCTACTGATGTTCACCCCCCCACACACCCACCCTTAAACAAGATGTGTGCGACTAAACAACTTATTTGTATGTTTATATTCCCATTTGACCGCTCATGGGATTTTTACATATAAAAACAACTTCACAAACAAACATGAAAACCCGTTAGAAATCCCAATTGTTCGAACATTATGTCACCTTTTGGGGCGTAAAAGGGCGCGCTATTGCTGCTTAGATCCCTCAATTACCGCCAGGAACTTGAAGGCAACATCCCCTCCCTACCGCCGGCTCGATTCTCACAGGTAAAAAAATTCTATTTGAATGACAAATTTACCACGCCAAAGGGTTGACTCTTGACCACATAAGTTTAATATTCGTTTTGACTATAAGTTGTTGGGTGCCGTCTAGATACCCACTCCTTGTAAGTCTTGTTACATGATTGATGAAAATAAAAATTGACAGGGTACTTTCAAATAAGTCGCGGAGCTTCTCGTTTAAGGGAAATCGAACAGTTCAATCTCCTCTTTTTCCTTCCTATTCGGGTGCATCAGCTCTTCCGCTGAAACTTAATGTTTAGGAGTAGTGTTATGTTCAATAAAAATAAATTGTCACACGCTATACTCGTCGCAGCTGCTTCCTCATCACTATCAATTCCCGTGATGGCACAGCAAGATGGTTCCATGATAGAAGAAGTCTACGTATCTGGTATTCGCGCCTCTCTTGAGCGAGCTATGGATATAAAACGCGATGCCGGTGGGGTCGTAGACGCAATTTCTGCAGAAGATATCGGTAAATTCCCCGATGCCAACCTTGCAGAATCCCTGCAGCGGATTCCCGGTGTTTCTATTGACCGTGCTGCAGGTGAAGGTAATTCTGTTTCAGTGCGTGGTTTCGGCCCGAACTTTAATATGGTTACCACCAATGGCCGCCAGATGCCCAGCAGTGGCGCCGGCCGTAGCTTTAACTTCAACGACCTGGCAGCAGAACTGGTCAGCGGCGTTGAAGTTCACAAAACCTCCAGTGCCAGAAATCCCTCCGGTGGTATCGGTTCTACCATTAACATCAATACTGCGCGCCCGCTTGATGTTGGAAGCTTTAAAGCCGTTGGTAGCGTGAAAGGTGTTTCAGATATCGATGAAGGATCTGTAACTCCGGAAGTGTCCGGCTTGATCAGCAGTACGTTCGCTGATGGCACCATCGGTGTTTTGTTTGCAGCATCTCATCAGCAACGTAAATATGAGCAAGAGCGTGTTGCGGTGGATGGATGGGT
>CAYUVQ010000161.1:0-4158 GCA_964448175.1 uncultured Cellvibrionaceae bacterium | reverse complement strand
CACAGAAGGGTTGCCTTTAATCGAGGCGTGGAAATGCTGCGAGAAAAAAGCGGGGCTGTGCATTTGTGGTGTGCACGTTAATACAGAAGCCGGTAGACCACAGCCATGGAATAAGGATACAGGGCGCAAAATGCCAGTATGCCCGTCGAGGTTTCCCAAATATTTCGTAACTTTAAAAAACGTGTGCAGAGGCGGGGAACGATAACGCAGATCGCCACACAGGTGCCCGCGCCATAGGCAATTTTCATCGTCCAGTCATATGAAAATTGTGCAGCGATAAAACCGAAGGCAAGCCCCTGCACCACAATCATCTTGGAATGACGCAAGGAACCAAAGCTCACAACCAAGCCAAGGGAGGAAACCAGAAGAGCCACCAATAACACGATTGTCCCGTACCACGGCAAAACATATCGGTATTCCTCAGCAATATAGTAGGTCCCAATAAAAACAATCAGGGTTACCACAAAGTGGGAGAGCTTGGGCTCGAATACGCTATGACGTCCTTGGACTATGTCGGTGAAGCGAAGCATGGGTTACTCCTTATAATTCAACATACGGGCAAACGCATCGGATTCGATTTTATTTATTTCACGACCGATGTTTTTGAAAACATAACGACGGGCGCGGAATAAACCCGCAAGCACACCACACAAAGCTACATCAGGAATAAGATGCAAAGCCCACCAATTAGCTGCAACGGGTTGCGCAAAAGCGGCTACCAGTTGGCTCAATAACCCCAGCGCAATGAGGGTAGTGATCACAAACCAATAGCTGAGTCTGAATCTTGACCAGGCGCGCCCGCTTCCCAGAACAGTCATTAATAACAGGGCCGCACCCATTAGGCCGGCGAGGATTGGCAAGTGAGTGATGCGGAGACCATCCAGCAATATTTGGTGTAAATGCCCTAAGGTTTGTGGCAGACCGTTAAAGAAAGTCGCCAAGCCTATGTGGGTACTGTTGGCTTGAGGAAACGCAAAGTTAGCCGCAAAAACAAGAGCCAGCATAAAACACGTACATAACACCGACTCTTTTATCCAGCGGCGCACACTGATCAGGTTGCGTGCTTTATCGTATTTTTTTGCAGTGTCAATGATGGTGGTTTTAATTTGCTGAAAGCCTGCATCGGATATAAGCCGGGGTGCCGAAACAGGAGAAGGCAGTGCCGAAGGCTTATTGACCGATTCCAAGGCGTATTGCGCAAGCCGGGTGTGCAGGTATTGCTTTAAAACATCCGAGCTTACCTGGTGGCGGACGTAATGATTGATGTTATTGGCCGCGTGATCCAGCACATGGTTCAAAGACCAGACTTCAATCGTATCGGGTACCAAAAACAAGCCCTTTGCCGAGTGATCATCGATGGTGACCTCGGCATCCAGAGCAACAAGAGTGCCTTCCGCGTGAACGGTATATGGCAGTTCTTGTAAATGATAAGTCGCTTCGGCAAAGCGCCAGGCAACAGCGCGATTGATAGGAATGTGAGTCGCGGTGGTCAGCGTAGCGCGGATGTAGTCGTTAACCCAATCCGGCGCCTCATTCTTATGCCACTCGCAGGATTGGTTAGCCTGGGAGCGGGCCTCTGCGCTCATCCAATAAGTAAAATAACCTGTTGCATCGCAGGGGCTGCAATTCAGCTGACCGCGACCGCTACAGTAACCGCACGTGGTCCGCCCCGAGCCGGAGCAGCTGTGGCAGCGAATCTGTCCGCCAGAGCAGCTCGTGCAGCGCACCTGACGGTTGTTTTCCCAGCGGTAACCTGAGCCTGAACAGGAATAACAAGAGGTATAGCCAGACTGACATTGGTAGCAGGTCTGGTAGCCGTTGTTACAGTGATGGCAACGGATACTGCCGGCACCGGAACAGCTGTCACAGGTTTCACAGTAGTTGTGTCGGACGGAGGCGTAGGTTTGCGGATTGTGGTACAGATAGAGCGGCCGGTTCTTGATGTCCCGTTGCAAGGCCCGGATAACATCAGGGTTGACCCCGGCCTGAATACCGCGCACAAAATGTTCGATTTTTCGTTGGCAATCCGCAGCAGAATAACTGTCTACGGTAGACTGCCCCGCGTAGTAACCACTGTCAGTTACGCAATGAATCGAGAACGCGAAAGATGAACGCATCTTGATCGAATAACGGTTGGGTTCTGACACAGAGGCTTGTGGCTTAAAACCATTGAGGTATTCAAGCTCAAGACTGTTGACGAAATCGGTTAAGTGTTTGCTATCTATTAAAGTTGTCATAAAAAATCTGCAGCGTTAAGGACAATACCTTCCTGTGTTGATACCCATTCAAATAAAGGTGCAGTAGATCACTACAACAACGCACCATAACCCCAAGCCCCAGCTAAATCGAATCGTCTTCATCGTCTGACTCCTGGAATTCTGGATATTGAATAGAAAAAAAGTGATTATCCAAGCGATGCAAAACATCACTGACGGGAGCAAAGTGATCGAGCAATTGCGTTCTGTCATTCAGGGCACGGCCCAGCGGTTGAAACTGCGGCTGTGTTGCCATGACCCAGCGGAGTCCCAGTGACGCCAAAGGTGATGCCTGCCGCGATACCTGATCCATAAAATACTGGATCACGTGTGGCTGCGAAGGCTCTTTGCTGTCCGGAGACGACAAGTAACTACTGTTGAAGAACAGTAAAGGTATAGCGAATACCAGCACCGGGGGCAGCAGTGCCAACAATAGCGCCGGAACAGAAAAGCGGTGAGCCTTGCGGTGGGCGGCGAACAGCACATCAAACAATCGCCACAAACGGAGCGGCAGATTACACAGGGTGATAACGATCAGCAGTAAACTCAGCCCCATACTGATGGGCGGAACCAAAATAGCCCGCAACGCGGATTTGGAGGGTTCGGCCATGCGAGCACCATCATCGTACTCGCGCACATCATGCTTGAGCTGGCTCATCACGTCCTTCACTTTACGGTGAATATTGGGCTCCACCACGCGCTGTAAAAACTGCCGGTTGTTCCAGTCGGCCCGCATCGGATTCACATAGAACGTCTCACCCATTTCCCGGCGAATCAAGTGCTGGACTTCCGCATGCTGTTGAAACTGCTCCCAGCTCAGATTAGGGGGCAGGTTCAGGCCCTGACTCCGGCTTTGCTTTTGCCAGACTGCCTTGGCTTCTTCTTCCACCTTGCGATCAATCAGACGATTAAAGGTCGCCCGGTCCGCCAGCGTCCATTGGTTGGGCAGGTTGATGCCTTGCTTGCGGCTCGACTGAATGATGTGTTGCGCGGTAAGCGGATCGTTGCGGAAAGCCTCGTAGCTGGGCAGGTTGTAGGCATAACCCTTGGCTTTGGCAGAAAACTGCGGTTGCAGTTTACGGGATAAACGCTCGGCCACATCCTGGGTGTTATTTAAAAAATAAAAGTGGCTATTCTCAAGACCGGCATCTCCGCCCATCGCTAAATCCAGCCCCTGCAGTGCAAGGCTTACCCCGCCGGTCAGTACACCGGCGATCAAACTGCCGGCCACTTTTTTGCGGGTCGACACTTTTTCTTCCACCAGCCAATAAATAGGCTCGATGTAACCCACACCTAATTGCGTGATTTCTTTCGCGTAGCGATCGTTGTAGGGTTTGCGGCAAGCGTCGTTTTTACATTGAGATACACGGTCGAAGTAGGTTTTTAATTTTGGCGTGAGCTTCTCGGCTTGGGTGTTCACGTCACGGTTAAACTGCGTAACGCCTTTTTGATATTCCTGCCAGCCGCTACTGATCTCCAGCTCTACCTGATCCCAGGCTTTGTCGGCCTCCTGGCTGGAAGCCGATTTTTTTGTATTGAAGGTATTGCTGGCCTTGGCGTAGTGGCGATATTTATCCTGTAAGTCCACGCGGAAATCCTGATAGCGCGCATAATGCTCCGCAAAGTCCCGGTAAGCGGCATCGGTGACCATCTTTTCCACCATTGCCTGCGTGTGTGTTTCAACCTTGCGGATCAGGTCTTTATCGGCGTACAACAGTGACCCGAACAGCGCGATAAACGTCAGCGATTCACCCTGAAAAGATTCATTGGGGTTATGAGCAATGCCCTCGATTTCAATGCTGTTGCTGGCCAGCCCCTGGCGTACCATCTGTGCGTAAAAAGCGCGCTGGCGCTGCTCGGCAGTGCTGGGTTCAATCAAGTAATGATCAATCGCCACCCGTTG
>CAYUVQ010000160.1:0-4237 GCA_964448175.1 uncultured Cellvibrionaceae bacterium | reverse complement strand
AAGCGAGAAGCGAGAAGCGAGAAGCGAGAAGCGAGAAGCGAGAAGCGAGAAGCGAATACGAGAGAACAAAATTTATAAAGCAGAAACAAAAAAATAAAATAAAATAAAATAATAAACAAATAACGCCGTTGAACTAATACTTTAGACAACGAAATAGCAGCCCAGGAGTATCACATCACATTATTTGAATTGCAAACCTCCTGTTAAGCCTTCGACACCAAACCCCCTCTGGAGGTAATACCACGTTTTTCCTGCAGACGAATCATCAGAATAGCGGCTTCATAAAGCAACAAAATTGGCGTACCCAGTGCAATCTGGGAAATAAGATCAGGCGGCGTAATCAAGGCGGCGGCGGCATAAATAATCACGATGGCATAGCGGCGCCCGCTGATAAGGGTGGCTGAGCTGATCATCCCTGCATAAGCCATTAATAACAGCACAACCGGTAATTCAAAACTTAACCCAAAAGCCAGAATCAGCTGAATAACCAAACCCAGATATTCACTCACCCGCGCCTCCAGCTGTACCGGCAACGCACCAGCCACGGCCTCACTCTCAAAGCTGATAAAAAATCCCCAAGCCATGGGAAAGACACCATAAAAAGCCAGCGCCGCACCGCTTACAAACAGGACGGGAGTCATTGCAAACAAAATGGATACCGCACGCTTTTCACTGTGGTACAAACCGGGGGCGATAAATTTCCAAACCTGAATGAGTATCAGCGGCAGCGTAAAAAACAACGCGGCAAAGAACGAGAGTTTCAGATAAGTAAGAAAAGCTTCGTGCAAGCCCGTGTAAATCATCCGCCGGCCCGACTCATCGCCAAAAGCTGTAACCAACGGCTGCATAAGAAAATGATAAATTTCTTCCGCCATCAGGTAGCAGCCGATGAACACGACAAAAAATACCAGCAGACATTGCAGTAACCGGCGGCGCAGTTCCAATAAGTGCGACAGGATCGGCGCGCGGCTTAAATCAAGTGAATCGGTCGTCATTGATTGGCTACCTTTGATACTGGTGCGCTCTCCTGCTGCGCAGCAGGCTGAGGTGCGGCTTTCAGCTCTGCCATCGCCGCGTCGTACATCGCCTGCACTCGCGCGTTATGGGCCGCATCGCGGCTGGGTTCGGCCTGCTCCATTGCCTGCCGTACATGTTCGGGCAGGAGGTCGTAATAGGAGGGTTGATTGCGCTGGTCTGGTTTTGCGGCGAGATCCATCTCGGTTTCCAGCTTATGAAGCTGCACCAGTGAATCGCGATAAAACCGCTGGAGACGTCCCCACAAATTCCCCAGCGTGCGGGCGAGCTTCGGCAGGTCCTGAGGCCCAACCACCACCAGTGCCAACACCGCAAGAAACAGTAATTCTGCCCATCCCAGATCCAACATAATTCGCCCGCTGTTATTGTTGCTTCAGGATTTTATGTCGTTAGATTGACAGGCAAATATGACCAGATCGTGACGAAAGAATAACCTTATGACGAAAATCTTCTTTTGACAGTGAACCACCGGCTCAGGTTAAAATCCGCTGGCATGCGATTTGCCTGTCTATCTCATAATTCTCAGGAACGGCTTTATTTTGGACGCGAGTACTATCAACACCATTCTCCTAATCGGCGCCGTTTTGGTGGTAGCCAGCATCCTGGTCAGTTCATTTTCCTCGCGTTTGGGCATTCCAATACTGGTGATCTTTCTTGCGGTGGGCATGATCGCCGGCGTCGACGGTGTCGGTGGGATTGTCTTCAACAACTATCCGCTGGCTTATCTCGTGAGCAACCTGGCGCTGGCGGTGATTCTACTCGACGGTGGTATGCGTACCCGCGCCGCCACCTTCCGGGTTGCGCTCTGGCCCGCGTTGTCACTCGCGACCCTCGGTGTGGTCATCACCGCCGGGCTCACCGGCGTACTGGCCGCCTGGCTGTTTGATCTGGATCTTATCCAAGGCTTGCTGATTGGAGCCATTGTGGGCTCAACGGATGCCGCAGCCGTGTTCTCGCTGCTCGGTGGGCGCGGCCTGAACGAGCGTGTCAGCGCCACCCTGGAGATCGAGTCAGGCAGCAACGACCCCATGGCGATGTTCCTGACCATCGCGCTGATCGACATGATTGCAGCCGGCCAAAGTGAATTCAGCCTGAGCTTTCTGGTACAGCTCATCCAACAGTTCGGCTTGGGTATTCTGTTAGGTCTGCTTGGCGGCTGGCTGTTGCTGCAACTCATCAACCGCATGCAGTTGGCAGATGGTCTTTACCCTCTGCTGGCGGTCAGCGGCGGCCTGATCATCTATGCAATTACCACCGCCGTGGGTGGCAGTGGCATCCTGTCGATTTACCTCTGCGGTCTGCTGTTGGGCAACCGCCCGATCCGTAACCGTTACGGCATCCTGCATATGTTCGATGGTCTCGCCTGGCTGAGCCAGATTGGCATGTTCCTGGTGCTGGGCCTCTTGCTCACGCCCAGCCAACTGCTTCCCATCGCCCTGCCCGCGCTCGGTCTGGCGCTGTGGATGATTTTGTTCGCACGCCCGCTGTCGGTCCTGATCGGGCTGCTGCCGTTCCGCAATTTCAACTGGCGTGAACGTGGGTTCATCTGCTGGGTAGGTCTGCGTGGCGCCGTGCCGGTGATTCTGGCGGTATTTCCGATGATGGCCGGCCTCGAAAACGCCCAGCTGTTTTTCAATGTGGCTTTCTTTATCGTCTTAGTGTCGCTGTTACTGCAAGGCACCACACTGACTTTCGCCGCCCGTAAAGCCAACGTCGTAGTCCCCTCGGTTCCAATGCCGTTTTTACGGACTGGCCTGGAGATTCATTTGTCCAGTCAATGGGAGATGTTTATCTACAAACTGGGGGCCGAGAAATGGTGTATCGGGGCTGCCCTGCGCGAGTTGCATATGCCCGAAAACACCCGTATTGCCGCGCTGTTTCGTGATCAGCAACTGCTTCACCCCTCGGGCAGCACCCGCTTGATGGCGGGGGACATCCTCTGCGTCATGGGCCATGAATATGACCTGCCCGCGTTGGGCAAACTGTTCAGTGAAGCGCCGCAGCGCAATCTGGATATGAGCTTCTTCGGCGACTTTATCCTGGAGGCCGATGCCGAATTGCAGGACCTGGCCATGCTGTATGCGTTCGATCTGGGCGGCCTGGATGGTCAGCAGACCCTGGGATCACTGGTCACGCAGATGATCGGCGGTAAGCCGGTGGTAGGTGATCATGTGGATTGGAATGGGATGGTGTGGACCATCGTGGAAATAGAGGGAAACACTGTGCGCAAAATCGGCGTAAAGCCCGCTACTCGTAAACCGGCGCCGGTGTCTGCCGCATAAGCAATACCGTCACCGCCCGCGTCTCCTGCGCCCACCGGATCAAGGGAATCATCGGCTAGCCCGTAAGCTCTTCCTCCGGGCGCAGGGTCAACACCTCAAACCCCTCTTTGGTAACAGCCACCGTGTGTTCCCACTGCGCGGACAGCTTTTTGTCACGAGTAACCACCGTCCAACCGTCTTTTAACGTTTTTACGCGGTGATCACCCTGATTGATCATCGGCTCAATGGTGAAGACCATACCTTCTTTCAGGATCACGCCCGTGCCGGCTTTACCGTAATGCAGAACCTGCGGCTCTTCGTGCATCTGCCGACCAATGCCGTGACCGCAATATTCCCGCACCACACTGTAACCAGCTGACTCTGCGTAGCGCTGAATCGCATGGCCTATATCCCCCAAGCGAGCACCCGGCTTGACCTGCCGGATACCGGCCCACATGGCGTCATAGGTCGTCTTCACCAGTCGCCTTGCTACCGGCGATACCTCCCCGATCATGTACATCTTGCTGGAGTCTGCAATAAAACCATTCTTCTCCAGCGTGATGTCCAGGTTAACAATGCTGCCTGACCTCAGTTTTTCACTGGCTTTTGGCATGCCGTGGCACACCACCTCGTTCACTGAGGTATTGAGCACGTAGGGATAATCATACTGGCCTTTACTGGCGGGGCGCGCCTGGAGGTCGTTGACAATAAACTCCTCCACCCGCTGGTTGATCTCCATGGTTGTAACGCCTTCCCGTACAAAATCATCCAGCATCACGAAAACCCGGGCCAGTAACTGCCCGGCGTTACGCATCTTCGCAAGATCCTCTGCGTCTTTGATTTTGATGGCGTTCATTCAACAACTCTGCGTAGGTGGTTTCGGTTTAATGTATTAAAAATGCCAGCTGCTGCTGATACCCAGTAGCTCAACAGCCTGGCCA
>CAYUVQ010000159.1:0-4242 GCA_964448175.1 uncultured Cellvibrionaceae bacterium | reverse complement strand
ATCAAACCGCAGGAAGTTATCTCTGCCATATATGAAGTCACCAAGGGCGATGCTTATGTGACTTCGGATGTCGGTCAGCACCAGATGTTCACGGCGCAGTACTACCCCTTTGCCAAACCGCGTCGCTGGATCAACTCCGGCGGGCTTGGAACCATGGGCTTTGGCCTGCCTGCAGCTATGGGGGTGCAGATTGCACATCGCGATGCGACGGTTGTTTGCGTTACCGGCGAAGGCAGTATCCAGATGTGTATTCAGGAGTTGTCTACCTGCACGCAATACCATCTGCCGGTAAAAATCATCTGCTTGAACAACCAGGCATTGGGTATGGTCCGCCAGTGGCAGGATATGCAGTACGCCGGTCGTTATGCAGAAAGCTTGTACGAAGATTCATTGCCGGACTTCATCAAACTGGCTGAAGCCTATGGCCATGTCGGTATGCGCGTGACTAAAAAAGAAGAGCTCAAGGCAAAACTGGAAGAGTGTTTTGCGCTGAAAGACCGGGTGGTATTTATGGACATCATGGTTGATCAATCCGAACACGTATATCCCATGCATGTGGCGCCGAACGGTTCCATGCGGGATATGTTCTTGAGCAAGACGGAGCGTACCTGATATGAGACGTATTATTTCTGTATTAATGGAAAACGCCCCCGGCGCCTTGTCCCGTGTTGTCGGTTTGTTTTCCCAGCGCGGCTACAACATCGAGAGCCTGACCGTAGCGCCCACGGAAGATCCCACCTTGTCGCGACTGACCCTGACGACCCTGGGTGATGAGCACAAGATTGAGCAAATCACCAAGCATCTCAACAAGCTGATTGATGTCGTGAAACTGGTGGATCTGACTGAAGGTGCGCACATTGAGCGCGAACTGATGTTAGTGAAAGTAAAAGCGGCGGGCGCTCAGCGGGCTGAAGTGAAGCGCTGTGTTGATATCTTTCGTGGCCAGATCGTGGATGTTACCAGCTCGCTGTATATCATCCAGATCACAGGCACCAGCGATAAACTCGATGCCTTCTTGCAGGCAGTCGGTGACGCTGCCATTCTTGAGGTGGTGCGTAGTGGTGTTAGTGGGATATCCCGCGGTGAGAAAGTTTTGAGTTTATAAGCTTCTCATTGATATTAAAGAAAGCCGATCAACACGATCGGCTTTTTTTTTACGTTCCGCACGCCCATTCTTAAGCGGGCAGCTGTTGCCAAAAAGCACTCACAATCGGACTTTTAAGTCGTTTTTCCATGACGCAGATGCCCAGGTCATAAGGCCCCAGATCAGGTTGGTGATGCAATGGCTGCACTCGCTCGGCCAAAGGGCTGTTATCCAGTACGATCTTCGGCAACACGCCCACCCCGAATCCAAGACTGACCATGCTGACGATCGCTTCGTTACCTTTCACTTCGGCGTAGATGTTGGGCTGAATCTGCTGTTCTGCAAACCAAAGATCCAATCGCTCGCGCGCCAATCCCTCTTCGGAGAGAATCATCGGAATTCGTGGCCAGAAATCGCGTGCCACGGGGCTGGGGGGCTGCCACGTTTTACCATCGCGGGGTGCGATGAATATAAGGGGTGATCGTGCGATCAGTTTAAAACTGAGTCCCGCCGGTAATTTTTCCGGTTTTGCAGCAATGGCAATGTCTTCACTGCCGGCCAGCACTCGCTGAATCGATTGAGCCGGGTCACCCGTGTGTAGCTTAATGGCGATACCAGGGTGCGTAACGCGGAATTCGGTGAGAATGTCGAAGAGAAAACTATAGCTTGCGGTAACAGAGCAATAGATACTCAGCTGTCCGCGCAATTGATCCGCGTTGGCGAGGAGCGACTCCTGATAGGTGTCCCACTGCTGCAGTACTTCCCGGGCAAAGATAAGAAAGCTCTGACCTTCGGGGGTAAGAGCAACAGAGCGATTGTCGCGCTCAAACAGGCTGACTCCCAGATCTTCTTCAAGATGTTTGATGCTGCGGCTGATTGTCGAAGGGCTTACGTGGCACAGTACCGCTGCCCGGCCGAAATGCAGGGTATCAGCGAGAGCGCAAAAGAGTTTAAGCTTGGTCGTATCCATAATGTTGCGTATTCTGCATTATCGAGTTGCGAATATATCATTTTACGCCATGAAAAAAGTTTTCTACACTACCCGCCTTTTTAGGGCTGCGGCATCTCCGGATGAGCGTGGCAATCGCAAGTGCTAATTTCATTCAGGAGTCTGTCATGCACGTTTATTACGATAAAGATTGTGATCTTTCTATTATTCAATCCAAGAAAGTAGCCATCATTGGTTACGGTTCACAAGGGCATGCCCATGCTTGCAACCTGAAAGATTCGGGTGTTGATGTAGTTGTAGGGCTGCGTCCAGGTTCTCCGACGGTAAAAAAAGCAGAAGCGCATGGCTTGAAGGTTACCGATGTGCCATCCGCTGTAGCATCAGCAGACCTGGTAATGATTCTGACTCCTGATGAGTTCCAGTCTCGTCTATATAAAGAAGAAATTGAACCAAACATCAAGAAAGGCGCTGCACTGGCTTTTGCTCATGGGTTTGCTATTCACTACAACCAGGTTGTACCCCGCGCAGACTTGGATGTAATCATGATTGCGCCTAAGGCCCCAGGCCATACCGTCCGCTCTGAGTTTGTTAAAGGCGGCGGTATTCCGGACCTGATCGCGATCTACCAGGACGCCTCCGGCAAAGCTAAAGACTTAGCGCTGTCCTACGCGTCAGGTGTCGGCGGTGGCCGTACCGGCATCATTGAAACCACCTTTAAAGATGAAACAGAGACGGACCTGTTCGGTGAGCAGGCTGTGCTTTGCGGTGGTTGCGTTGAGTTGGTTAAAGCAGGTTTTGAGACGCTGGTCGAAGCTGGCTATGAGCCCGAAATGGCTTATTTCGAGTGTTTGCACGAGCTGAAGTTGATTGTCGACCTGATGTACGAAGGCGGCATTGCCAACATGAACTACTCGATCTCCAATAATGCCGAGTACGGAGAGTATGTAACTGGCCCGCGCGTTATCAACGATGAATCGCGCAAGGCAATGCGTGAAGCGTTGAAAGATATTCAGAACGGCGAATACGCCAAGAAATTTATCATGGAAGGCGCTACCAACTATTCTTCAATGACAGCATATCGTCGCAATAACGCAGCGCACCCTATTGAACAAGTGGGTGGAAAATTGCGTGCCATGATGCCTTGGATTCAAGCTAACAAGATCATCGACCAAACCAAGAATTAATTTCAAGGTCTTAGGTATGTCCAAAAAAAACGCGGCTATAGCCGCGTTTTTTATTGGATGCGCCATTACACCACCTGTGTACAATGGCGCTCTTGCAAAACAAGAGGTTAAATATGACAAACCAAGAGACAGAGCAAACCAAGATCCAGGATTCAGAAAGCGAGAGCTTACTGCCTTTCGATGAGCACGTCGAAGAGGTTTCGGAGAATGGGAAGAAGGTACGCCACCGCGGCGTCTATCTATTGCCGAACCTGTTTACAACCGCCGCTCTCTTTGCCGGCTTCTACGCCATCATCGCAGCCATGCACGGCAACTTTGACAGCGCAGCCATTGCGATCTTCATTGCCATGATTTTTGACGGCATGGATGGGCGGGTGGCGCGCATTACCAATACATCCAGCGCGTTTGGCGAACAATACGATAGTTTGTCGGATATGGTTTCTTTTGGTTTGGCGCCGGCCTTGGTGATGTTCAGCTGGTCGCTGCATGATCTCGGCAAGCTAGGCTGGGCGGCCGCGTTTATATATGCCGCCTGCGCTGCACTTCGTCTCGCTCGCTTCAATACACAGATCGGGGTGGTAGATAAGAAACACTTTGTTGGTCTCGCGAGTCCGGCTGCCGCTGCGATCATCGCCAGTATTGTCTGGACTTGGCATAACAGCGAAATGGGCGAATTTGCTGCAATACCTGCAGCATTGGTCACGGCTTTGGCTGGACTGCTGATGGTATCCAACTTTCGCTACAGCAGTTTCAAAAATATTGATTTTCGTGGTCGGGTGCCTTTCGTTGTAATGCTGTTGATTGTTTTCGTGTTCGCGGTACTGCTTATTGATCAGGCCAGTGTTTTGCTGACCATGTCTGTTGTCTACGGTTTGTCAGCTCCTGTTATATGGCTGTGGCGTAAACGCAATTTGATATTTGGCCGCAGGAAAGCGGACGGCGACCAATAAGTCGTTGGTCAAATGTACAGGTTGCGCAGTCTGTGATCATTGTTGGTTGTTAAGTAAACGTTCTGAAAAATAATT
>CAYUVQ010000158.1:2686-4250 GCA_964448175.1 uncultured Cellvibrionaceae bacterium | reverse complement strand
TGCATGATCAACAACACTTCCAATCCTTTGCGGGACGCATTGCGCAGCGCGCGCAACAAACGGTAACCCGGAAAGAAATAAGCGTTAGCAATAACGACACGTTTTTTTGCGCCGCTGATGGCCTGCAGATACAGACGTTCGATATCACTTTTGTGGCGATTGTTATCGCGCACCGCGACCATCATTCGGCTGCTGCCGGCCGGCGGGTTGTCAGCAGTGGTTACCGCCGGAATATCAATGGAGCCGTTTTTTTTGGGGGTGGCCTCGCGCAACAGGCTGAGGCTGGCAGCATGAATATCGGCCACGATCGGGCCGTGAATCGCCACGGCGTAATCCTGTTTGGCCATCTCACCATATTCAGAAATATGTTCTTCCGAAAAATTAATGCCGCCGACAAAAGCGGTCGTGCCATCCACTACCACAATCTTGCGATGCAGGCGGCGGAACATATTGGTGCGCATGCCGAAGGTGCGCGGGCTGGGATCGAATACGCGCAGGGTCACACCGGCATCGACCATGGCAGCTAAAAATGGCGTGCTTAAATCAAAGGTGCCGTAACCATCAACCATAACTTCAACGCGTGCGCCGTTATGGGCAGCAGCGATCAAGGCTTCCTGTAACTGGCGACCGATTTTATCTTCGGCAATGATGAAAGTTTCGAGCAGGACTTCGTTCCGGGCATTACGGATACATTCAAATACTCGGGGGTAAAATTCCTCGCCGTTGATCAGCAGCTCAATGCTGTTGCCGTCGCGCCACGTGTGATTCTGCTTCATAGAAACCTCTCAACATCGTTGATACTGCTTCAGTGTTTATCTTTGTAGGCGCGGAGCTGGCGGTGCGACTCATTGCGCAGTGCGGCGGGAGCATCCTGCAGCATATCGCTGCCTCGCGCGCGCCTCTGCCAGTGCCAGACTTTGCCCTCAAGAATTACATAAACAACACAAGCAACCATCAGCGGCAATAAAAAATAAATCACCCGGTAAGCAATCAGCGCAGCGACGATGCTGGCGGTGGGCAACTGATGTTGGAGAATGCCGATAAACACGGCTTCCAGTACGCCAAGCCCCGCTGGAATCTGCGCAATCATTCCCGCGATACCGCTGATTAATAAAATGCCCAGAACCGCGGAGTAAGAAACGGCATCCGGCAACAGAATGAAAATCAGCCATGCCATCAATAACCAGTTCAGCGTGGAGAGGCCCGCTTGCGCCAGCGCAAGTTTGAAACCGGGCAAGCTGACTTCATGGCGTGACCAGTACCAGGAACGACGCTTGGAAAACTGACATAACAGAAGATAACCCACCGCAATCGTCAGCATAAGAACGCCCGCAATATGCAGTACGTTCGTGCTGATCGCCCAGCTCGCCGGCAATTTCACCCAGCCCGCTGTGAAGATAAATCCTGCCACGATGATGTAGCCGAGACTGTTGGTAAACACACTCAAACTCAATACGCGCGTAATCGTCGACACGCGCAGGCCCAGTCGGGAATACAATCGGTAGCGCATTGCCACGCCGCCGATCCATGAACTGAGATTTAAATTAAACGCGTAACACACGAA
>CAYUVQ010000158.1:0-2586 GCA_964448175.1 uncultured Cellvibrionaceae bacterium | reverse complement strand
ACATTGGCTTCCAGGTTCAACGACAGGCTTAATGGGTCGAGATTGCTGGAACCCAGGGTCGCCCAGTGCCGGTCCGCGAGGGCCAGCTTGCCGTGAAACGGCCGTTCTTTGTATTCATAAATTTTCACACCCTCACGCACCAGATAGCCATACAGTAACTGCGTGCATAACCGCACCCACGGCATATCCGGTTCGCCCTGCAGCATCAGTGTTACCTCGACACCGCGGCGGGCAGCATTGCGCAGGGCGCGCAGCATACCGTAACTCGGAAAAAAATAAGCATGAGCCAGTAACAGGCGTTCTTTGGCAGAATGAATCACCTGCAGATAATGTTTTTCAATATCCCGTTTATGCAGTCCGTTGTCGCGCACTGTCAACAAAGCGCGCACGCCTTTGCCGGTCGCACTGTTAATGTCCGTGGTCTTTGCGCGCCGCCAGAAAGGCCGGGGCCGGCTGTCCCCGTGGCGTAACAGATCCAGGCAAGCACGATGAATATCCTGTACGATCGGGCCGCGCAACCGGGCCGAATAATCCTGTTTGGCTTCTTCACCGAAGCTGCTCAGTTGATCGGCGCAATAATTAATCCCCCCGATAAACGCCACCTCGTTATCCACCACCACCAGCTTGCGATGCAGGCGACGGAACACGTTCATCCGAAAATTAAATAAATGACGCGTCGGTTCAAACAGGTGCACATGGATGCCGGTGTCGGCCATGGCTTGTAAAAATTCGGTTCCGACTTTATTGCCGCCGTAGGCATCGATGGTGAATTCCACGTGGACTCCGCGCCGCGCCGCGTACATCAAGGTCTGTTGCAGCGCTTTGCCTACTTCATCATCGCAGAGAATAAACGTTTCGATGAGCACTTCCCGTCTGGCTTTACGAATGCTTTCAAATACGCGCGGAAAAAACGCCTCACCATTGATCAACAGTTCGATGTCATTACCGGCGCGCCAGGGGTCGCTCATAGATGAACCTCAACCGCGAGCGGCGCGTGATCCGACAGATGAGACCAAGGGCGCAGGCGCAGCACCTGCGGATTCTGCGCCCGGGCGTTGCGCAGGTAAATACGGTCCAGCCGGAACCAGGGCCAGCGCGCGGGAAAACTGCGCGCCGGTTTGCCAAATTGTTGGACAAAAACTTCCTGCATACCGCATCGCTCCAGAACCACGTCGGCGCGGACACGCCAGTCGTTAAAGTCCCCCGCGACAATCACGGGCTCGTCCGGAGGCAGGCTGTTGACCAGGCGGCACAGCAGCTGCAGCTGCTGCTGGCGGTGATTCTCGCGTAAACCAAGATGCACGCAAATGGCGTGAACTTCCGTCTGGCCGGGCACATTAATCACCGAATGCAACAGCCCGCGCTGTTCAAGTGTGCCGATGGACACGTCGAGGTTGTGGTAGCGCAGGATAGGAAATTTCGACAGCAGGGCGTTGCCATGATCGCCGTGAGGATAAATAGCATTCCGTCCGTAGGAATATTCTGACCACATGCTGTCTGCGAGAAATTCATACTGGGGGACTTCCGGCCAGTTGGCGTAGCGCGAGGCATGGTGTTTATGTTCTCCCAATACCTCTTGCAGAAAGACGATATCGCTCCCGGAACTGCGCACCGCCTCGCGCAGTTCCGGCAACATAAAGCGGCGATTTAGTGCAGTAAAACCCTTGTGTAAGTTCAAGGTCAGAATCCGCAGGCAGCTGGTCGGCGTATCTGAAGTTGAGGTCATGCAGCGGCTCCCATCATCTTGCCCGGCTCCGCTTCCAGTTTGTCTGCGAGACCGAAATATTCCAGCAGCTGGCGAGCATCGTAGGGCGCAAAAAGTTTGTCGGTATTATCGAAATAACAGTAGACATCCCGGCCACCGCGCGCTTTGTCTTTTTCCTTTGTTACCAGATTGGCGTCCGCCGGCTGGCGTCCCTGACTCCACAGGCGGATGCGTTTGTACCAGCGCTCGAGCGCCTTTTTGCCATAGCCACTGTTATAAAGTTCAACGTCGCCATGCAGACGCATATAAACAAACTCGCTGGTGAGATCTTCCAGGTAAGGCCAGCGCCCGGCAGTGTCAGCAACCACTAAAGCGACGCGATGCTCACGCAGCAGCCTGATGAAGGCTTCATCCACAAAACTGTCATGGCGGATTTCAACCGCGTGGCGCAGCGGCATGCCTTTGGGAATCTCCAGATAACCTTCCCGTTGCACGGCCGGCTCGCTGCGCTGGGCATGGGCTTTTGCCGCATCGCTGGTCATCGGCAGCTGCGTGAGAAATTCTTCAAATAAGGTTTCGTCGAATTTAAAACTGGGTGGAAACTGCCACAGAAACGGCCCCAGCTTTTCTTTAAGGTGGAACATACCGCTCGCAAAAAAATTGGCGAGCGGCTGTTCGATATCGCGCAGGCGTTTGATATGGGTGATGTAGCGGGATGCTTTCACACTGAAGATAAAATCATCCGGTGTATCGGCATACCATTTAGCGTAGCTGGTGGGGCGTTGCAGCCCGTAAAACGAACCATTTATTTCCAAGGAGTTGACCGCTCGGGAGGCGAAGTGCAACTCGTCTTTCTGGCGCAACCCCTTGGGGTAAAAATT
>CAYUVQ010000157.1:0-4294 GCA_964448175.1 uncultured Cellvibrionaceae bacterium | reverse complement strand
CATTGATATAGATCTTCATCAGGTCTTAATCCGTACTCTCATTGTGGAATTAGCGCTATCCTGTCCTGGTAATTACGGGCATAGCGCTAATGCTTTCTCGATGAGTTTGGATCAAGGATCTTTGTTGTGATGGAAACAATGGTTGATGTAGTTATTATCGGCGGCGGTCAAGCCGCTCTGTCAGTGGCCTACTATCTGCGCCGTACTGATTACTCCTTTGTTATTTTGGATGCAGAAGCGTCTCCCGGTGGTGCATGGCAGCATGGCTGGGACAGTTTGCGTCTCTTCTCACCGTCCAGTTGGAGTTCGCTATCGGGCTGGCAAATGCCACCCACGCAGGAAACTTACCCAAGTCGCGATCAAGTTATTCGGTATCTGGCCAACTATGAATCCCGGTACGAATTTCCGGTGCAGCGTCCGGTGTTAGTCGATGCCGTGAATAACCTTGGCGATCATCTGGAAGTTGTCAGCCAACACCAGACCTGGCATGCGCGTGTCGTAGTCAGTGCCACCGGTACCTGGCGAAATCCGTTCATACCACCTTATCCCGGTATTGATTTATTTCAGGGGCTTCAGCTCCACTCCGCCCATTATCAATCCCCAATACCTTTTCAGGATAAAAAAGTGCTGGTCGTAGGCGGCGGCAACTCCGGGGCGCAAATTCTCGCGGAAGTATCGCGCCTTGCTGATAGCACCTGGGTTACTCCCAGTGAACCGCTGTTTTTACCCGATGATGTGGATGGTCGTGTGTTATTTCAGCGCGCTACGGATCGCTGGAAAGCGCATCTTGAAGGACGAGAGATTGATCAACCCGTGGGTGGTTTGGGCGATGTGGTCATGGTGCCACCCGTTAAAGAAGCGCGCGAACGCGGTGTACTGCATTCCGTGCGGCCGTTCGAACAGCTCACGGCGACCGGTGTTATCTGGGAAGACGGTTCCAAAACATCGGTGGATGCCGTGATATGGTGTACCGGATTTCGACCCGCACTTTCCCATTTGCATTCATTGGGCGTAATCAATTCTGAAGGCAAAGTTGATGTGGAGGGTACCCGCTCAGTACACGAACCACGCTTGTGGTTAGTCGGTTACGGCGAGTGGACGGGATTGGCTTCTGCCACGCTTATTGGTGTAGGACGGACGGCGCGAACTACAGCGGAGGAAATCCAGCAGTATTTGGCTAAATCTTAACGGAAATGTTACGGCTGTCATAAACCCGTAACTTGCCGCTGTTGAAATTGTTCCCGGTAAATTTGCACACTGCGAGGATAATTTCATGAAAAAATCATTGGCAATTGCCGCGTTGACTTCGTTTGTTTCAATGTCTGTATTCGCTGACCCTTACGATAAACCCGGTTTCGTCACCTTTGAAAAAGATGGCCGTGTGTGGGTGTTTAAAACCGATTCTGAAGCCTTGAAACAATTTCAGGAGCATGGCGAGCCAGCAAAACAAGTTACGTTGATTGGTAAAGGCCCTGAACGAAAAACCCTCAAGACCGATGATATGAAAACCGCAGAAGAGTATTTGAAGTTGCTTGCAAAAGCAGAGTAAATCCGGAGTTTAAAAAGCCCGACTATTTGCAAAAATAGTCGGGCTTTTTTTGTTCGGCTTATCACAGAGAAAAATTACGTTGGTGCAACCTGTTTTGGTAACGCCAATGAAATTAACGCTGCCAACGCAATAAAACCGGTCGATACCCACAAACACGCTTCCAGCCCGGCAACCTGATAAACCCAGCCAGACAATAGCGTACCTATCAACCGTCCCAAAGCATTTGCCATGTAGTAAAAACCGACATCCAGTGAAACGCCATCGGACTTCGCGTAATTCACAATCAAATAACTGTGCAGCGATGAATTGATCGCAAACACGGCGCCGAATACCAATAAACCACCAATCAACACTTGAGTCACCGGCAAGCTGGTCGCACTCATGCCCAGTGCAATAGCCGCTGGAATACCCGTCAGGATGAGTGCCCACAGGAAGGCGTGGCCACCACCAGGAACCTTGCCTTGTGCTTTGCCGATAATCAGTGGAGCGATAGATTGGACAATGCCATAACCAATCACCCAGGCCGCCAGAAAGCCGCCCACCCACCAAAAATCCCAACCAAGCTGGCTGCTTAAAAATACCGGCAAGGCCACCACAAACCACACATCGCGCGCGCCGAATAAAAAAAGGCGCGCTGCCGACAAAACATTGATTGCACGGCTTTTTGAAAACAATTCGCTGAACTTGGGTTTGTTTTTGGCTTTGCCCAAATCTTTTTTCAAGAGCATCAGGCTCGCCAGCCAAATCACACCCAGCGCGATGGCCATAGCGACGACTGCGCCGGTAAAACCCATCAGCGCCAACAATGCGCCACCAAGAAAAAAGCCAACGCCTTTCAATGCATTTTTAGAGCCTGTCAGCAGCGCAACCCATTTAAATAATTTGCCCTGTTGATCGCCCGGCACCAATAATTTAATCGAGCTTTTTGCACTCATTTTGTTGAGGTCTTTGGCGATACCCGAGAGCGCCTGTGCGCCCATGACCCAAATCGGGCTGAGCATGATCGTGGGCACTGCCAGCATCAACAGTGCGATAACTTGCAGTGCGAGGCCGATATTCATGGTGCGGTTAAGGCCGATGCGGGCACCGAGATAACCGCCCACCAAATTAGTGACCACACCAAAAATTTCATAAAACAAAAACAGGGCGGCAATTTGCAGCGGGCTATAACCCAATTGGTGAAAGTGCAACACCACCAACATACGCAAAGCGCCGTCGGTTAAGGTAAATGCCCAATAATTGCCGGTGACAACAAAATATTGTTTTATCTCTGCGCTCAGCTTGCCAGCCCCGGTAGTTGCCATGTTTATGCTCCTGCACCCGCAAGGCCGACCAGTTTTGCCAATTCAACCGTGCGATTGGAATAGCCCCACTCGTTGTCATACCATGCATAGATTTTCACCTGGGTACCGTTAATCACCATGGTGGATAAGGCATCCACAATTGACGAACGCGGATCACCGCAGTAATCGGTAGATACCAGTGGGCGCTCTTCATAGCCCAGAATATTCAGCAATTCGTTTTCACTAGCTGCTTTCAGCAAGCCATTCACTTCTTCAACCGTGGTGGCGCGTTCCACTTCAAAGACACAATCCGTCAGTGACGCATTGGCCAAAGGAACTCGTACCGCATGACCATTCAAGCGGCCGCGCAATTCCGGAAATATTTCAGCAATCGCTGTCGCCGATCCGGTTGTGGTCGGAATTAAATTGGAACCGGATGCACGTGCACGGCGCAAATCTTTATGCGGTTGATCCAGAATGGATTGGGTGTTGGTGAGATTGTGAATAGTCGTAATAGAACCGTGTTTGATTCCCAGTTTTTCGTGAATCACTTTCACAACTGGTGCCAGGCAATTGGTGGTGCAGGATGCAGCGGTGACGATGCGATGCTCGGCGGGATTAAACAGATGCTGGTTTACACCCATCACAATATTCAGTGCGCCAGTTTCTTTTACTGGCGCGCTCACGACAACGCGATTAACGCCTTGGTCAAGATAAGCTTGCAATACGGCAACGGTTTTCATCTTGCCACTGGCTTCAATCACCAGATCACAACCCGACCAGTCGGTGTCGGCAATTGCCTTGTTGGTGGTGATGCGAATCGATTTCCCGTTAATGATCAGCGCACCATTTTCTGCACTAACCGTTTCCGGCCAAGTGCCCTGTACCGAATCAAATTTCAGCAAATGCGCATAAGTTTCTGCATCGGCAGCGGGGTCATTGATTTGCACAAACTCAAACTCTGGCCAATGCCAGGATGAGCGCAATGCCAAACGACCAATACGGCCAAAACCGTTAATACCGACTTTGATTTTTTTCATAATCTAATCCTTTATCCACGTCATTAAATAGAGATTTGTTGTGCGAGCTTAGCGATATATTCCTGATGTGCAGGAACCTGTAGTGCGTTGGGGCGAATCGCGCGAACGCGCGTGATAACGTCATCCAGTGGCATGCCGCGCTCCAATAGAATTTGCGCTGCGACTAGACCTGTGCGCCCTGAGCCACCTTTGCAGTGAATCGCAATGCTTTTACCGGCATTGACCAATGCATGAATTTTCTCTCTAGCGTTCTGCCAAGCGTCCTGAAAAAGTTGTTCAGGTGCATGATCATCCTCAATCGGCAAGTGAAACCATTCCAACCCCAACTTTGCACAGAGTTCGGGTAAATCAATCACTGCATTGCGCTGCATTTCGTCATTTGGCATAAGCGTGAGAATCGCGTTTGCACCCGCAGCGGCTAA
>CAYUVQ010000156.1:0-4385 GCA_964448175.1 uncultured Cellvibrionaceae bacterium | reverse complement strand
CTAATGCTGGATACAGCACTGGACGCATCCGAACTGCTGGATGAACTGGAAATCGGAAGATTGGAACTGCTGCTGGAGGGAGTGCTACCAGATGAGCCACCTCCACCACACGCAATAAGAGCGCTCGTAAGCGCCACCACCAAGGTGAGCTTGACTGTATTCATGGTTGATTCTCTCGAAATTTTTATAGGTTATTGATACAAATTCTTTATTTAAAAATCTGTAAGCATCGTGCTGGGAAATTCCTGGGGAAAACCGTTTGGGGGCAGCTTGGGTTTTTTGCGTTGCTGTCCAAACGTTGCGTTGATGGTTACGCCTGATTATTATCGGTTTTATCAAACGCCGCGAAGATTGTCGCATCAATGCTTTTTGAGGGTCAACTGCTATTTGCGCAAACGCCCCGGTTATGATGATAAAAACTGCAACATCATCGGGCGTAACTGTTTACATGTTGCAAAGAAATTTATAGTAACCGTTTGCTTACTTTTTGTTTTTCATTAAGCGGTCTATAACACTTTTTTTAGCCATAAAAAAACCCGCCGAAGCGGGTCTAAAGCAAAATGCACAGTGACAATGAAATTAAATTCTAGATCAGATGCCTGCTAAAGACATTCATTAATTTTGCCTACCCCTGCATTGGCTATCACATGAGCTATGGTTTCAGCTGTTGGTAACAGCACATCGCTATAATCGTAGGGAGGTGCATAAGGACTGCTATCCGTTGATCTAGTGTGAGCACCATAACAAGGCGGCGATCCACTCGTGCAAGATCCATTGGATGTCGTAATGTCTGTAAAGTGATTGGCGTATTCACCTGTGCCCACTGTCCAATATCCGAGTTGCGAACTATCAATAGACACAATCGGGTTACGCACGTCTTCAAAAATATTTCCATCGATAAGCGCGCGGGCCTGCATGCGTACATTAATCGCAGTTGACGCCACCTGAACATAATAGTTATTAAACATGTGCAGCATGCCGTAACGATACAACGGCAAACGGGAATTTACCTTTTCCCAGTGGTTGTGATGAAAGGTCACGCGTCGACCCACATCTTCCGCCGAGCTGTCAGAAGAACCCCACAACGAGGTTTTCCAGCTATCGTGCAGGTAGTTGTAAGAGATAGTGACGTTGCTGGTATCGCCACGACCACTGACCAACTCATCATAGAAATCTTTATGGCAATTTTCCTCAGTACAACCTTCGGTAAACAAGCTGTTATGCAACTCGTTATGGTCGATCCAGATATTGCGAATGGGACCGTTACGACCGTCCAGGCTGATGATGTCTCCGGAGCCATGCGACTGTGGTACAAGACGCATCTTAAGATTACGAATCACAATATTTTCTACCGGCGTACTGCTGTTCTTCGGACGCAGTTCTATACCTACGCCTTCAAACCCGGCATTATCGCCACGCCCGATAATCGAAATATTGGAGCGTTCAATACGGATGTCGGCGTTGTTGGAGTTTTCCCAGGTGATGAGATCATCCACATAAACAGTAAGCGGTTTATCGCGGTATGGCGAGGTGCTGCTGTAAACTGCGTTACGCAAGTCCACACCCGTCTTCACACTAATCTCGTAGTTACCATCTCCCACATCTGCCCCGCCAGTAACAGCATAAGGACTATCGTCGTCATCAATGGATGCAAATCCCTGGGGCTGATTAACGTCTTCACAAGAAAGTCCGGTCGATGTATGCGGAACGGAAGAACTGCTTGATGATGAAGATGATACGGTGCTGCTGACACTGGATGAAGATTGGGTGGCGCTGGAAGAAGAAGACGGCGTTGACGATCCGCCCGATCCACCACAGGCAACCATAAAACTGCTGAGGGCAAATATCAGCGGGAATTGGGAGTACTTCATAGGCTATATCTCGTTTGTCATTAAATTATTATTGCCGTACACAAACGTTCCCTTTTTAATTTTATTGATGCTGCCCATTTCACGGGCAGCGTTTTTATTTTGATTGGGGAGCTGGATTAATAAAAATCAAACGCCCCATGTACATCACGGTTGTGGATTCCACCCAGCACCCTCACCGTAAGCCGAGAAAATTTTCGCCCGATCAGCGAACTCTGCTTCGTACTCGGTTTGCGATAAGGTATAGCTGCGCGTCCAGCCACTGACATCGAGGCTTTCGCCGTTGAGGTTCATACTGTTGTATTCGCGCCAGCCGCTGACGGCGGAAGGTACGGAAGGATTCGCAACCGGGTTATCGGACCAGCCAGCGGGACGGATGTGGCTGTCCATCTTCGTATTCACAAATACAATATTGTCGTAGTACGAATTGCTGCCGCCACTGCGCGCCAGCCACACCGTGTCATCAGCAAACTCCTCCCCGGTGGGGCCTTCGCCGCGAGTCAGTTCACTGTTCAGGAATACAAAGCCTTTGTCAGTGGCATTGACTGTGCGTGCCTGCAGAATAATGCCACCGTTGTTGTGACCACTGGAGCGTCCAATGCTGCGGATTTCACTTTCTTCAAACAGCGCAACGTGGTTGTTGCCCCAAATGTAATCCACATTACCGGCGATCAGCGTTTGATAGAACCAGCTGTAACCTTTTACCTGAACGGTATCCTGCTCGCTGAAGAAATTGACGTGCTTCGCAATCAGTCGATCATGGCCGTTGAAATAAAGCGCTTCTGCCTGCCCGCCTTCACCGATGAGCGTCGTGTTTCGCAGCGTGAGATTTTCCAGCGTCACCAGATCACTGTTTGCAATCAGGAACACGTTGCGACCTTCTGAGCCACCGTTTAAGCCTTCGGAGTTGCGATACTGAATAATCACACCGTCACGACTTTCGCCGCGAATAGTAAGGTTGTCTTTGTTATTCAGATACAACAACTCTTCGTAAACACCATTTGCGATTTCGATGGTGACCGGAATTTCCCTCGCAATATTTTTCATTACAAAATTCAACGCGCCTTGCACAGAACCAAAGTCACTGGTTGCACCGTCTGTGCCTACCTTTAACTCCGTCGTGTCAGGCGCGGGCGGCGCTTCTCGGGTGGTAAACGACCAACCCGCGTCTTTGCCAATACCCGCGAAGGTTTCACCGGCCAAAACAGCGTCGGGGAAGACCGATGCACTGATGGCAACGTAGTAGGTGGTGTTGTAATCCAAAGCGTTGCTGTGCAGATCAATCGTCACCGTGTTGCCAGTTAATTGAATGGGCAAGGTGTTCAGTGTACGCGTGGTTGAACCCGCGCCGATGGTATCTTTTTCATAAGCCAGTTTGATGCTGTCCACCAGCGTGTCGTCATCGGCTTTGAAGATACGGATTGCGCCCACCTCGCCGAACGATGGCACATCATCAAAGGTGAGTGTCAAACGAGTATCAACGTGTACATTATCGCTGCCCGGTGCAGGAAATGCCGCGCACTCAAGCTCATAAGTTGCCACAGGCAAAACAAACGCCGGCGCAATAGTCGCGTTGATCCGCCGGGTGAGACTGGCATCTGATCCACTCGTGATTGTGATAACCGCAGTACCCTCGCCCACGGGCGTAAGAGCGACCTGCGAATCTTCAATGCTGACTGAAACCACCGAGGAATCACTCGACACCACGGTAAAGTTATCTGCAACACCACTGGGCGAGATCGCGGTTACGTCAATTACATAAGGCTCATCATTCACCTCAGCGGCGTAAGTGGTGCTCGCAGGGGCGATAGTTAATTGCGCCGGTTTATCGTTAGCGTTGCCAACTTTTATATCATCGATCTCAAACGATTTATTTGCCGTCCACAAACCGATTAAGCCTGCGGAAGTAAATGTTGTGTCATTTCGGCTGCCAATCATTTCGCCATCGAGATACACCGTTAACGCATCACCGATTAACTCAATGCGCAGCGTGTACCAGGTACCATCCGTCGCGTCGCGCGCGCCCTGCTCCAGCGGGCGTTTAACTTGCAACGGCCGCGACAGGACTCCATCTTTCATCATGGCAATTTCAACTTGAGTACTGGTCGTCGCGTTCTGCACATTCAACGCACCGGCGTACCAGTTATTGCCATCCTGATAACGCGCCAGCAGATAAATCTGTTTATTACCCGTCGTACCATTCGTACGCGGACGAATACGCGCCTCCACGTAATAATCCGCCGAGGTCACTCCAGTAAATTCTGCCGGATCAACCAGCGCGATCACACCGCCGGTTTTGTTAGCGGTATACCGCAACACATTGTTGCCGTTGTCATCCAGCAGGTCGAACACACCGTCGGGCGTCGACACATGCTCGGTCGTCGGCAACAGATTCCATTTATCCATGCCTGCGGAAAAATCATCGCAGAAATATAAACCCGCTTCACATACATACTCGGGCAGATCATCAACCGGCACCTCGGTTTCTGGTTCTGTGCCGTTGAGTATGCTGCGGCT
>CAYUVQ010000155.1:0-4435 GCA_964448175.1 uncultured Cellvibrionaceae bacterium | reverse complement strand
TCTGCTGGATTTTTACCGTCACGGGATAAGCCCCTAAAGAAACAGCAACCGGAGCATCACAGAGTGTTGATGCCAATGCCTTAGCGGATTGAACAATCGGTGCAACATATTGATGCAGTGCGCCATTAATTTCAGCACAATCACCTAATGCGAAGATATTTTCTTTACTGGTTTGCAGATATTCATCCGTGACAATTCCCTCATTGACTGTTAACCCGGCGGAACGGGCTAACTGAAGGTTGGGCTTAAGGCCAGCACAATTCACAATAATCTGTGAGTGCAGCAAGGAGCCGTCGGAAAGCTGCAGAGACTTTTGTGTTTCTACAGCGTCAATCTGCACTACCTTACGATTCGGACTGCACGTCACACCAGCAACTTCCAACGCCTGTTTGACGTATCGACCAACGGCGGCGGGAAATAAGTTTCCTAGGGGCTCATCCCGAGGATAGAGCAGGTGGGCGGCGAATCCGGACTGAGCTAAATCACTGGCCAGTTCACAACCAACCAAGCCCGCACCAATGATAGTAGCTGCTCTATACCGGGCAAGCTCCGCCCGGAACCCCGTGTACGACAACAGGGAGTTCAAATGATAAATATTATGTCGTGCCTGACCGGGAATCTCTATCGGCTCCGCTCCCGTAGCCAGTACTAACTTGTCATAGGCTATATCCTTATCAGCCACATAAACTCGTTGTTCTTGTGCATCAATCTCAGTGACTCGTTGATTGGAATATAGGTTAACCTCATAGAGCTTCGCCCAGTTCTCCGCCTTACTCGTGGTTAATTTTTCCAGCGGGATATTGCGACTCAAGGCTTGCGATAAATTGGGCTTATAATACTGATCTGCGTTGCAGGATGTGATGACTGTAATATTACAGGTCGCGTTCATTCGTCGGATGGATTGCACCAGAGAAAAAGCAGCTATGCCTGCACCGATGATAACAATATTCACAGCGACTCCTCAGGCGTATTGCAAAATTCGGGAAGTTGATTTTAGTTTGTGGAACGTCACGGCGAGTACAACCAACGCAGATAGTGACAGTACACCGAACAGGAATTTTGCCTGAGCTTCGTTTTCCGTAAAGCTGACCAGCAGTCCAGACAATGGCAGTGTCAATTGATTTAAAAACACGATGAGCCCTATGGTTTTTCCTAAGTGACGTTTTGGAATCCACAATATGCGCTCGGTACGGATGAAAATATTAAACCAACCACCAATACCCAATATCGCCATATAGCAAAGCAGATATAACCAGAAATGATTGGCGGTACTGACGATCAGGCCACACAACACCACGATTAAGTAAGCAAATATCCCCAAGTGGAAAGACGTCGTGCGTTTCAGAAACACGGGAAGAGCCAGCAGGCAGGTAATCGTAAAGACCCCGGTTATGGTTTGTAGAATTCCAAACTCTGTGGTGGAACGCTCGAAATAGCCGGTGGTAATTGCTGCCGCGGTTGCCAGAGTCACACCGAATATCAGGTTGATGCTAATGCTCAGCAGCGTGAGCAGGATGAGGTTGCGCCGGACGCGAATAATACGCCAGGCTTTCATCATGTCTCCACCAATCTGACCAATGAGTCTGCCGGTTTTTTTTCCAGCTGCGCCGGTGTCTGGAAAATTTAATCGCAACACTCCACCAAATGCTACGACATACAGCGATCCAGCCAATAACAACACATACAGCGGTTCAAACATGGCTAACATAATGGCCCCGAGAGTCGGCCCGAAGATCATTGCTCCCTGCTCCAATGCCTGCAGTCTGCTTTGGGCTCTGGGAAGATCCGGTGCCGGAACCAATCGGGGAACCAGTGACTCCAGCGAGATGTACGATTGTGCATAGAAAAATGCACTTATCGCCATGAAAATCGTGAGCGCCACAAAATAGTCCGCATTAAACAGAAAAATTGCGCTAAACGCTGCGACACAGGACAGCGCGCGGATTGCATCTGCACCGAGATAGACAAGACGTGGACCTAGCCGGTCACTGAAAGAACCCGCCACGGGAAGTGAAATTACCCGGGGCAACCATTCGATAAAAAATGCTATCCCAGATAAGGCCACGGATTTGGTCTGCGAATAGACGATCACCGGCACGGCAAAAAGCATAATATGATCCGCCAACGCCGCCATGAACCTGGAAAAAAATAATTGCTGAAGAGTGCGATTTTTCACATGGATTCCAGTTAATTAGCAGACCGGATCAGTAACACTGATACCGTGAACCTTGATATCAGCAAACAACGATTGCATGAAATATTTAACTTCGCTGCTGTCCCGCCCTTTTACTAATCCCGCAACGGGCACTTCACTGGCCTGATAGGTTACATGTTTGGTGAGAGCCGCATCCGGCGCCAACTGGTTCCAGCGTACAACCTGAGCATGTTGACGAAATTGCGAATCACCGTGGATCGCGCAATGAGTGTCAACCAAGTGGTGACCGGGAAATACAAACCAGCCGAATTTTGTCGAATTTTGCTGGATGTGAAACTCCGACTTTTCGCCCAGATAAATTTTCAGTTCTACCGACGGCATGTGCACTCCTGTTGCGTGCTCCACAGCATCAACAACATCCGCACCACCTACACGATTGGCAAGTTCTAAAAAAACTAAGCCTTTATCGCCCTGTATCGCTTCAAGATGAAAGCTCCCGTTTTTCAAATTCGTAGCCTGCAATACCTGCGCTACCCACTGCCGGTGGCTATCGGTGGTTTCTATCTGATATGAGCCAAGTGGGTTACCAATGGTGTAGGCAAGACAAGTACCGATATAACAGCTCGCCACTACCAGCTTTACCTCGCCATCAACAACGAGTCCGTCAAAATGTAATATATCTCCAGCAATAAATTCTTCTACCTGAAAACCGGTGTGGTTTTTTTGGTCGATGGCAGCAATACCGGTCATGCTGTTATTACATACCTCCTGTAATTCTGCAGGGGCAGGATAAATCTGAACATTTTCACTGGAGGCACCATCGATTGGTTTTAATACTACAGCACCAGTCAGCAATTCAGGTTGCTGCAGAAAGTCTTCCAGCGACATATTTTGCGGCACGGTTAATCCCGCATCTGCCACACATTTTTTCATGATGAGCTTGTCACGGACTTTTCTTACATCGGCAACAGAAGCACCAGGAACGTTATATTTTTCCCGGATTTTTGCTGCATCCAGCAGTTCATATTCCGACAGCGAAATGACTAGATCGAAGGTAATTCGATGCTGATCAATAACTGTTTGTGCCTCCAAATATGTTGCCTGTGTTCCCGGTCTTGTCCAACGAATGCAGGGTAGGTCCTCGGGAATAGTGGCCAGCGCCTGCTCAGTGCCCAGGTAATACACATTGTGTCGATCATGATCCATTCCGCGGTGATAACTGATCTTGTGATAAGGAATACGATGCAAGACGAGAATATTCATCGTGACTCTCCTAGGCTAACAACTGTTCAGATTGCTGTAAGAAGCGATTCAATACCACGCACCATAGCGAGCGAATGATCTCAAAGCAGGGTTTTAATTCGTTGCCTGACAAGGACGAATAAATTACCAGCGACGCTATAAAATCGCTGTTGTCCCGGGGTGGGGAATGCAGAAACTTATTATCCGCTGCAATAGCTTCATAACTGACCCATGTAATTGTTCCGGCAATATCAGCGAATTGCAGATTAAATTCAGCTTCAACACTCTCAATCAAGGAATCCAGATTATTGAGGATACGTCCTGCTAACATGGGAGTAACGGGCGGCAACATGATTGTCATGGCGCTTCCTTGTGCAACTAGCGCAGGCTGCGTAACGTCCGGGGCGATCACGGCGTCGACCCATCGCGCATAAAAGTCCTGAGTGAATACATGGCTGGCTAATGACCAGATCTTCATACCAGCGGGGCGACGATTTGCCTCTACGACAGCAGCCTTTCGATTATCGTCACTGACTAGAATTTCGTTGTGGAAAGCGCCCTTGGATTGACCAACAATCAAGTTAGCAAGCCGGCCGGCATTCACGATGGCCGCCTCTCGCGCGGGTGTTATGGCCGCTGGCACTAGTTGACCGATTTCAACCGGATACCGTCCACGCACCGAAAACTTTTCGGTGATGAAAAAGTGTTGGCCGATACCGTCAAAGGAATATTCACTGGTATAGGGGATCAATTGCTCTGCAATAACCCCCGCATCCATATACATCTCCACTTCCGCGAGTGCTTTACTGCGCTCGGCTTCATTGGGATCACGTAAAACGATAACACCGCGATTATTACCTTCCTGTTTGGGCTTTATGACAACCCCTTGCGGATTATTAGCCAGGAACAACCTTAAGCTTTCAGCATCGGTTATCTCTTGATAATTGGGAACAAACAATTGCTGGGCTTCCAGCAAGCCGCGAATTTTCTGTTCCTGTTCACGGTACTGGAACTTGCAAAACGCATTCCGAGCCAATA
>CAYUVQ010000154.1:0-4458 GCA_964448175.1 uncultured Cellvibrionaceae bacterium | reverse complement strand
CGGATTAACCCAAGCATATTTAAACCGTAGGTCGGATTAGCCTAAGCGTAATCCGACACCAGACTCGCAATGAAAGCATTATTTTGCAGGCAGCACCGTGCGAAATAACAGCGAACGAGATTTTCTCGAAGGTCGATTGTCGGATTACGCTTAGGCTAATTCGACCTACAGGTTGATCTACACGATTCGTGCTGGGTGTGGATGCATGATCATCTGACTTATGTGTTGAACCGAGCTGTTTGCCTGGTCTGCGGGCAGGATAATGGGGCTCGGCGTAAATTCGCTGTTTTGGTTGTCAAGGGTGACATGAATTCATTAACGACCCGCCACGGTATTCCCTACTATGTGATCTTCAGCACCGGGCACGGCTTATCTTCTGTTGGCAGCTGGATGCAGAAAACGGCGGTGGGTTGGCTGACCTGGGAGTTGACGCACTCACCTGCATGGGTCGGCGCCATTGCCATGAGCGATCTTATCGCCGCTTTGTGGGTGGCACCCTTGGCGGGTGCGGTAACTGATCGCAGCAACCCTTTCCGCCTGATGCTGCTCACGCAAAGCCTCCTGATTTTTCTAACGCTGATCCTCTGGGCCATGACGGCCAGCGGCGTACTGACAATCTGGCTATTGTTGTTCTGGGCGATTACAGATGCGAGTGTGCAAGGCTTTAACCAGCCCGTGCGGATGGTGGTGGTTGGCTCACTGGCACCGCCGGAACGCATGTCCCAGGCCATTGCCACCAACTCTATTGCCGTAAATCTTGCGCGTAGTCTCGGCCCCGCCATTGCCGGAGTGGTGATGGTAACGGGTCACGTTGAACATGTTTTTCTCGCGAATGCCTTTTCGTTTTTTGCGCTGGTCAGCGCGATTGTGTGGGTGCGTCATCATATTAATCGCCCCGGCTTAGCGCCGCGCACGACCCATATTTTCCACGATGTCAGTTCCGGTTTTTCTTACATTCGTCACACACCGGTTATCGCAACCCTGTTTATGCTGGCATTGGGTTTTGCGCTGCTTGCGCGCCCGTTCAGCGAATTATTCCCGGCCATTGCCGGCGATATTCTGCAGGGTGGTCCGCAAACTCTGTCGTGGCTTATGAGCGCCCAAGGCTTTGGCGCGCTGATTGGTGCGGTGTGGATGCTGCGCGCCAAGCCTGCTGAGCATTTGATCAAAATTACCTTTGGTGCAGCCCTTGGCATCGCCGCGACCTTGGTGGTGTTTTCATTTACTCGCGAGCTGGAATGGGTGGTAGTGATTATCGGTATCGCGGGAATTTTTCACGTGGTGTGCAATATCGGTATGCAAACAATTGCACAGACGTTAAGTGAGCCGGCAATGAAAGGGCGCGTAATGGCGCTGTACGGTTTAACCTTTCGCGCAGGGCCGGCGCTGGGTGCTTTTATCTTTGGCGCTTGTGCGCAGTGGGTGGATCTGCAGTGGTTACTCGGCGGCGCAGCAGCTGTGTTTGGCTTGCTGGTGATAATTAATCTGCCGCACATTCGCCGGGTTTATTTTTCGGCTTAACATGAATGACCCAGCATTGTGAAGCGAAATCAACGCGAATGAATTGCCCCGGTTTCGTCAGCAACAAACGTGGATTATCAACCGCAATAACTGAGCAAAAATGCAGGTTATTTTTTCTACTCGCACTAATTTAATTTCGGATTTTTCGCAGGCCTGATATTTTTTCTTCGCAGGAAAATTCAACCAGAAAAAACTGAAAAGCCCTGCTCTGTACGGCAGATATGATGCGCTTTCCAGCAGTTATAAATAGCTTGTCGATACCGCGGGTTTTTCTCCAAAACATCTGTTCACAACGCGCTCCTTATGTAAATTCATAACGTTCTTTGATTTAAATCAATTTTATCTGCCATTCTTTTTTTGAATTGTCATTGATCTCCGCTATCCTTTTAAGCAACCGTGGTTTTTAAAATAAGGGAGGCCGCATCAATGCAGGAACCTCAGCTCACCCTCACCGATAATGGACAACGGCGCAAAGAATGGCGCCTGTTCATTTTTATCATCGTGTTTTTGTTCCCCATCCTGAGCGTCGCCATCGTGGGTGGCTATGGCTTTATGGTGTGGATGTACCAGCTGTTTGTTGGCCCCGGTCCCATTTAAATGCTGTTAAAGCACCCCGCAAAGGATTTTACTGTGTCTGCTGAACTGATCCCCCTTCACCCCGAGTCGCTGCATATCGCCAGCATCATCGCCCACGTGCAACCTGCCGCGTTAGCCCGTATCCATCAATGGCTGGAGGAAAAGCCTGGCGTGGAAATTCATGCGCAGAGTGACCAAGGCAAGCTCGTGCTGGTGATGGAAACTCCGCGCGAACAGGAAATCCTGGATCTGATTGATGACATTACCGCCCAACCCGGCGCGCTGAACGCTGCGCTGGTTTACCACGAAATTCTGCAAGAAGAGGCCAGCCCACTATGACACTCTCCCGTCGGGAATTTGCCAAAGCCAATGCCGCCGCCGTTGCCGCTGCCGCAATCGGTCTTCCACTGCCGGCCAGCGCCGCGAACCTGATTACCAACCGCGAACTGACCACACTCAAGTGGGATAAAGCGCCGTGCCGCTTCTGTGGCGTGGGCTGTGGTGTGATGGTCGCCACCAAAGACAATCAGGTTGTCGCCACCCACGGTGATGTTAAAGCCGATGTGAATCGTGGGCTGAACTGCATCAAAGGGTATTTCCTGTCGAAGATCATGTACGGCGGCGACCGGTTGCGCACGCCGATGCTGCGCATGAAAGACGGCAAGTACGACAAGCAGGGTGACTTTGTGCCGGTAAGCTGGGATCAGGCGTTCGACATCATGGCCGAGAAATTCAAAGAGGCGATCCGCGAATCCGGTCCTGACAGTATTGCCATGCTCGGCTCCGGCCAGTGGACCATCTGGGAGGCGTACGCGGCGGCGAAGCTGATCAAGGGCGGCCTGCGCACCAATAACCTCGACCCCAACGCACGCCACTGTATGGCCTCGGCGGTGGGCGGTTTTATGCGGACCTTCGGCATCGACGAGCCGATGGGTTGTTACGACGATATCGAACACGCCGATGCGTTCGTGCTCTGGGGCGCGAACATGGCGGAGATGCACCCGATTCTGTGGAGCCGCGTCACCGACCGGCGCCTGTCATTTGATCACGTGAAAGTGGTGACTATGTCGCCCTACGAGACGCGCAGTTTTGAGTTGGCGGATATTCCCATCATCTTCAAACCGCAGACGGACCTGATCATCCTCAACTACATCGCCAATTACATCATCCAGAACGACAAGGTGAACAAGGACTTTGTTAACAAATACACCCGCTTTGTGCGTGGGCAGGATGACATCGGCTATGGCCTGCGCCCGGAAGATCCGCGTCAGGTAAATGCCAAAGGGGCGGATAAAGCCAACACCTGGTCCGACATCAACTTTGAAGACTTTGCGGCCTTCGTCCGGCCTTACACACTGGAACGCACGGCGGAAGAAACCGGTGTGCCCGCCGAACGGCTTCAAAAACTGGCCGAGCTCTACGCCGACCCGAAGGTCAAGGTAATGTCGCTGTGGACCATGGGGTTCAACCAGCACACTCGCGGCGTCTGGGCCAACAATATGGTCTACAACCTGCACCTGCTGACCGGCAAGATCAGCGAACCCGGCAACAGCCCATTTTCCCTGACCGGACAACCCTCTGCCTGTGGTTCTGCGCGGGAAGTGGGCACCTTCTCCCACCGCCTGCCGGCGGATATGCTGGTTACCAACCCTAAACACCGCGCCAAAACAGAAGAAATCTGGAAGCTCCCACCCGGCACTATCCCGCAGAAAGTGGGGCTGGATGCGGTCAAGCAGAGCCGCAAGCTTAAAGATGGTGAAGTCCGCGTTTACTGGACCCAGGTCTGCAACAACGTACAGGCCGGCCCCAACATCATGCAGGAAACCCTGCCCGGCTGGCGCAATCCGAAGGCGTTTGTGATCGTGTCTGACGTTTATCCCACCGCCTCGGTGCAAGCGGCGGATCTCATCCTGCCGGCCGCCATGTGGGTAGAAAAAGAAGGCGCCTTCGGCAACGCGGAGCGACGCACGCAGTTCTGGCATCAACTGGTTCCGCCACCCGGCGAAGCGCGTTCGGACCTGTGGCAGCTGATCGAGTTTTCCAAACGGCTTAAGACCGATGAAGTCTGGCCCGAAGAACTGCTGGCGAAAGCACCGGATTATCGCGGTAAAACCCTGTATCAAGTACTGTTCGCCAATGGGCAGGTAGACCAGTTCCCCGTGGCCGATATCGAAGAGGGCTACCGTAACGATGAAGCCAAAGCCTTCGGCTTTTATGTGCAGAAAGGGCTGTTTGAAGAGTACGCCCGCTTCGGCCGCGGCAAAGCCCACGATCTTGCTCCCTTCGATCGCTATCACCAGGAGCGCGGCCTGCGCTGGCCGGTGGTGGATGGCAAGGAAACCCGCTGGCGTTTCCGCGAAG
>CAYUVQ010000153.1:2404-4537 GCA_964448175.1 uncultured Cellvibrionaceae bacterium | reverse complement strand
GCCTTTACTCTGGCCCGGCAATAGATCCGCAGATCGTTGCTCAGATGCACTTCGCACAGCGGCAGCACCGTGTCGCGGTGAATCTGGTTAAGCAGGTTCCCCGGAATCAGAACACACAGGCCCGAAGCGGACAGATCCTTAACGGTTCCGTAACAGGCTTCCTGCCCCATAAGGCGGATTTTGGCAGTAATAGGAGTGTGATTACTCAGATCGCAGCGTGGGCTGGTACGACGCGGGCGGTATTCGGCGTGGTCGGGCAAAACTACCGCCATGCCGCTGGCCCCGAAGCGTGAGCCCCAGGCAATGATGGGGGTGGTAAAGGTCAGGACTTCACCATGGCGATGGTGACGTACGGTAATTTCATCCCCGACCTCCAGGTCGTTTTGCACCGGAAAAAGATCATCCATCCACAACAGGTTCCGGTCGCCGTCAACGGCGATAATCATGCTCTGGTAACTGCGCTGCTGGCCGGCGGGAACCACTTCCAGAATCTGCTTGCTGGCCTGTAACTGCTGCAGGGTCGCATGGCGATTGTGCTGCACGAGCGGCGCTGTATCACCATCGGTGGCTTTTCGGGTAGTGAGTTTTTGCAGGACTGCACGCAAAAGGGTCATTGACAGTTTCTCCCAACAAACAAAACAGGTTTTCTGACATCACTGGAGCAAAGCCTGTGCCAGCGGCAGTTATTGCCGTTTTGTGAGCAGGTTTCCCATTATTCGCCGGGATCAGAGGGCGACGGGAGTGCCTGTGGAGCCTGAAGCGGCAAGTCTTTGCCTGATGGGGCGGCAAAGCGGCAAGTCGCAACGGCAACAGACAATTCCCTCCTGTGAGTAAAATCCGTACAATGCGCGCCTTGGCTCAGCCCCCTACATTGTCCATTCCGCCAGTCCGCAGAAGATTTTTATGAAAGAATTACATGTCCGCAAAGAACGTCTCGAATTCAACAAATTGCAAAAGCGCCTGCGGCGGCAGGTGGGTAGTGCCATCACGGACTACAACATGATTGAAGAGGGCGATAAGGTCATGGTGTGCCTGTCCGGCGGTAAGGACTCCTACACCATGCTGGATATTCTCATAAGCCTGCAAAAAACTGCTCCGATTAAATTTGATCTGGTCGCGGTGAACATGGATCAGAAGCAACCTGGTTTTCCTGAACACGTATTGCCGCAATACCTCACGGAGCTGGGGGTGCCGTTTCATATCATCGAAAAGGACACCTACAGCATCGTCAAAGAGGTGGTACCCGAAGGTAAGACCACCTGCGGACTTTGTTCGCGCCTGCGTCGCGGTACCTTGTATGGCTTTGCAAATGAGATAGGTGCGACCAAGATTGCGTTGGGTCATCATCGCGATGACATTATTGAGACGCTGTTTTTGAATATGTTCTACGGTGGCAAGCTCAAGGCGATGCCGCCTAAACTTTTGTCCGATGACAAACGCAATATCCTGATCCGTCCGCTGGCTTATTGCCGTGAAGAAGACATTGCCGAATTTGCGGAAGCCAAAGGTTTCCCGATTATTCCCTGCAATTTATGTGGTTCCCAGGATAACCTGCAGCGGCAGGTTATCAAGCAGATGTTGAACGAGTGGGAAAAGCAAAACCCCGGCCGTACCGAAACCATTTTTTCTGCAATTAAAAATGTTGTCCCGTCGCAACTGGCTGATGACACCTTGTTTAATTTCCGCGACTTGCAGACCCAGCCGGGTGAAGCTGTTGCGGCTGATTGGGACGAGCTTAATTTTGACCGTTCGCCGGTGGTGCAATACATCAACGCGGTTCAGGTGTGAGGTTTTAGGGGGATGACTGGTTGTACGTTTGAAAGCAAGTTTGCCCGGGTGACCCCATGTCGGATTACGCCCACGGGCTAATTCGACCTACCTGGCTAGCCTCACGCATAACCCAACAACCAAAATTGTTCGAGCTAGGCATGATCCATTCCCCGTAGGTCGAATTAGCCCGTGGGCGTAATCCGACAGCAATATAGGTGAACGGCTCAAAACCCAATCAACAGCCAATGTAAGTCAAGTTAACCCGCAAGCGTACTCCAACCGTCGATGCAGCTCGCACTTACCCCCGGGCATGATCCACCCCGTAGGTCGAATTAACCCGCATGCATGATCCACCCCCCGTAG
>CAYUVQ010000153.1:0-2304 GCA_964448175.1 uncultured Cellvibrionaceae bacterium | reverse complement strand
GCATGATCCACCCCGTAGGTCGAATTAACCCGCATGCATGATCCACCCCCCGTAGGCCGAATTAACCCGCCGGCATCCATCCCCTGTAGGTCGAATTAGCCGGTAGGCGTAATCCGACAGCAACGCCGGTTGGACCGAACCCACGTCTGATCCGACAACTAATTGGATACCCGACTATAACTAGCTGGCGTTTTAATAATTAGTATAAAAAGCTGGTCCCCAGGATTCCTCCCATCAATATTGTTCTATACTTCACCGAATTTCAGCTGAGTACAATGGCCACTGTGGCCATTCCTATTATGGATAACACGTATCAATGAGAGATAAATCTCCGTCATTTTTTCACGGCATCTCTTTTCAATTAGCCAAGATCGGCATTATTTTGGCTTTTGTGCTCAGCTTCATTTTAAGTTCGGCTCAGCTGTATCTGGATTTTCATAACCAGCAGAAAGAACTGGAACATTTTATCCATCGCGTTTTAGAGGTGGCCACGCCGCCTGCCGCTCGCTCAGTACAAACCCTTGATGATGAACTTTCCCACGAAGTGGTTAATGGGCTGCTGCGCTATGAGTTTGTTTATGATGTTGCTATCACCGATGAACTGGGTAACGTTCTTGCCCGGGGGAGTCGTGAACCTGCACGATCAACCACCCGTTGGCTGACGGAACTGCTGACCGATGCCGACAAACAATTTTCCATCGATCTGATGATCTCCGGTTATGGAGAAGGCACAGCCGGCAACCTGCGTTTTTCTGCCGATATAGATCAGGCACTGTCGGGGTTTTATGCGCGCTCGGAACGGGCATTGTTCACCGGTGTATTGCGCAACATGCTGTTAGTGTTGCTGTTATTTTTTGCGTTTTATTTCAAGCTCACCAAACCCCTCGCCCGACTCGCCCGTGAGATCAACGAAATCAATCCGGATCATCCCGGTGTACAGCGTCTTACTGCGTTACCCGCCCGCCGCAAAGATGAACTCGCGCAGTTGATCACCAGCAGTAATCAATTGCTTGATGTGGTGGAGTTGTCTCTGGCAAAACGGCGTGCAGTGGAACTTGCGCTGCGTAAAAGTGAAGAGCACCTGCGGCAGATTATCGACAGCCTGCCGGTCATGATCGGTGCACGTAACATCGCCGGTTATTATTTATTTGCAAACAAGGCACTGTCTGACAAGTTGGGGGTGACGCAGGAGCAAATGCGCAATCAGCACGTACGGCAGCTGCTTAAAAATTCGGTGTTTGATATCGATACTATGCTGCATAACGATCATCGTGTTATCAGCAGTGGGCAGGCGATCGATGTCTTTGAAGAAGTGTTTATCACCGCGACCGGTGAGAATATCTATCTGCAGACCCATATCATGCCAATGGCATTTTATGATGAAAAAGTTGCGTTGATTGTATCTGTTGACGTAACCGAGCGTAAGAATGCGCAGGCGAAGATGGAGTATATGGCTCATCACGACGCTTTGACGGGGCTGCCTAATCGCATTCAGCTGGTCGAGCGGCTTGAGCATGAGTTACGCCGGGCAGAGCGACATTCTTATTACGGCGCCGTGTTATTTATCGACCTGGATCAATTTAAAAACATTAATGATTCCTTGGGCCATCCGGTGGGTGATCGCGTCTTGCAGGAAGTTGCCAGTCGCTTGCTGCGCACGGTGCGTGATGAAGATCTGGTGGCCCGGCTAAGTGGTGATGAATTTGTTGTGGTACTTACGGTGCTTGATCACGAATTGGAAACTGCTGCATTACGCGCGGGAGAAATCAGTGAAAAAATCCGCGCAATTATTTCCCAGCCCTGCGTTCACGACAATATGGAATTACGTGTAACCTGCAGCGTGGGGGTAGTCGTGTATCCCGACCGCAACAATTCGGTTCACGAACTCTTGCGCTACGCCGATACGGCGATGTATCAGGTGAAAGAAAAAGGGCGCGACTCTATCGAATTTTTTAACGAAGAAATGGCCGATAAAGTCAGCCGGCAACTGGTGATGGAGGGTGATCTCCATCGCGCCCTTGAAGAACAACAATTCGAATTGTATTTCCAGCCAAAACTTGATGTCGTCAGCGGCCGTGTGAAAGGTGCGGAGGCATTGTTGCGCTGGCTGCATCCCACCAAAGGTACCATCTCGCCCATTGATTTTATTCCGGTATTGGAAACCTCCGGCATGATTCTTGACGTGGGGCAGTGGGTGTTGGAAGAAGCCTGCAAAACGCTGGTGCGCTGGCATGAGCAGGGTTTATGGCAAGCGGGTATGCGCCTGAGTATCAACATCAGCCCGCGCCAGTTCCGCCAGAAAGC
>CAYUVQ010000152.1:0-4616 GCA_964448175.1 uncultured Cellvibrionaceae bacterium | reverse complement strand
GAGACGCGATCAAACGGCTGGAAGCCATTGCCAGCGCAGAGGACCTGGGCGCAGGTTTTACACTGGCGACTTACGATATGGAAATTCGCGGCACGGGAGAATTGCTGGGCGAAGAACAATCCGGCCAAATTCAGACCGTCGGTTTTTCGCTTTATATGGACATGCTGGATCGCGCCGTTAAAGCCATTCGTCAGGGCAAAGAACCCAGCCTCACCGCCGCCGATGATGTTATCGATGTGAACCTGCGGATTCCCGCACTTATTCCCTCAGATTATCTCCCCGATGTTCATACACGGTTGGTAATGTATAAACGTCTGGCCGGTGCTGACACCGCAGAAAGCCTGCGCGACCTGCAAGTCGAAATGATTGATCGCTTTGGTCTGCTGCCGGAGCAAACGAAAAACCTGTTCCGCGTCACCCAGATCAAGATCAAAGCGCAAAATATCGGAATTACGAAACTGGAAGCCAGCGCCCGTGGCGGGCGCATTGAATTTTCCGGTGAAACCAACGTTGACCCCTATACGATTGTGCAGCTGGTACAAAAACAGCCGCATATTTATAAATTGGAAGGAGCCAACTTTTTGAAATTCACCCAGGATATGGAGTCCACAGAAAAACGCCTGCAAACCGTAGAGGAATTGCTGGACCGCTTGACACCGCAAGAGGTCACACAAGATAGTACGCCCACGGCAAAATCCGCAAAGGAAAAAACGAAGAAATGATCAACAATAACACCCGCAACAGATTTGCCACCGCATTCAAGACGCTGCGCCAGATTACCCTGGTCGGTGTGGTTATCATGACCAGCTTCAGCCCTTTGAGCCAGGCCCAATCTAATAACCAGCGCTGGTATCAAGTAGAGCTAATCGTCTTTGCACGGGAGAATCCGGACACCCAGGAACATTGGCCCACCAATATTAAATTGGGCTATCCACTGAATTGGGTGGAGCTGAAAGACCCCAATGCACTCAACACGCAGAGCGAGGCGATGGACACTCCGTCAGCATCAGTGGATCTGTTGCGTGATCCTTTTTATCTGCTTCCTGACAGTGACAAAAAATTACGCAATCACGCCGCCGCATTGCAGCGCGATTCACGTTATCGCGTTTTAACCCATCAAGCCTGGCGGCAATTTATTGGCAATCAAAAGCGCGCACCGGCCATCCTGATTAAGGGCGGCAAAGCCTTTGGTAACCATCATGAATTGGAAGGGAGCATTACCTTAAGTGTTGCGCAGTACCTGCAGCTACGGACCAACCTGTGGTTCAGTGAATTTGAGATCAATTACGGACAAGCGCCGGGCGAATGGCCCCAGCTACCGCAGTCACCAAGCCAGCTGCGGGCGGAAATACTGGCGGCAGACCGTGCGGAACCGACCACCAATACGTCAGGTTTTGAGCAATGGCCATCTTTTGAAGCGATCACAACCGAAACAACATTGGCGAACCTCAGCGAGCCTTATCTGACCAAGCGAGTGGTACGAATGGAGCTGGAACGCCGGATGCGCAGCAATGAGATGCATTATCTGGATCACCCGCTATTTGGTCTGATTATTCAAATCGCACCCTATAGCCCACCTGCCTCTTCAACGCCCTGATAAACACAATTAACCAAAAAAAACACCGGCAAATGCCGGTGTTTTTTATGTGGTTCAGCGATCAGATCAACTAACCGGAACAACATCTTCCGCCTGTAAACCCTTGTCACCTTGCATCAACTCAAACTCAACGACTTGACCCTCGGTGAGAGAACGATAACCGTCTGCACGAATGTTACGATAGTGAACAAAAATATCATCACTACCTTCACCACGGGTAATAAACCCATAACCGCGTGCATTGTTAAACCACTTTACTGTGCCTGATTCACGACCAGCCATACTGAGACCTCTTATTTTTATGTTCGCGATTCGCTTGTCCCTATCCTTTTGATATTTTTCAGCCCCAGAAATCGCCCACTCGATAGATTCTTACTACCGGACAGCAGAGTTTTTCCATGGAGCATAAATACAGCATCCGTGGGTCGTATTTGTACGGGAAATGGCAGCTATTGTCCAGAGTAGAACAACAAAAATGAGAGTTTTTAGCCGTTTTTGTTATAAGTAAAGAAACGTAACGACCGTAATTATTAATTAAGGAATATAGCCTTCAAAACAGCGTATTTCGCCTACATGAAAAGAGTAATCTCCACATCGAAAGCATATGTCGATATGTGAGGAAAACCGATAACGTGAGCTTGAACCTGATGATGTTAAATCGAGGTCGGTAATTGAGCACGTTTCGCCATATAACTTTCGTAATCTGGAATGCTGCGCTCACATTCATTGCGGAATAAAGGTGACGCCACTAAAAAGTCAGCTGAAATCTGATTACACGCGATCGGAATATTCCACACCGCCGCGATACGCAACAAAGCTTTAACATCGGGATCATGAGGCATAGGCTCGAACGGGTCCCACAGAAATATTAGAAAATCAATATTACCTTCAGTAATCAGAGAACCCACCTGCTGGTCGCCGCCCAAAGGGCCACTGATTAATTTATTGATGGGTAAACCTGTCTCTTTTTCAATAATCAGGCCCGTAGTACCGGTGGCGTAAAGTTTATGAACCGCCAGATCTGTTTGATGTTTTTTACACCAGGCCACCAAATCTTTCTTTTTATTATCGTGGGCTACCAACGCAATACTTTTAACCGCCGGCAACGTAATTTTTTTATATTCCATGGGCCACTCCAGTCATTGAAAAACAAATCTCCGGCCGACCGAGGCCGGACCGGAGTTTGTGAAAGTTAACCAGCTGTGCGGTGTTTAGTTACTCAGTTCAAGCAAAAGTTTGTTCAAGCGTTGCACATAGGCAGCGGGATCCTGAAGCTGCGCACCTTCCGCGAGACTCGCTTGATCAAACAGCACATGAGCAAGGTCAGAGAAACGGGTATCGTTTGATTCCTGTTCCAGTTTTTTAACCAGCGGATGCTCCGGGTTCAGCTCAAAAATCGGCTTGGTTTCCGGCAGTTTTTGCCCCGCAGCTTCCAGAATGCGGCGCATCTGCGCGCCCATATCATGCTCTGCTACCACCACACACGCGGGGGAATCAGTCAGACGATGGGTAATCCGCACCTCGGCAACCTGATCACCCAGTGCAGTTTTAACGCGCTCCAGCAAAGGCTTCAATTGTTCAGCAACTTTTTCCTGAGCCTGCTTTTCTTCCTCGGTATCCAGTTTGCCCAGGTCCAGTTCACCCTTGCCGACATCCTGGAAAGACTTACCGTCAAACTCAGACAAATGGCTCATCAGCCACTCGTCGATACGATCGCTCAACAGCAATACTTCAATACCTTTTTTGCGGAACACCTCAAGGTGCGGACTACTTTTCGCGGTGTTGAAATTTTCTGCAGCGATATAGAAAATTTTCTCCTGCCCTTCCTTCATTCGCGCCACATAATCTTCAAGGGACTGATCCTGCTCCGGCTTGTCGGTATGGGTTGAAGAGAAGCGCAGCAACTTGGCAATTTTTTCGCGGTTAGCAAAATCTTCCGCCGGACCTTCTTTGAGCACCTGCCCAAATTCTTTCCAGAAACCGGCATATTGCTCCGGCTCTTTCGCCAGCTTGCTCAACATCTCCAGCACACGTTTGGTCAACGCAGAGCGCATGGTGTCGATGTTGGGGTCCTTCTGAAGGATCTCGCGGGAAACGTTGAGGGACAGATCGTTGGAATCCACTACACCTTTTACAAAACGCAGGTACAACGGCAGGAACTGCTCGGCGTCATCCATAATGAAGGTGCGCTGAACATACAATTTCAGCCCACGGGACGCATCGCGGTTGTATAGATCAAAGGGTGCACGAGCGGGGATGTACAGCAAGCTGGTGTAATCGAGGTTTCCCTCCACACGATTGTGGCTCCAGGTCAGCGGGTCCGTGAAATCGTGGCTGACGTGCTTGTAAAACTCTTTATATTCTTCATCCGTCACATCACTGCGTGAACGGGTCCAGAGCGCGGTGGCGGTATTGATCACCTCATCTTCCGGCTCTTTATCTTTGTTTTCTTCGTCAATCGCAACCGGCTTCTGCATGACCACCGGGATCGCAATGTGATCAGAATACTTCTTGATGATCGAGCGCAGACGCCAGTTGTCTGCGAACTCCAGCGCATCGCTCTTCAGGTGAAGCTCGATAGTGGTACCACGGCTCGCTTTCTCGATGGTCTCGACCACAAACTCAGCATCCCCGGAACATTCCCAGCGAACCCCTTCAGTGGCCGGCGCACCCGCGCGACGGGTAGTCACTACCACCCGGTCGGCCACGATAAACGCCGAATAGAAACCGACACCAAACTGGCCGATCAACTGGGCATCTTTCTTTTGATCGCCACTCAGTTTCTGCATGAACTGCGCGGTACCCGACTTGGCAATTGTCCCCAGGTTTTCAATGACCTCATCGCGCGACATACCGATACCGTTATCGCTGATGGTCAGGGTTTTAGCATCTTTGTCAAAACTGACACGGATCTTCAGGTCGGTATCACCTTCATACAGATCACCATTGGACACCGCCTCAAACCGCAGCTTATCCGCCGCATCCGACGCGTTTGAAACCAGCTCCCGCAGGAAAATCT
>CAYUVQ010000151.1:2754-4708 GCA_964448175.1 uncultured Cellvibrionaceae bacterium | reverse complement strand
AAAAACATTATTAATAATATAAGAAGGGGTAGTTTATGGTTACTCATAAAAATCACGCGCCTTACGTCAGTTACAAAGGCCCCATAAAGTTTAAGAAGTCACTTTTAGCCATGTGTGTTATGGCATTAAGTGCGCCTTCTTTGGCTCAATCAACAGATGATGCTCAAAGTTCAATCGAAGAGATCGTCGTCAGCGGCGTTCGCACCAACTTACAAAACGCACAGGACGTCAAGCGAAACGCTGATACATTTGTAGATTCAATCTCTTCTGCCGATATTGGCTCGCTGCCTGACCGTAGTGTGCTTGAGGCGATGCAGCGGCTTCCTGGTGTATCGATTGAGCGCTTTGCCGGTGTAGATGACCCGGACCATTTCAGCGTCGAAGGTAGTGGTGCTGTGATTCGTGGTATGACCGCAACTCGCAGTGAGTTCAATGGACGCGACTCTTTCACAGCAAACTCAGGCCGCGGCTTGAGCTTCCAGGATGTTCCGCCAGAATTGATGGGCGGTGTGGATATTTATAAAAACCAATCCGCTGACATGATCGAAGGCGGCATTGGCGGTACCGTCAGCCTGCGTACCCGTAAACCTTTTGATTCGCCCGATCGCGTAATCGCTATCTCTGGTGATATTTCATACGGTGATATGGCTGAGAAAGCGACCCCAACAATCTCTGCTCTTTACAGCGATCGCTGGGAAACCGGTATTGGTGAAGTAGGCTTTTTGTTAAACGTCGCTCACTCGGAGCTGAAAGGTACTTCCCACGGCATCCAAAGTGATGCTTATGTACAGTACAACGCAGCGGATCTGCCAGGTGCGGAAGCATTTGTGGGCGATGGTACTGGCAAGGTCTGGATGCCTAACGGCTCCAATGCCACGATGAAGTTTGATGACCGTGAGCGTAACGGTTATGCGGCAGCATTCCAGTGGGAGACTCCTGACCAAACTTTAGTGTCAACTTTCCAATTTATGCGCTCTGATGCCACTTTGGCATGGACTGAGAACGCACTCAAATATCAAAATGGTTATTACGATCCTAACGTAGGCGTGGAAAAGCGTTTTACCCGTCCGTTGGATGGAACCGAGTTTATTTTCGATGACGAAGGTCTCTTTCTTGCGGGTGTAATGACTGACACTGAGGGATGGCGTAGCGGGACCGGGAACCAAGATCGTATCCCCCGTAGCTATGGAGACGGCATTTTGGTGGGCCAGTTCGGCCACAAATTCCAAACTGATACACGTCATAAAAGAACCAATACCGTTGTTGATGACTATGCTCTGAATTTCAAGTGGACCCCTGATGATAACTGGGAGTTTGAGCTTGATCTGCAATACATTGAGGCAGAGACAGTAGATGACGATCTGGTGATTCATATGGGCATCCATGCGCTGCAGGATTATGACACCCGCGGCAGCACTCCCCACCTTGTCTTGAATGAACCTTGGAATGGCCTGCGGGATAATAACCCGGATGATTTTGCTACAGGCTACCCCGGTTTCTCTGGTGACCCTGCTGGTGATTCCAACTACTTCCAGGACCCGAACAGCTACTGGTGGCGTGCGGCAATGGATCACTACGAGCGCTCTGAAGGCGACTCGGTTGCCAGCCGTTTTGACGTGACCTACAACTTCGATGACGATGGCGGCATGTTAAAAGCTGTGAAGGCAGGTGTTCGTTTCGCTGAGCGTGAGCAGGTAGTACGCAATACCGCGTGGAACTGGGGTAGTTTAGGGCCGGAATTCAGTGATTCCGCAACAGCGATGTGGCTGACTGATCCCGCTGCAGCTGGTCAGGAGTATAACTTCGTTGACTGGAGCGATTTCCATCGCGGCGGAGTGATGGATATTCCTGGAGGCGGTTTGCTCCATGCCTCAGAGAGCCTGGTAAAACAGGTGTTGCTTGAGAATCGTGCGCTGGCCAAAACCTCTGCAGGCGAGTGGGTTCCATATCCATC
>CAYUVQ010000151.1:0-2654 GCA_964448175.1 uncultured Cellvibrionaceae bacterium | reverse complement strand
CCAAGCACGTTGACCCCTGAGATTGTGGCAGCTTACGCACAGCCTCTCATCGATAATGGCACTTACGCCGACCTCGAAGCTTTTTACGGGGATGAGGCCAATGGATGGGCCGGTACTGCTGAGAATTATCTGACTGCTAATGAGCAGGGCTTTGGTAACAATGCTTATACATTGTCTACGGTTGTCGATGATTACAGCACCACGTTGCCTAGCTTGAACCTGAAGGTGGAGCTGACCGATGATTTGATTGCACGTTTCGCAGCATCTAAAGCGATTGCATTACCAGATATGGGTGATGTAAGAAACCAAGTGCGTCTTAGTGCAAGATCAGTTGAGGGTGTCTATCCGGCAATCGATCCGGCTAATCCACCTGCCGAAGATGAGTTCCGTGCGATCCAGGGAGCTTACGTGAGCGAGTGGCAAGGTGATGGCGGAAACCCCTACCTAAAACCAATGGAATCTACCCAGTACGATATTTCTTTGGAATGGTATTTCGCAACAGTTGGTTCATTGACAGGAACACTGTTCTACAAAGACCTTTCCAACTTCTTCGTATATGGCGCATACCCAGCATCCTTCACAAACCCGGTGACAGGTATCACTAATACTGTTGAGGTGACCGGTACCCGTAACGGTGGCGAAGGTACGATGGAAGGTTTTGAAATTGCCTATCAGCAGTTTTATGACATGCTGCCAGCGCCTTGGGATGGTTTAGGTCTGCAGGTTAACTATACCTACATTGATGCGAGCGGCGTACCTAACAACGAAGTTCCTCTGGAGGATGCGGATTGGGTTGCTGGTGATAACGACACTGGTGCACGTGTTTCGCTGGATAGAGTTCCGCTGCAGGGCCAATCCAAGGAAACATTCAATATTGTGGGTATGTACGATAAGAACGATTGGTCGGTACGTCTGGCGTACAACTGGCGCTCAAGATATTTGCTGACCACGCGTGATGTTATCAGTAAATATCCATTGTGGAACGATGATGCGGGTTATCTTGATGGTTCAATATTCTACAACGTCAACGATAACGTAACCGTCGGACTGCAGTTTACCAACCTGGCCAATACACAAACTAAAACCATCATGATGTTGGATGGTGAAGGTACTGAAGCCGGCCGTTCATGGTTTGTAAACGATCGTCGAGCGGCATTGATTGTAAAAGCTACTTTCTAAAATTGTTTGTGATAGCCTCTCCTTTAAGCGCGCCTCAGGCGCGCTTTTTTTTCGATAGAAAAAACTCATTGCGCTACGCGTGATGATGTGTGGTTTTGTGACTACAATAAAACCCTGATAAAAATAAATGGGGAAATTATGTCGAGCCAAAGAATTCAACAGATTGTTATTGTTGGCGGTGGTACAGCCGGTTGGATGACTGCCGCCGCATTATCTCGTTTCCTGCCATCCACACTGTGCAAAATTATTCTGGTTGAATCTGAACAAATAGGAACTGTCGGTGTAGGTGAAGCAACAATTCCCCACATCCGCCACTTTAATCAGTTGCTTGGAATTGATGAAAATGAATTTATCCGGGCGACCCATGCAACTTACAAACTGGGTATTCAGTTCACCGGATGGGGCGCACCTGATACATCCTATATCCATCCGTTTGGACTCTTTGGTCACGATATTAGAGGTATTGATTTTCATCATTATTGGTTACATCTGCGCTCACTGGGAGATAAGACCCCGCTGGATAATTTCTCCATCGCTGCTGTAGCGGCGGCCGCCGAAAAATTTGCCTATCCTGAATCGAATCCCGATTCGCTGCGCTCAGATTTTGGTTACGCTTTTCATCTGGACGCCTCGCTTTACGCAAAATTTTTACGAAACTATTCTGCTGAAAAAGGTGTGACGCGCATTGAAGGTAAAATAAGCCACGTTAACGTATCTTCCCATACAGGGTTTATTGAATCGCTAATACTTGAGAGTGGCGAAAAAATTGATGGTCAGTTATTTATCGATTGCTCCGGATTCCGCGGATTATTAATCGAAGGTGCTCTTAAAACCGGTTACGAAGATTGGCGGCAATGGCTCCCCTGTGATCGTGCGGTTGCAATGCCTAGCGAACGTAGCGTTGCACCTGTTCCCTATACTCGCTCGATTGCCCAGCGGGTTGGCTGGCAATGGCGAATTCCTTTGCAGCATCGCACCGGGAACGGGCAGGTGTATTCCAGTGAATACCTGAGTGATGATGAGGCACTGCATCTGTTGCGTAATCAACTTAAGGGCGAAGAAGCGGGTAAGCCAAACTTCCTCCGCTTTGTTACGGGGCGCCGTAACAAGAGCTGGAATAAAAACTGTGTAGCCATTGGTTTGGCGAGTGGTTTTCTGGAGCCGCTAGAATCTACCAGTATTTATTTGATTCAGGTTGCAATCCTGAAGCTGTTGGAACATTTTCCGGATGCGGATTTTGCTGAAATTGATCGGGCAGAATTTAACCGTCATATTGATCTCGAATATCGCCGGGTGCGGGATTTCCTGATCCTGCACTATAAAGCTAATGGACGAGTTGGCGATCCCTTCTGGGACGCATGTCGGACGATGTCGATTCCCGCAGAACTTGAACGGAAAATAAATTTGTTCAAAGAATCCGCACAGATTGAACATTATCAACAAGGGCTGTTCATGACGCCCAGCTGGTTAGCTGT
>CAYUVQ010000150.1:0-4709 GCA_964448175.1 uncultured Cellvibrionaceae bacterium | reverse complement strand
TGCAACGGCTCTTGTCATCCTGGAGTGAAGTCGTATGATCAAGCCCATTGACCCTTACTCATCGGCCACCATGAACTCAACCGACGATTTTGACCTGCTGCTCACCCGGGAACTGCGCAACGACCAGGATTATCTGGCTGATGACGGTTTCACTAGCAAAGTAATGACCCAGCTCCACCCCCAGCCGGCCATTAGTCGCCCCACTCAATGGTTCATAACTGGTGTCCCGGTCGCCGTCATTGGTTGGCTGGTGTTCAGCCAGATGCCGGTACAGGATATCGGCCTCTTGATCGACTCCAAACTGGCAACCCTTGACCCCCTTACCCTTGTTAAGGGAAGCGCGCTGGTGTCTGCTGGAGTCGTCCTCGGCTGCCTCGGTTGGCTCGCCCGCCAGACCCGCCTCCTGTAACACCTCTTTCATTACATCCAATCGAAATAACTATTGCGCAAGATAATGACATTTCAATCCTTGTAACCGGTTACGAAATTATCAATAATCCTCACATTAAATCATTGTTAAAAATATAAAAATAATATGTAACCGACTACAAATCACGTGTAGTCCGCGCTCCTGTGGGCAATTTTAAAAGCCATGCCTCACTTCGGTGCGCTCTCAGGAAATCGGGGTAACAAACCCTGCCGGAGCCGTACGGCCATATAAACCGCGGCTTCATCACATCCCCGCCGTACCGGGATCATTCCGTTCATCATAATAACGAGGACAATACCAATGAGTATCATCAAACACCTTGCTCTGATGTTTTCACTCTTGCTGCTCAGCGCAGCAAGTTTTGCCCAAAACTATCCCACCTGCTCCAGTGCCGCGTCTGATCCAGATGGCGACGGATGGGGTTGGGAAAATAACCAGAGCTGTCGCGTAGTCAGTGGCAGCTCGTCAGGTGGCTCTAACGGTGGGAGTTCTGGTAGCTATCCCACTTGCAACAGTGCTGCATCCGACCCCGACGGGGATGGCTGGGGCTGGGAAAATAACCAAAGCTGTCGCGTAGCAAGCGGTGGTTCATCAGGTGGCGGTTCCAGTAATTATCCAACTTGCAACAGCGCCGCGTCCGACCCGGATGGGGACGGCTGGGGCTGGGAGAATAATCAGAGCTGTCGGGTAGCCAGTAGTGGGGGCTCTAACGGCGGTGGCAGCAGCTGCGGGACCGGCAGCTGCCCTAGCTCCCTGAACTGCCCCAGCGGCATGAGCTGTGGCTGTTACACCGTCTCCGGCCTGGGAGCAAATAAACAGGCGTACCGCAATGCAGGTGCAGATCGTCGCTTCCTCGCATCCGCCATGATGGAAACCGAGCGTTTGGATACGAACTACGCCTATGGCGACAACAAAACCGGCGATGCGTTTAATGCCGGCGCAACCAAACAGAACTGGGGCATGATGAGACAATGCCACCCCGAATGGCGGGGCTACGGTGCTAATGATTACTCGGTATCGGGAGCGATGAACAGTAGTCGTAGCCTGGATGTTCAGGTGTATAACGAATGTCGCAATTATTACGGCAACCAATGGTTCGCTGGCCACCGTAATGGGTCCAGTGGCTTGGCAAATCCGAACACCCAGGACATTAACAATTTCCGCGCTGGTTATGAATGGACTTATAACCAACTCGCCGGCCACGAGTGCGACGATGTGCGTTTCTGGGTCGACATCCCAGCCATCTAAAATAAGTGCGAGCCCGCCTCTGCGCCGGGATGGTAAGGCAACCGGCAAGTCATGAATGACTTGCCGGTTGATTTAAAAATATTTTCGGTAGAAACAAAACCACCCGCTTCTCGATTAATGACGTAAAGATCTTCAGATCAACTTTTTCATCTTCAACAATCCAAACGCGGCTACGGTTGTTGCGTCTTTGATTTTGCCGGAGAGGATCATCCGCTCAACCTCTTCCAGTGCAAATGCTCTGGTAATCAAGCCTTCTTCTTCCGGTTCTGTTTGCGCCGTGGCTTGGGTTAAACCGGTCGCGAAAAAAATATCGTAACCTTGGGTCGAATAACCGTATGCAAGAAAGAGATGACCCACGTGATACATCTCACTGGCGATTAACCCGGTCTCTTCACGCAGCTCCGCCGCTGCAAGCACTACCGGAGCAATATCGGACGCTTCCCATGAACCTTGGGGCAGCTCCCAATAGCGGCCAGCGACGGGATAGCGATACTGTTCCACCAGATATATCTGCCCATCTTGCACGGCGGCAATGACCGCAAAGTCCGCCTTTTCTACCACACCATACACGCCCTCATGCCCGGATGACCTTGCGATGGTGTCTTCGCGGACTTTCATCCACCGATTGGAATAAACGATGTTGCTCGTGAGCGTCTTTATTTCGTCAGTCATACGCAAATCCCATGAGTTGGATAGCACAAGAGTTTACGCTATCAACAAGCCAGTGCAGCACCCAAGGCCCTACCGATTACCGACGTCATACTCCATTTGGATGATGCGACATGCGCCACACGGTTTATATGATGCCGCCGTAGGTTTCGGATTCTTATTCTCTTGGGGGCTTTTTATGAAGTCGATCTATGTATTTACGGCCGCTTTGGCCTTTGCAACGCCGGCAGGTTTAGCAGACACCACTGATGCTCAGGATGAGTTCCAGCGCTCTGTTCAGCAGGTTTTTGTACAAAATACTATTGCGGGGAACTGGAAAACCGATTGCCAGATCCTCAACGATGGTTCCGGCAGCTTTTCTATCGAGTACCTTTTCACCACCGCCGCGGATGCGCTAGTGGTATCCAGTTTATATGAAGATACCGCCTGCCTTTACCTTCAGGACAGCAAGTTAATAGACGGGTCCGCCAGTCTCCGCAGCCTCAGCATTGATAGCTATGGGAACTACGTTTATGGCCTGACCGTTGCCAATAATGAGTCCACTCACTCGCTATCTTTTCACCTTAACCTGGCCGAAAGCATCACCGTACTCACGGCAGATATCGCCAACCAGTCGTTTGTTCTGACTAAAGCGGAATAAGGAGAAAAGCTATGAAATACTTCAAGATTTTACTGTTGGTACTTTTCACCTTGAATCTCACCGCCTGCTTGGACGATCTGTTTGATGACGGTGGCGATGACGACAGCAGCTACGATTATGACAGCGGCAGCGGAAGTGGCGGCAGCACAGGCGGCTCGTATAACTACAGTTTTACCTGTCCCGGCGGATACGGAAGCGAGCATACTGTGCCGATTCCACGCGGCTCCTGTGAAAGCCAGTTTAAAAACTACGCCCTGGTCTTCGGTTGTAACGACGCGGACAATTTCAACTCGGCCGCCTGCTCACTGGAGAGCTGCGACAGCGGCAAATGGGGCTGCGGTAATTATCGATAAGATTGTGCTTACAGGAAGCGTACATCAGGGAAGATGTTGCAATTCCGATAGGTAAAAGCGCTAACGCAATTGATTGACCATGGCAGCCAGTTCGCTTTGGCGGTGCACGCCCAGCTTTTCATAAATAATACGCAGCTGCTTGCGTACTGTGGCCACACTGGTCTGGCGCTGCTGGGCAATTTGTTCAGGGGAAAAGCCATCAGCAATCTTGATGGCAACAGCGGCTTCGGCGGGGGTAAGACAATAACGGTCATGCAAAAATTGTCGTGCGCTATCGCTGCGGATATTGCTGCGCACCACAACTAATACCGGCCTGGCCCCCATGAGGATATGAGCATTCTTGGGGACTGATACTATCTCCACAACAAAAGGCAGGTAGTTACGATCATGCAGCAGCAAACGATGGGTAGCTGGCGCCCCTCCCAGCTCCGGGTCTTGGGCAGCTTTGCGGATGCTGTCGTGAAGTCGGCGGGTTTCGCGCACGTCCGGCAGAACCACCTGGTTGCGCCGCAACAATAGGCAACTGTTCTCGGATAAAAACGCTTCGGCTTTCGGGGTAAACGATCTGACACAGGCTGATGCATCGCAAACAAAAACCGCCATGGACATGGCTTCCAAAGTACCGGCTACCAAGTGCGCACCCTGATGCTCTAGCGCGCGCTGTGTCAGTACAGCCGCACGGGCATGGGCCACCAGAGAGGTGAACAGCTGCTGTTGCTCCCGAGTAAAATCGCCCTGCTTCGCAGAACTGAGCACCGCCATCCCCACCGTCATGTCCGCATCACGCACCAGCGGGCTGAGACAAATTCCATATATGTCGAACAGCCGCTCATGCTCTTGCAGGAACCAGCTGGAACGGCGTACGTCAGGAGAAACAAATTCGGCGCTGTTACGGACGCACAAGGGGGCGATTGTGGTTCCCACCCGCATGACAGGATTAATGTCGGGATCAGCTCCGCCAACGGAGGCAAAATGCTCTCCGTATTCATCAGGCAGGGCGTAGGTGATATTGAACGGCACGGAGTGCGATGACCCCAGACCGATGATCTGCGCGGCCCGCCCACCCACCATGTCGGTAAGCCCAGCCAGCGCATCGTGCCAGGTACCCACGCCAATGGCTGCACCACTGAATGCATCCACTAGATTTAGCCAGGATTCTTCGTTAATCCCCATGCGTTACGTCTCACGATAAGGTCCCGTTACCAACCGACGGTCGCCTCATCTTACCAATAATATTGCGCCATCACAGCTGATTGGGCGGCGCTCCACTAATACTTTCTCTGCCACAGCATGAATTTCCGGGATTACGCACCCCGACCATCATAATGCTGGACCGGAATCGAGGAGAGCTCGATATCTTCCAAGCAGC
>CAYUVQ010000149.1:0-4740 GCA_964448175.1 uncultured Cellvibrionaceae bacterium | reverse complement strand
AGTATTTCTAATATCGCCATAGCTTGTGACAAACTTCTAGTAAAAAGACAATAACCGCTGCTAACATGATGATCGCACAGCATTTACGCCGCGCACACAGGCCAGCCAGCGGGCGGTAGATTGGGCTATTATAACGTCAACGGCAGGGTTAAATCCTGCTTTACTTGTCAGTACAAAGTTAAAAATGGCGGCGTAGCTACCGACTTCAAGGGTGACGCGACTAAGGGTAACGCAAATAGCAGTAAAAATTTGTGCTAGCCTTCTTTTGGCGACACTGCTGTGCAAGTGGGCGCTGCTACCTTCCAGGACCGAAAAAAACAGGATCGGTTTCTATGAAAAAAATGATAATTGCGGTACTCGCAGGCTCCCTGCTGAGTGTATTGACTTGGGCTCAGGATGGATTGTTGCGTGATAACCATCCCGATGAATACACCGTAAGAAAAGGCGATACCCTGTGGGATATCTCCAATACCTTCTTAAATACGCCGTGGATGTGGCCGGAAATCTGGCACGTTAATCCGCAGATCGAGAACCCCCACCTTATTTATCCCGGTGATGTGATCCGTTTGATCTACCTCGACGGCCAGCCGCGCCTGACGCTGGATCGCACGGTGCGTCTGGCACCTGGTGATGCCAAACTCGGTCCAAGCGTACGCGTTCTGCCAAACGAGGATGCGATACCCGCTATTCCATTGGACCGCATTGACAGTTTCCTGTCCCGCAGCCGTATTCTGGATTTGGATGATCTGGACGGCGCGCCGTATATGCTGGCGGGTCCGGAAAAACGCATTGTGGTCGGTGCGGGTGATACAGCCTATGCCCGGGGTGACTTCGGCAGCGATATCAAGAATTACGGAATCTTCCGCAAGGGCGATAAATATGTCGACCCGGAAACCAAAGAGTTCCTGGGTATTCATGCACAAAGCATCGGTACTGTCAGTATTCAATCAGTGAAAGACGACATCGCCACCGTGAAGGCCATCCGCAGCACCGAAGAAATTCGTATGGGCGATCGCTTGTTGCCTAATGAAGAGCGTTCGGTGGATTCCATCTTTTATCCCAGCGCACCGGATACGCAGATTGAAGGCGTGATCCTGGGTGTTGAAGGTGGCGTGAGCCAGGTAGGCAAGATGAACGTGGTGATCCTGAATCGCGGCGATCGTGAGGGGCTTCAGGTAGGCAATGTATTAGCCATCTATAAGACCGGTGAGCTGGTACGTGACCGGGTGACCAACGAACGCGTGCAGCTGCCGGATGAGCGCGCTGGTCTGTTGATGGTGTTCCGGACCTTTGAGAAGATGAGTTTTGGCCTGGTATTAGAGGCTGATCGTCCCCTCTCCGTAAATGATAAGGTGCGTAACCCCTGATCTATTCTGATTAACCAGCCGCTTCAGTGACGAAGCGGCTTTTACCTCACAAGGATGTCTATGTACGACTCTCTCCATGCCCACCTCATTCTTCAACGTTTACCGGATTTCGGCCCGGCCAGCTATTGGCGATTACGGGATGCCTTTGGAAATCCAGCAGCGATCCTCAATCAACCCCCTCACACTCTTCAACCGCTCCTGAAGCCGGCGGCGGTGGAGGCACTGAGAGATTACCAGCAGCAACCTCAATCGACTCGGGTGGGGCGCGAAGTTGTACGTGACCTGGCATGGCTGGCGGATCATCCCGAGGTGACGTTGCTCAGTGTGGATGATGCGGATTACCCGCCGCTGCTGCGTGAGATTCGTCGGCCGCCGCCGCTGTTGTTCATCCTCGGTGATCCGACCTGCCTGAACCTGCCACAGGTGGCTATTGTCGGTAGCCGCAATCCGACCCCGGGAGGCAGCGATAATGCTTATCAATTTGCCCGCTTCCTCGCGGGCGCGGGATTCGTGGTGACCAGTGGGCTGGCGCTGGGGGTGGATGGCGCAGCGCACGCAGGTGCGCTGGCAGCGGATGGTCGGACAGTAGCGGTTCTGGGTACCGGCATTGATCGGGTATACCCGGCGCGCCATCGGCGTTTAGCCGAAGACATCGTCGCCCGTGGTGGAGCACTGGTGTCCGAGTTTCCATTAGAAACACGATCTAATGCCAGTAACTTTCCCCAGCGTAATCGCATTATCAGCGGCTTGAGTTGTGGCACCCTGGTGGTAGAAGCGGCAGTGCAGAGCGGTTCGCTGATTACGGCCAAACTGGCGCTGGAGCAGAACCGCGAGGTCTTCGCTATCCCCGGTTCGATCCATAATCCCCTGGCACGCGGGTGCCACAAGCTGATTCGGGAAGGAGCCAAGCTGGTGGAGACCGGCCAAGATGTTGTGGAGGAGCTGGGTGCGCTGCTTGGCTTCCAGCAGGTGGGGCTGGATTACCCGTCGAGTTACAGCGGCAGCCCGGAAATAGCGCTCGAACCTGCGGAAACAGCACTACTGCAAGCCATGGGCTATGACCCAGTTGATGCCGATACGCTGGCGCAGCGGACGGCGCTTGGAGTTGGTGTTATCGCGGCACAGTTGATAGGCCTGGAGCTGAAAGGCGTGATTAGCAGCACGCCAGGCGGTTATGTCAGGGTGTCTTGAGTGGTCCACGCTATCCATGCCTGTTGAGCGATCCGGCGCTGTGCATTAGAGTGCGGTCTCGTTTAACGGGCGGGCGCCGCCCATTTGTTGCAGGAACATCTTCATGACCAATTGGTCACTCAATCCCCGTATTCGCCATGCTGCCGATGTCATGCGCCGTGGCGGTGTTATTGCGTACCCCACCGAGGCTGTTTGGGGTTTGGGGTGTAATCCGTTCGATCGGCGTGCTGTTGAATATTTACTGATGCTCAAACAGCGGCCCATGGCCAAAGGTCTCATTCTGATCGCCGCTGATATTCATCAGTTCGGGCCATTTATCGATCATCTCGACGATTTACAGCGTCAACGACTGAAAAATTCGTGGCCGGGGCCGGTCACCTGGCTGGTGCCAAAAAACTCCCTGGCCCCGTTCTGGGTCACTGGAGACTCTCCGTCTATCGCCTTGCGGGTAACTGACCATCCCTTAGCGGCCGGATTGTGTCGTGCCTTCGGCGCGCCGATCGTATCGACCTCGGCCAATCCTCAGGGGCGTGAGCCGGCGCGCGATACCTTAACGCTGCGCCGCTACTTCGGGGATCAATTGGATGTCATCACCCAGGGTAAGGTGGGCCATCGGGCCAAACCTTCGGAAATTCGCGATTTATTAACAGGGGAAATCCGCCGGCCGGGCTGACTGCCCGGCCTGTATCTTCGCGGGTGGGTGATGGTTTCACCTACGCCCGACACAGGGCATACAATGGCAGCCCCACTGCAAAGGTTCACAACTGTCGTGGCTGGCGTCTGCCGGACCATGCTCACCAGAGTGAGAGGATTTATGAGCACAACCAACCCTGGCACGGCCCCCGATAAGGCAGCAGTAAAGGCTTACTTACTGGATCTGCAGGATCGTATCTGCGCAGCCCTCGCCGAGGAAGACGGCGGCGGGAAATTTATTGAGGACGGCTGGGTCAGAGCGGAAGGTGGTGGCGGTCGCTCGCGGGTGCTGGCCGAAGGGGCAGTTATTGAAAAGGGCGGGGTAAATTTCTCCCACGTCTACGGCACCCAGATGCCGGCGTCCGCCACAGCGCATCGCCCGGAACTGGCCGGGCGGGGATTTGAAGCCATGGGGGTGTCGCTGGTGATTCACCCCCGCAACCCCTACGTACCGACCAGCCACGCCAATGTGCGTTTCTTTATCGCCGAGAAGGAGGGCGCAGAGCCTGTGTGGTGGTTTGGCGGCGGTTACGACCTGACCCCTTATTACGGCAATGAAGATGACTGCCGCCACTGGCATCGCACCGCGCAGCAAGCCTGCACGCCCTTTGGTGATGAGGTATATCCGCGCTTTAAACAATGGTGTGATGAGTATTTCTTCCTCAAGCACCGCAACGAAGCCCGCGGCGTGGGTGGCCTGTTTTTCGACGATTACGATGTGGGTGGTTTTGAGCAGAGTTTTGCGTTTATGCGAGCGGTGGGTGACAGCTACGTTCCTGCTTACCGGCCCATCATGGCACAGCGCAAACATCAGGCTTACGGCGAGCGCGAACGTCAATTTCAGCTCTACCGTCGTGGCCGTTATGTGGAATTCAATCTGGTATATGACCGGGGTACCCTGTTCGGTTTGCAGACGGGCGGACGCACGGAATCCATCCTGATGTCCCTGCCGCCGCTGGTGCGCTGGGAGTACGATTGGCAGCCCTCGCCCGGATCTGCGGAAGCTGAACTTTACGAAAAGTTTTTACCGGCGCGCAGCTGGATTTAACCGAAGTGAAACCATCCTCATCGGGAGGATGGCACCTCCACCAGAACGATAACAACAACACGTACAATACACTGGACTTACGATGACTGATCTCTATGCCGTGTTTGGCAACCCTATCAACCACAGTAAATCGCCCCATATTCATCGCCATTTTGCCGAGCAGACCGGGCAGGATATGACTTACACCAAACAGCTGGTGGCGCCGGATGAATTTGCTCAGGCAGCGACGGAGTTCTTCAGCAAAGGCGGCAGGGGGCTGAATATCACCATGCCGTTCAAGCTGGACGCCTACCGTTTTGCCGGTCACCTGACCCAGCGTGCGCAGCGTGCAGGTGCGGTCAACACACTGGCGTTGAGAAGTGATGGCAGTATCCTGGGCGACAATACCGATGGCATCGGCATGATTCATGATATGCACAATCTTGGTTGGGAACTGCGTGG
>CAYUVQ010000148.1:0-4784 GCA_964448175.1 uncultured Cellvibrionaceae bacterium | reverse complement strand
CGGGTGTGAGAGTCACCACCGGTACCCACGGTATCCGGCAGCAGCATGCGGTTAAGCCAGCTGTGGATAATGCCATCGCCAGGGCGCAGTGATACACCGCCACGGGTCATGATGAAGTCGGGCAGGGTGTGCTGGGTTTCAATGTCCACCGGCTTAGGATAAGCCGCCGTGTGACAGAAAGATTGCATGGTCAGGTCAGCAGAGAAGCCAAGACAGGCGAGATCTTTCAATTCGTCGCGGGTCATCGGACCCGTGGTGTCCTGGGAGCCAACGGTAGTCATGTAGGGTTCGCAGTAAGTGCCGGGGCGGATGCCTTCAACACCACAGGCTTTACCCACCATCTTCTGCGCCAGGGTATAACCTTTACCACTGTCAGCCGGTGCCTGAGGCAGGCGGAACAGAGTGCTGGGTGGAAGACCCATTGAAGCGCGGGCTTTGGTGGTCAGGCCACGACCGATAATCAGCGGAATACGACCACCAGCCTGAACTTCGTCAAGCAATACATCGGATTTCAGGCTGAACTCGGAAACAACAGCTCCGGTTTCAATGTTGATGATCTTGCCTTCATAGGGACGGATTTCAATCGCATCGCCCATGTTCAGGTTGTCTACCGGTGCTTCAAATACCAGAGCGCCAGCATCTTCCATGGTGTTGTAGAAGATCGGTGCTACTTTGCTGCCGATACACACACCGCCAGTACGCTTGTTAGGTACGCCGGGAATATCGTCGCCAATGAACCACAGCACCGAGTTGGTGGCAGATTTACGGGAAGAACCCGTACCGACCACGTCGCCCACAAATGCCAGTGGATAGCCTTTAGTTTTAAGTTGTTCGATTTGCTTGATCGGGCCGATAGAGCCTGGCTCGTCCGGAGTCAGGCCTTCACGAGCCATCTTGAACATCGCCAACGCATGGAGCGGGATATCGGGACGCGACCAGGCGTCTGGAGCCGGGGAGAGATCATCGGTGTTGGTTTCGCCGGTGACTTTGAATACGGTGAGCTTGATGCTTTCGGGGACTTTATCGCGTTTGGTGAACCATTCACCTTCAGCCCAGGATTGCATAACGGCCTGAGCGTTGGCATTGCCGGCTTTGGCTTTTTCTTCCACATCGTGGAACGCATCAAACATCAACAGGGTGTGTTTGAGTTGCTCAGCGGCCAGAGGGGCCAGTTCAGCATCGTCGAGCACATCAACCAGAGTTTCAATGTTGTAACCACCGAGCATCATGCCGAGCAGCTTGATTGCATGGAGTTTATCAATCAGAGGAGAGGAGGCTTCGCCTTTGACAATTGCGCTCAGGAACGCGGCTTTTACATAGGCTGCTTCATCCACGCCGGGCGGAACGCGGTTGGTGATCAGGTCGAGCAGGGTTTGTTCTTCATTAGCGGGAGGGTTCTTTAACAGCTCCACCAATCCTGCAACCTGTTCAGCGTTGAGTGGTTTGGGTGGAACTCCTTCTGCTGCGCGTTCTGCGACATGTTTGCGATAGGCTTCAAGCACGGTTTGTATCCTCTGGTTTGTGAGATTACTCCCTCGGCAGGATCTCTGCGTCAGAAGGCTATCCATGACCTACATGGATGAATTTAGGCCCCTGGCAAGGGGCGTAAATCGGGCGCAAATTATACACGAACCCCTCTAAACTGTTAACCCGAGTATCGGAACAGCAAAGTACGTTTGCCCGTTGCGGAATTAGATCGCATTACTGCCAGATGCGGAGGAAGATGGGCGATCAATTAGTAAACATTGTGGTCTCACGCCGTGGATTAGCGGGGATATTTCCTCCGTAAACCACGTTTTTAATCGATGGCTGTGCTATGTTGGCTGCCCCGTTTTATGCAGCAATATCCCGACATACCTGCAAACCTATAAAAAATCGGCGAAAAATATGGAGCACGCATTAATGAAAAAATTTATTCATCCCGTACTCGGCGCGATAGCAATATTGGGTCTGGTTGCCTGTGAAGAGGCGGTAACTCCATCACAGGAGCCCGCTGCGCAGCAAAGTCGGGCGGACCAAGGCGTGGCGGACGCGGCGATCCCTAAACAGGAGGTGCCAGTGGTCCCCCATTTTTCTGCGTGGACCTGCCCCGGCAATCCCGGCAAAGCGCCCGCGGGTGATCTCACGGCAACACGTATAGACACAGCCAATACCACCCGTACTGAACCCGGCCTTTACGAAGGACCTGTCTGGTTAAATGGTGCACTTTATTTTTCTGATTTCACTTTTCAGGAAGGTTTTCCATCGCGGATTCAGCGTCTGAATGCAGATGGTTCGATGGAAACTGCTGTCGCCGATAGCGGTACCAACGGTTTGGCTCTGGACGGCGAAGGTTTTCTTATCGGCGGCGTCCACGCGGACAAAACCATTTCGCGGTTCGACCTCCAGACTGGTTCACGGGAAAAAATTGTGGGTGAATATCAAGGAAGCGCATTTAACTCCCCCAACGATTTAACAGAAGCGCATGATGGTACGATTTATTTTACTGATCCGGATTTTCAACGCAGTGCGGCACCGGGCGGACAGGAAAATACCAATGTATTCCGTGTTTCTGCTGCAGGTGATGTGACCGTTGTTGATGACAGCATCAGTAACCCGAATGGGATTTCATTGTCGCCGGCTCAGGATGTGCTTTACGTTGCAGGTGGTGGTGAAAAAGGTTTTCTGCGGGCTTATCCAATTGTAGATGGCCAGCCTGGTGAGGGTAAAAACCTGGTAGAAGATATTCAGGTTCCCGATGGTATGGCTATTGACTGCCTCGGTAATATTTACGTGACTGAACATACCGCACAGCGCGTTCGTGTCTTTGCGCCCAGTGGTGCCCATTTAGCCACGATCAAGGTTGATGCGAATATCACCAATGCCGCGTTCGGCGGTGCTGAAGGTAAAACGCTTTATTTAACCGGAGCTGGTGCAGTCTGGTCTATTGACCTGGACGTGGCTGGTTTTCCTTATTAACAACAGTGACTGGCGAGACTTGCGTCTCGCCAGTGATCGGGAAGCGAATTCGATTCCTGATGTAATGATTAGCGATTCAATGTCAGATGCGCCTTTTTAAACCTGTTAGAACACCGTGTGTTGGCATCTGCTCGACGGGCATTGGCGATAGTGTTTGCCGCGGCTGCAAACGCTTTGCTCATGAAGTCATTGACTGGAATGCCTACAGCCATGAACAGCGCTTGATTATCGCCCGACGTCTTGAATCATTTTTGGCGCAAGTCGTGGAAAATATGATCGAGATTGTGGATGCGCAACTATTGCTGCAACAAATTAAACATCAGCAAATTCTATTCAAGGAAGAACAGAATCCTTATTGTTGGGTGTTTGATCTGCTGCGTGCCGGTGCAAGCCAGATTAAGGATCTGGAAGCGTACGGGTTGCGCCTGCAACCTGCCTGGAAGGAGTCGTCATTGAAAGCTATTCGCGAAGCGATTGACCAGGATTTTTACGCACTTTCCTGCGCCTATTATGAACGCTATATCGAGCCGGGCCTGCGGGCGGATGTGCGATAACCCCAGAGCCTTTATAAGTTTCCCCTACATTTCTTCCAAGTTTTAAATCCATGAATGCATTAACACAAATCCAACAGTTTTTATTATGCGAAACTCCCGACGCGTGGGTCCAAAGCGCCTTGCAGAATCAGGCGCTCCTGTTGCTTGATCATGCCAATTGTGAAAAGAAAGCCGCCTCAACCGCATTGACCTTGATGTATCGGTATGTCGGTGATTTTGAAATGATGCACAAGATGTCGCGTCTGGCCCGAGAGGAGTTGCGTCACTATGAACAGGTGATGGCAATCATGGAAGCCCGGGGTATTGCCTACGAACAAATTACCCCCTGTCGTTACGCATCCGAGCTGCGCAAACCGGTGCGGACGCACGAGCCAGGTCGCTTTGTTGATACGCTCATCGTCGGGGCCATCATTGAAGCACGTTCCTGTGAACGTTTTGCTAAGGTGGCGCCGCATTTGGATGATGAGCTGAAGAACTTTTATTTGTCCTTACTGAAGTCTGAAGCCAGGCACTACGAAGATTATCTGCATCTCGCGCGCAAGGCGGCGGAGGGTAAGAGCATTGATGATCGTATTGAGGTTTTTCTGCAGCTGGAAAAAACCTTGATTGAAAGTCCGGATACCGAATTTCGTTTTCATTCAGGTGTACTGGCCGCCTAAGCGGGCCAGAATATTGATCAAGGAGCCAGCATGATGAACCCGGAAAAGATAGAGCAGCAGGACGACGCACCCAAAAAGTCGAAAATCCGTTCGACGACATGGCCACTTGGGTTGGCGATTATATTAATCGGTGTGGTACTTCTGGCGCGCAATCTGGGAGTGGATTTTTTCTTCTTGCATCTGGATAACTGGTGGGCGCTGTTTATTCTGGTGGCTTCGGTAGGTCCGCTGCAGCAGGCATTTGTGGCTTACCGGCGGGAAGGTTTCGGTGCTGCGATGGCCAACTCACTGGTGTCGGCCGCGTTCATTATTTTTATTGCGTTGATCTTTCTGATCGACTTGTCTTTTTTCACCTGGTGGCCCGTTTTTGTCATCCTCGGTGGGTTATCGATGATGACCAATCGCTGATGGTGGGTTAACCAGCGATCGGCCAATGACGCAACTCCAATCCACCCGGATCAGCATAGACACACCACGCCGAATCGTGCCAGTCGCCAAGCACGATTCGCTCGGCTGCCATACCATCAATTGCTAACGGATGACGTGCGGGCCGGTGAGTGTGGCCGTGAATTAATTGCCGTACACCCGCATCGCGCATCACCCGCACAACTTC
>CAYUVQ010000147.1:0-4973 GCA_964448175.1 uncultured Cellvibrionaceae bacterium | reverse complement strand
GAAATCAGGCGACCTGCATGGGGATGGTATTGGTGGTGCGTTCGACGCGATTATTCTCGTCAAGATAAACCAGCTTAGGCTTGTAATTGACCAGCTCGCTTTCACTGTAATGACCATAGGTGGCAATAATAACCCGATCCCCCACCTGAACCTTACGCGCCGCGGCACCGTTCATGGAGATGGTGCCCGAACCCGGTTCGGCAAGAATGATATAGGTATGGAACCGCTCACCGTTATTCACGTTGTAGATATCAATCTGTTCAAATTCACGCAAGCCGGCCAAAGCCACCAGGTCGGCATCAATTGCGCAGGAACCGTCATACCAGAGTTCCGCCTGGGTGACCTTGGCCATGTGCAGCTTACCTTTCAACATTTGTGAGAGCATGACACTCCTCCTGCTTTTATTACCAGACCTGACGTTTGTCAGCCCAACACCACTGAAACATTGTCAATCAAACGGGCGCCTTTCGTGTACATGGCCCCCAGAATGGTGATATCACCATCATCGTGAGCCGCCGGCTCCAGGGTATAGCTGTTGCAGATGCTCACGTAATCAACCCGAAACCCGGCATCGGTAATCTGCTTGTACGCAGCATCTCTCAACGCCAAAAAGTTTGTATCTCCGGCCAGAATCTGGTCTTTGATCCAGTTGAGGCTGCGGTTTAGCTGAGCTACCCGCGGCCGCTCTTCCGGGGTGATAAAACTATTGCGTGAACTCATGGCCAAGCCATCCGGTTCCCGCACTATGTCACCAGCGACAATCTTGATCGGCAAACATAGATCTTCCACCATCCGCCGGATTACCGCGAGCTGCTGAAAATCCTTAAGACCGAATACAGCTTCATCGGGCTGAACAATATTGAACAGCTTGGCCACAACCGTCGTCACCCCTTCGAAGTGACCGGGCCGACTGGCACCACACAGAACATTCGTCATGGTCGGCACAATCACCCGGGTCTGCTCTGCCATACCATTAGGGTAAATTTCGCGGTCAGACGGACAGAACAAATAACTACACTCTGCAGCCTCAAGCCGGGCAGTATCGGCGGCCAGGGTGCGGGGATATCTGTCCCAGTCTTCGTTCAGACCGAACTGCAGGGGGTTTACGAAGATACTCGTTACCACCACATCGCAGTTACGCTGCGCCGTCTTCACCAATTCAATATGGGCATCGTGCAGATTCCCCATGGTAGGGACAAACCCGATACGTTTGCCTGCCCGGCGCTCTTGGCTAAGTGCGTCGCGCAGTGATTGAATGTGGTGAAAAACCTGCATTGTCATTACGGATACACCCAAAACTGTTACTAAACGCCCCATATCCGGGCGCGCGATAATACACCTTTGCACTAGGTAAGTACATTTTTTACCCGGCTTTATCCTGTGGCGAATTAGACAGAATAGTTATAGATTGATCAATTAATAGCCATCATTTTGAAAGTATTCAGGGGCGAGGTTATCGAAGCGGGTGTACTTGCCGATGAAGGCCGCCCGGCAGGTACCGATTTCACCGTTACGCTGCTTACCGATAATCAGTTCAGCGATGCCTTTATCAGGGCTGTCCTCGTTGTAATATTCGTCACGATAGATAAACAGGATGACGTCAGCATCCTGTTCAATCGCACCGGATTCCCGCAGGTCAGAGTTCATCGGCCGTTTGTTCGGGCGCTGCTCCACTCCCCGGTTAAGCTGGGAAAGCGCAATCACCGGACAATCAAATTCTTTGGCGATTGCTTTAAGCGAGCGGGAGATCTCCGAAATCTCCTGGGTGCGGCCTTCACTGGAGCCGGCGATCTGCATCAGCTGGAGGTAGTCCACCATGATCATGCCGGGATTGCCATGTTCACGGGCAATACGTCTTACGCGGGCACGCAGCTCCTGAGGGCTGAGGCCGGGGGTATCATCAATGAACAAGAGCTTATCTTTCATCTTGGCCACCGCAGAAGACAGTTTGGGCCAATCCTCCTCCGTCAACTTACCGTTCCGCATCCGGCCCTGATCAATCCGACCTACGGATGACATCATCCGCATGACCATCGCAGCGGACGGCATCTCCATACTGAATACGAGGACGGGGCGATTCTGACTGAACATGGCGCTTTCAACAAAATTCAGCGCCAAGGCCGTCTTACCCATAGAAGGACGCGCGGCAAGAATGATCAGTTCGCCCGGCTGCCAGCCCGACGTGCGCTGATCCAGATCCGCAATACCGGAAGGCACACCGGTGATATCACTGCCGGAGCGGAAGAGTTCATCAATACGCTGAACGGTTGCTTTTAATAAATCGTTAACGCCAACAAGACCCCCTTCTTTGGGACGGTCTTCCGCGATTTCGGCCACGCGTTTTTCTGCCAGCTGCAGCAAATCATCGGAATCGAGACCGGAGGGGTTATAACTGGATTTACTGATTTCCTGGGCCGCCGCGATCAGCTGCCGCAGGGTGGAGCGCTCGCGCACAATGCGCGCATAGGCCACGATGTTGGCCGCACTGGGCGTGTTGTTAGCCATCTCTACCAGATAAGCCAGCCCGCCAACCCGCTCCAGCAGATCGTGACGGTGCAGCTCCTCTGACAGGGTAATAACGTCCAGCGGCTGGGCGTTCTCCTGCAGGATCTGCATCATCTTGAAGATCTGGCGATGATCTTCGCGATAGAAATCAACCTCGGTAACGACTTCAAGCACCGCATCCAGGCGCTTGTTGTCGAGCATCAAGCCGCCCAGGACCGCCTGCTCTGCCTCAATTGAATGCGGCAACAGAGTTTTCTGGGCAACGACTTCTGCGGGGGGCAGTTCAAAGGATGCTTCAGACATAGGCGATAACTACGGATGATTCGATAAATCAAAAAATAAAAAACGGGCACTATAAACAACCCGAAAGGGTGTCGATAGTGCCCGATTTCGTCACGCTTGTCAGTACTCGCCAGCCCTTCAGGACAAGGAGAGTTCTGCGCGATTACTCTGCAACCACCGCCAATTTGACGATTTGAACAACTTCCGGGTGCAGCTGGATGTCGATTTCGAATTGACCTACTTCGCGCAACACACCTTCCGGCAGACGCACTTCTGATTTGGTCACTTCTACGCCGGCAGCGGTAATCGCATCAGCGATATCACGTGTACCGATAGAACCGAAGAGCCGGCCTTCGTCACCTGCGTTGGCCGCGATAGTGACAGACAGCTCAGCCAGTTTGGCTGCACGTGCCTCAGCTTCTGCTTTCTTGGCAGCTGCAGCAGCTTCCAGTCCGGCACGGCGCTCTTCAAACTCAGCGATGTTTTTTGCTGTTGCAGAAACAGCCTTGCCTTGTGGCAACAGGTAGTTACGACCAAAACCTGATTTAACGGTAACTTTGTCACCGATATTGCCTAATTTACCCACTTTATCGAGCAGAATAACTTCCATCTCGTTTACCCTCTCAGTTTCATTTATCCAACGGGCAGCTGAGCATTGCTTGTGAGGTTAAGCTACAGCTTCGGCTTAAACCGCCCGCGAAAATTCAGCCATGTATCTAAAAAAGCCACGATTACCAGTAACTGTGTGATGACATCCAACAGGAATACCAGCACATAAAATCCGACCAACCATTGCGTACCCATGCGCTTGACCGCAACAAAGCGGTGGACAATCGCCACCCCCATGACTAACAGTGGCAACACAAACAGCGTGGCCCAGGTGCGATAGTCCGGCGACTGCGTCAGGCAATAAATGGCAGCTGCCATACAAACAACTGCCTGAATGGTATTCAAACGAAACTGTTGAAATTCCTCAGCGAATCCGCCGGGATTGTACAGTGACGCCTGCCACCAACGCCCCACCACCAGACCAAACAGGCTACCCAAGGCCGTAACATACGCGATCATGCCCACTACAAATGTCTGACCGGGCATCGTCACGGCTGACGGTTCCACCTCACTGAACAGCTGCTTTACAAGCTCCGCCAGGGAGTCAGTCAGCTGGGCCAGCAGATCCGGCACCAGCATCAGCTGTAACAGTGCAGTCAGGATGCTCAGCGCCACTAACCCCATAAGGGTGTAAGGCCAGGACATACTGTTGCGCAATATCAGGGCCGTGAAATAGGTCACCATCAATCCACTGATAGCCAGGATCGGCATCAGTGGCTGCATCTGGCCCATTGCCAGCGAAATCAGCATCGGCAACAGACCCCACAACAGGATCAACAGACCGTTACCCATTCCTTTGCGCAAGGACACCAATGCGATGGTTGCCGGTGTCAACACGGGTACCGCGGTGCCCAGAACGGCCACCACAGCAGCTTGCGTGCGGCCGCGCATGATGAACTCAGCCAGCGCACGCATGGTAAAACTTACTCGTGACTATCAGTGTACGGAATCAAGGCCAGATAGCGGGCACGCTTGATCGCGGACGCCAATTGACGTTGATATCGGGCTTTAGTGCCAGTGATACGGCTTGGAACGATTTTGCCGGTTTCAGTGATATAGGCTTTCAACGTTTCGATGTCTTTGTAATCGATACGCTTGGTGCCTTCAGCGGTGAAACGGCAGAACTTACGACGACGGAAAAAACGTGCCATCTGTTAAACCCCCTGCTCTTGTTCTTCAAGTTCATCGGAATCCATATCGTCGTCATCAGACTCTTCGGAATCCGACTCTTCATCACGACGGTCAGCGCGAGGCGGACGGGCTTTACGCTCGCGGCCTTCTTTCTCGGCTTTCATGATGAAGGATTCTTCGGTGATAGCTTCGTCTTCACGAATCACCAGATTACGCAGGATGGCATCGTTGTAACGGAAGTTGGTGGTCAACTCTTCCAGCGCTTCTTCAGTACATTCGATATTCATCAGAATGTAGTGAGCTTTGTGGATTTTGTTGATTGGGTAAGCCAGTTGGCGACGGCCCCAGTCTTCCAGACGGTGAACAGTACCGCCGCTGGCTTTCACGGTAGAGGTGTAACGCTCAACCATGCCTGGAACTTGTTCGCTCTGGTCCGGATGGACCAT
>CAYUVQ010000146.1:0-5025 GCA_964448175.1 uncultured Cellvibrionaceae bacterium | reverse complement strand
TTCAAAGCCAAGGCCGAATTGAAAGCCTTCACCACCGGCATTGGGTATCGGCAAACGGTTAATTGTCGTCATCAACTCGATGGTTTCGGGTTTAAGAATCTGCTTGCCATTGAATGAACCCTTGTTGAGCAACATCTGGCAGAACTTCGCGTAATCAGTAATGGGGCCGTTTAAACCAATCGCGCCTTCGACATACGTCTGCTCCGCACTCACAGCACCTTCACTATACATATTGGAGGCGGGTTTTAATTCGCCATCAACGCGGGTGTATGCATTAACAAAACGACTTGAAGCATCAGGTGCGTAATACCAGTCCGTATCGTTCATGCCCAGGGGCAGGAGAACGTTTTCTTTAACATACTGGCGCAGTGGCTGGCCGGATATTCGTTCAACCATATACCCGAGCATATTGGTGCTGACGTGGTAGTTCCATTCACTGCCCGGATCAAATCCCAGCGGATATTTCACCAGTGCGAGCATTTCCTCTTCGAGCAATTTTGATTGAGGATCACCACCACCCGTACGCTGACCGCTCGGTATCACCTCAGGAATGGCTCCGCCAAAAAAGCCGGATGGACGATCATCTCGTTGCAGATCAGCGCGGCGTAGCTCGCCGGCCAGTCCAGCCCCCAAGCCCGATGAATGAGACATCAGATGAGCAAATGTCATGGGCGTAGCAACCGGACGTGTTTCGTAAGTGCCATCCTCACGAATCCTGGTGACCACTTCATCAGGAATCTGCGGAAAATATTTTGCAACCGGATCATCAATCGCCACGCGCCCCTGTTCAACCAGCGTCATGAAGGCAACGGTGGTAACAGCCTTGGTCTGCGAAAAAAGCACGTAATAATCATCAATGGACACCGGTACTTTCCCTTCCAGATCTTTCCAGCCGACCGCGTTCGAATAAATTACCCGTCCATCTTTTGCCGCAAAGGCAGCGAGGTTAGCGGCCTTCTTCTCCTCAATAAACGATTGCAACAGTCCGTCTATTTCGGCAACAGCTTCAGGCTTAATGCCGGTTTCTTCCGGCCCAGCACCATAGATAAAGGCTTGGGGCGTCGATGATTTGACGTTGCCCGTGCTGCACCCGGCTAGCAATGCCAGGGAAAAAAGAAGATTTATGAGAATGACAATGCGCTGCATAACAAGCTTTCCTTTGTGAGATATCGAATTTTTCTGCATGGAGCTGTTTCAGGAGCGAAACGGACGTTGTAGCCGGACACTTTCGAACCTGACGGAATGCATTTCTGCATGCCACTACTACACTTTATTTCTATCAGGGAAAACATATTTATATATAACAAACGGCTATTTACTATTATTATCTTATAATTTTATCGTAAACATGTATATACAGGTCTCTAAACAGCTTTACGCGCACCACATTGTGTGACAGCATCCACAGTTAGTATTATTGTATGACATATAAATATAACAATGATCAGTAATACCTTGTTGTACAGCATTGCCTCGGTCCACGGGCCACCTCTCCTCCCGGCCCGCCCGAACAGAAAACCAATAAGTAATAACAAACACGAGAGGTTACACCCACATGAAGTTAACAAACCTGGCTCTTGTCATGAGCGGCCTGCTGCTTTTGGGCGGCTGCGGTGGCGGTGGTAGTGATGAAAAGACCAAGCCTGCCACCCCCTCATCAGAAGCACCTACCTACTACAAACCCACTTTATCGGAAGGCGTTCCGCTGAAAACAGACGGCTCTGTGAATTGGCAGGATATCGGCGTTCACGATCCATCTATTATGAAAGCGGGTGATACCTATTACATATTCGGTTCACATCTCGCTGCGGCCAAATCAAGCGATCTTATCAACTGGGAATACCTGGTTCCGCCGCCATCAGTAAATGAAGCTGTTGATGAGAGTGCATTATTTAATTACGCGTACACAACAGAAATTGCCGAAGGTATCGCGTGGACCGACGGCTTTACAGGCAACTGGGCAGCAGATGTTATCCAGGCACCCAACGGTAAATACTGGTTCTACTACAACCACTGTATGCAACTGGTTGACGGTAACGATGTGTGTCATCGGCGTTCCTACCTGGGATTAGCGGAGGCTGATGAGGTTAAAGGCCCTTATAAAAACAAAGGCATATTCCTGCGCAGTGATTACAGAAACGCGGAAGAATTTACCGCATATCCGCTTGATAACGGCCAAACCACATACAACGGTGCCGTCGATCCCAACGTAATCGACCCTGCCGCTTTCTACGATAAAGACAACAACTTGTGGATGGTTTACGGCTCTTACTCCGGTGGTATTTTTATATTGGCCATGGATGAAACCACGGGCAAACCGGAAGCGGGTCAAGGTTATGGCAAGCGCTTACTCGGCGGTGATTTCAGAGCCGTCGAGGGCGCTTTCGTAATTTATAGTCCTGTGGCTGATTACTATTACCTGTTTTATTCGGTTGCCGGATTTGCATCTGACGGTGGCTACAACATTCGCATAGCCCGCTCGAAAACACCGGATGGCCCCTACTACGACCCGGCTGGCAATGACATCGCCAGTGCGCCCGGTTTGGAAATCGGCGCTAAATTGATGGGTGGATTTGAATTTACCCGCACCGTGGGCGAACAAGGCAGATCCTGGGGTTATCTGTCTCCCGGTCACAACTCTGCGTATTACGATGCAGCAACGGGCCGGCACATCCTGGTGACCCACACACGATTCCCTGCATCATCCACGGATTACCCCAACACCAAAGAAGCGCATGCGGTCCGCACTCATGAGATGTTTGTAAACCATGCAGGGTGGCTGGTTGCTTCACCACAGCGTTATGTACCTTTAGAGGGTGAACGTCGCGAAGGGAGCAATGAAATCCTGAATGTTGTGGACGCTCAGGAAATTCCCGGTTATTACAAATTTATCAATCAGGGCACTGCCGTTAATACCTCCGCTATTCAATCCGGCTATCTGGAACTGCGCGCTGATCGCACTGTGACGGGCGCTGAAACTGGTAGCTGGGCTGCGCAAAGTGGCGATGCCATCAAACTCGAATTGACCTCCGGTATTTATTACGGCGTTGCGAAGTGGCAGTGGGACAACAACCTTAAAAAACTTGTCCCGGTATTTTCAGCCATGTCGAGTAATGGCGAATCCATCTGGGGTACGCGAATCGATACGCTCAAAGACCCTGCCGACACTTTGAGCGTTGTTAAAGAAGCACTGGAAATCCAACCCACATTGACCATAACGGATGGCGATCGTCTACCAGTCCAAGGTAAAAACGGCGCAATCATCCGGTGGGAAAGCAGTGATGAATATTATATTGGCAGCGACGGAAAAATTTTCTTCCCCACACCGGATCGCGGCGATCAACGCATCGATCTTGTTGCGCATATCGAATTTAATGGTCAGAGCGTAACCAAAAACTTTACGGTTAACCTGCAAGCTCGCCCAGGATTTCGAAATGCGATAGCCCATTATGATTTCGAAGGGAATTTGATGGACAAGTTAGGCAATTTTTCCGTTGCAACGACAACAGATCAAAGCCTGATTAATGTGGGAGCAACAACACCTTCTTATGCATCGGGTTATGCCGGGCAGGCTTATAGCTTCCTGGGTGATAATGGCGTAAGGCTGCCGGATGAAATTATTAATTCCAGTGAATACACGGTTTCGTTCTGGATGAAAGCCAGTGCATTGACGGCTTATACCCCAGCCTTCTTCTTATCAACGACACTCCCCGACCAATGGATTAGTTACATTCCTGGTAGTGCCAGTCACTTCACAACGACCGGATTACTGTGGAGTAAATATGTTGCGCCTGGTACGACAGTAGAAAATTGGAATCAAATCATACATCCAACTGAGACCCCTCTTGATGTGTGGCAGCACGTTGCGATCACTTACGCTGATGGATTTGCGCGGCTCTTTATTAATGGGCAATTGAGTGGCTCCATGCCGCGTCCAGATCTTTTCAATGGCACCGGCGGGCATTTTGCACTTGGGGTTAATTATGGATGGGATGCCCCATTTCAGGGTCAGATCGACGAGTTCATCGTTTACGACTATGCCTTGACCAGCCTCGACATCAACGGTGCAGCGATAAACAACCTGACCGATCCAGCACAGTTCTCTGCGTTCGTAAAAAACGGACTCGTATTAGGCGATCTATCAGCCGTGCGCACTAATTTTGAACTGCCGCGCGTGGGACCATTTGTATCCGGCATCAGTTGGAGTTCCGATAACGAAAATTTCCTGAAACCTGTCAACGGCGTTGCGGTGGTGACACAACCGACGGCGCTGCAAGGCGATCAGGTGGTGACCTTAACGGCAACCATTAGCTATGAGGGTATTGTCGACACCAAAGAGTTTGAAGTTACTGTGGTGTCGCTCGCCCCGGCTGAATACAGTTTCGAAAACGATCTGCTGGAAGCGAAAGGACTTTATGACGCAGGCAGCGTCACGGGTGATCGTATCCTCAGCAGCGGTGGCAGCGTAACCTATGTTGATGGCGTGAAAGGCGCGGCGCTCAATTTGGACGGTACATCAGGCGTTCGGCTGCCGGACAACCTGATCAATACCAATAACTATTCCATCTCTCTGTGGTTGAAACCTACCGCATTTACCAACTTCACCACCGCGTTCTTTGGCGGCGCCAGTGGTACATCATGGCTCAGCCTGGTCCCGTCGATGAATGGCACCAACAAAACCCGTTTGTGGGCTTCTCATGGTGCTTATTTTGACAAGGGTGAGTTGGCCGATCGCATCCCGCAAAACACATGGACGCACCTGGTAATAACCGTGGATGGCGACAACAACGATGCACTCAAGATTTACATCAATGGTGCGTTGCAACTTCAAACCAACGGTTTCCCCCGAGTATTCACCGTGCCTGGCGAAACCAATGAATTTGCACTGGGCGTAAATTACTGGGACTCACCTTACAACGGTGCAGTCGACGAGCTGAAAATTTTCAGCGAGGCCATCACGGCCGATGCGATCAATGCGCTTTATGAGGAAGGGGCTGCTTCTATCGAACCGTAACCGCACGGGGG
>CAYUVQ010000145.1:0-5068 GCA_964448175.1 uncultured Cellvibrionaceae bacterium | reverse complement strand
CCGTAATAGCTTTGATAAACATCATCCAGCAGATTGGTCGCGTCGAAGGTGATCACGAGGCTGTCGGTTACGTCATAGCTGATCTGCAGGTCAAGACTTTGTTCTGGGCGGCTCCAAAACTGGATCGGATTAGCAAAGATGGCAGCTTCGTTGCCGGTATAAAATTCCTCCCTCCATACGTAGGACAAGCGTGCATCAAATGTGGGCCTGTCATACGCTAGTACCACGCTGTAAGAGGAATCTGAAACTCCGCTCATTTTCGAGTCGACGTAGCGGGAAACACTACCGTCTTCGGCAAATTCAGGTGTTTCTTGCGATGAATCTAACAACGTAAGGCTGGCTTGAATGCCTAAACCGTCTAGTCGCTCCGGTAAATTATCGGGGAAATATACCAGACCAACTTCAAAGCCTGACAACTCGGCTTCGCCCGCGTTGATTGGCGAACTCGTCACGTAGGGTCTGGTTACCCCATCATTGCCAGTTCTGACCACTGTACTGTAGCCGGGGAGTATCATACCTTCCAACTCTCGCTTGAACACCGCACCGTAAAGCGAGCTGCCTTCAGCAAAGTACCATTCCAGTGAAAGATCATAGTTGGCTGATTCCGTTGGCTGCAAGTCAGGGTTGCCGCCAGTGCCCGTTCCATAAGGAACAGAGGTAACCGGATCAGTCCAGGTGCGATTAGCGTTCAGATCAATAAAGTTAGGCATGCGTAATGTTTGCGTGTACGCGAGTCGTCCGACCAGATCGTCCGTAATATCCCAATTTAAAACCAGACTTGGCAAAAATTTATCGGTTTCATTAACGTCTTCGGTGGGGTCTGCTTGGCCAGAATAAAATAACATGTCCTGCTTGTAGGATACGTAGCGGACGCCAAGTTCACCACTGACAGTATCGCTAACATTAAATTTGCCGGTGAAGTAGGCAGCAGCAGCTGTTTCGTCAATATCAAAAATTTTTGATAACCCTTGTTTCTCCAGTCCATAAACCATTCGCACAGCATCAGCATTATCAAGTAGATATGAACCGTCGGCGGTGATGAAACTATCGAAGGTGGCAGCACGCCCCGCGAAATAATCATCGACGGTAAATATCAAACCAGAGCCATCGCCGCTAGCTCCTGCGTTGACTAATTCTTGCATCAACATTGAAACAGTTAAAGGAGTGGAAGGATCAAGCGAAGCATCCTGTGTACGGGTAAATTCTTCGGCTCCCCTTTTTTCATAGCGTCCGCCAACTTTGATTATGTCGATAAACTTCCCGCCAATTTCCCATTCAGTATCAACAGTAAAAGTTACGGAGTCACCTGAGTGGCCATTACCGCTATCGTAGATGGTTGATGCATTCCAGTTTGCGATAGCTGTCATGTCGGATTCATCCACGGTGGTCGTCGGATTATCCCAAAATACTATAGAGGGGACGCCGTCACGGTCATTATAATCCGCATCCAAGCCGTAAGCCGTCCGTGTAAAACGCATAGCAAAGAAATCATTGGTATATTTACTGTCCTGATACAGCAATTCCGATTTGATGGTCAGATCATCCCTAGGTTGCCATTTCGCCCCTAGAGCATAGAGATAGCTGTCTGTTTCGCCGTAGGAATAATCGCCACTTTGAAACCCACCGTTGTTACGACCCTGATGCTCTTTAACAACAATTGTTCCTTCATAAACATCAGGGATATCGATGTTGCCATTCCCGTGTTCCAACGTATTGGTGAACCACATGGCGTTCTGCGAGGAGTTTCTGTAGCCGGTATAGAAACCTTCGGCAAGAATTTCCAATTCATCACTCGGTGCCCACTGGAAAGAAATACTGGCAGCGGGACGCTCACGGTTACCCGTGAATGACGTACCGAAAATGGCATCGCGCATTAATAAATAATCAACGGCTTCTCCATCTACATCTAGGGTAGAGCCTGGTGTATAAGGAAGGCCGCCTTCCAGACCTGCTTGCCAAATAAAACTGTTATCGCTGTGCCTGTTAGGAATCATCTCGTAGGGTGCATAAGCATAATGCGGATCAGCGGAGAAATACGGGAATACCGCACCTGCTGTAATTGTATCGTTGCGGTAATTTGTTTCAACGTATGACAGATTCAACAAGGCTCCGAATTCACCAGCGGATGTATCCCAGCGATTGCTGAACAGTGCACTGATGCTTGGATCGACTTTGTCAGGTTGATCCGAATAGATACCACGCGCCGCAAGATTAATTTGTGAATCGGGAAAATCAAAAGGACGATGAGTTTTGATGTCGACAGAGCCCGCAATGCCGCGCTCAACCTGATCTGCAGAGCGTGTTTTATAAACCACAACACTTGACAACAGGCTAGCCGGAATATCTTGCAAGGCCACTGCACGGCCCGCGCCGGTGAAGATGTCGCGACCATTAACGGTTGTGTGTACATCCGTCAAACCGCGAATCGCTACAGTACTGACTTCGCCCGAATCACGACCGGTAACTTGCACCCCCGTCACACGTTGTAAAGCTTCCACAACGTTATTATCAGGGAATTTACCCACATCTTCGGCAACGATTGAATCTACGATCTGTGTACTTTCACGTTTGATATCGAGCGCTTTGCTAAGGCTTCCGCGAATACCCGAAACAACTATTTCTTCAATAACCGGCTCTTCTTGCGCGACGGCGGATTGTGCCAGCATCGCCGCAAGTATTGCACTGGACAAGATTTTTTTTGAGTACATGGTGTGACTCCAACATTTTTATTAAAATTGACGCTGACTTGCATTCATGAACAGTGAATGGGGGAGACTCATACTTCCTGAACGGAGTAGTAGAGGGAGCCGAAGCTCCCAGACTCTCGTTACGGAGTTAGAGAAGCAGCCCCTTCCTCATAGAGCGCACTGATCGCATCAGCCGCAATGGCTCCGCTGAAAATTTTCAGCTCATCGATCGCGCCGCTGTACGGTGTATCCCAGTAATTCACTCCTAATGCAAACTCGTTGGTCTCGCCTGGCACAGTGAATACACGGGGGAAACCGGTGGTCTCAAGCTCAAGCGTACCGTTAACGTAGATTTTGAGCGTGTCGCTGTTATCGCCATCGACAGTCATCACAATGTGAGTCCACTTATCTATAGGAATACGATAACTCAGTTCAGCGTTATCAAAATACGTGCCGTGTGCGGCCCACAAACGGGTTTTATTGGAGTCGACCATGGACGGTACGAGGCTAAGCCAGGAGGAATTAGTGGCGCCCCCGAAAAACGCTGTAGTGAAGCTGGTGAATGTTGCAGGCTTTAACCACAAGGAGACAGAGTAATTATTACTGCTGATCAGGTTATCCGGCAGTCTGACACCGGAGGCCCCATCCAGATGCAATGCGGAACCAATTACACCTTCAACATAATTGACGCTACCTCCACCGCTAAGAATACGGTCGCCAGTGATGCTGCCTGCACCATAAAGTCCCTTAGCCTCCAGCAGATCATTTTCAAAACTGTATTCAGCTGGTGCGAGCGATACCACTGTAACTTCAAATTCTTTGGTATCGATAAAGCCTTGGTAGTTAATCGTTGCAGTTAAGGTCACCACCTGATCGCCTTGCAACGCCGTTGGTTGTGTAACTACAGCTGTGCCGTTTACAGGTTTAAGGAACGATTCGTTATCGGAAGCCCAGCTGATGCCGGACACAAAAGGCCCAACCCGTGGCAATTCGAAATCACCGCGGACTGCTGATAGATCTCCTAGCTCGAGTGCATCTTTAACGAAACCGGCAAATTGTGATGGCTCGGTCAGGTTGTTCATTGCTGCGCCGTTAATGTCCAGGCCGCTCAAGGCATAGTCGTAAACAATGAATTCGTCTATCTGGCCAAGGAAGGGCTGGTCCCAGCCTACGTTCACACCTAATGCAGACATGACATTAGCGTTATCAAAAACTGCCGGACGAACCATAGAGCCTGCCAGGACACCATCAATATAAAGTCGCATTGTCGTGTTCGCATAAGTAATCGCAACGTGTTGCCATTCGTTGATGGGCGCTGTTGCTGTGTGGATGATTTGATTCCAATCATCTTCCGGAGGAGTGCCAGCTTCGGCCATCAAGCTCCACAACCACGAAGTTCCGCTTGAATGAGCACTCCCGGGGATGTAGCTCAACCATTGGTCGGGCAGAGGGGTAGCAACGAAGAAGGCTGGTGTGAATTCGCGCATTTCTTGCGATCTCATCCAGAATGAAACCGTGAACTCATTGGAGCCGATGATGCCATCCGGCAACCTTACGCCATTGCCGCCCAGGAAGTTGTAAGCCTGTCCGTCATAACCTGCTGTATAGGATGGCGTGGTAGCACCAACGTTAAATAAATTGTTGTCGGTTGTATTTGCCGCAGCGAAATTACCTAGTTTGTCGCTCAAGCCATTTTCAAATGTGTAATGTGCGATCGCGTTTTGGAACTCTGGACGCGCTTGCAGATTAACAGTGAAATTCTTGGCAACATGTTGACCGTTCAATTCTATGTTAGCGGTAAGGGTGACAGTTTGGTTGCCGCGGTCCGGGGTAGGAATAAATATCTTGCCATCGTTGCTGATGTAGTATTCATTGCTGCTTTCCCAGTTAATGATTGCACCGTTTTTACCCAATGTTGGCAGCGCAAATCCCTCGTCTGCAATGGTAAGTTCCGGTTTGATATCCAGTGCATCGGCAACTGTAGCTAATGCAGCACTGGTGGCGGTAATCGGGTCTGCGCGGCTGCCCCATACAGTTTCACCACTTGCAGACATCGCTGTGAACACCGGAACTAGCTCTTGCAAGCCATCGTCCCACTGCCATTTGGCTACGCCGTAATAAGCACCGGAACTTAACTCCAGTTTAATGGCATCGCCCCCCTGGGTGGCCCAGCTGCCGGTGTCTGAGCCGCTGACTGTCCGGTCCGCATTTAAAATTAAAAATGTTGACTCAATAGCAGACGTGTTAACGGATTTACCGTGATTGATAAACTTGTAATAGCCAGGAATTTCATTGATGTCGACAACATTTTGACCTTCAAGAGGAACATAGCGTTGAGGAGAAGCGACTAACCAGCCGGCTTTATTCACAAACATTTCATG
>CAYUVQ010000144.1:3907-5090 GCA_964448175.1 uncultured Cellvibrionaceae bacterium | reverse complement strand
CGCAGCACTTCCGTGGCACCGACCTCCGAGGTAAAGAAGCCAAACAGCGTTAACTGTTTAATCATCGTGAAGTAATGCGTTTTGCCGGCGGCAGTTTCCGTACGTGCCTGCTGGTCCAGCTGACTGATAAAGTCGTTACGCTCGTCAGGCTGCAGCGCGAGGAAATTCCGGTTGTAAATTTGCTGACAGCGCTGTTCGAGCGTCACCAGCCCTTGATGAAAAATGACCTGTTGTTCCGGCGTGTAGCAATCCGGTACATAGACACTCATAAATTGCCCCACGCGCGCATCTTTTGCGCCGGGCGTGTCGGTGCGCGGCAGAATTGTTTCGGCCACCTCATCCAGCAGCGCAATATCTTCCGCAGAAAAAACCAGAGATGTTTGCGGGCTGGTGGCGCAGCCGCTCAACAAGGCGGTGCTGCCAATCATCGCCGTACCGGTTGCGGCGGCAATCAGTTTTAATAAGTCGCGGCGATTCATTACAGATTCCCCTTTTTCAATTCTTTAACCGCGTGATCAACCGCGCGGGCGGTCAAGGCCATATAGGTCAACGAGGGGTTCACGCAGGATGCCGAGGTCATACAGGCGCCGTCAGTCACAAATACGTTGGGCGCATCCCACACCTGATTGAAGCCATTGAGCACCGATGTTTTGGGATCGCGGCCCATACGCGCCGTGCCCATTTCGTGAATGCCCATGCCGGGTGAGTAACCCCAGTCACCCCCTCTTACATTTTTTACACCCGCCGCTTCGAACAATTCAACGGCGTCCTGTTGCATGTCTTTGCGCATGGCTTTTTCGTTCTCGCGGATCTCCACGTCCATCGCCAACACCGGAAGGCCCCATTTATCTTTGACGGTGCGGTCAAGGTAAATACGGTTGTCGTGATGCGGCAGCATCTCGCCAAACGCACTCATGCCGATCGTCCAGGCACCCGGCTCGGCCAGTGCATTTTTTAAATTCGCACCTATGCCCAGCTCGGCTACATCGCGGTTCCAACCTTCACGGCTGGCAGCGCCCTGATAACCAAAGCCGCGTAAATAATTACGCTTTTCATCGCCCAGGTTACGGAAACGTGGAATATAAAATCCGGCGGGGCGGCGGCCGTAATAATATTTATCCTCAAAGCCTTCGACGATGCCGCTGGCACCGACACGGAAATGGTGGTCCATGACATTGTGGCC
>CAYUVQ010000144.1:0-3807 GCA_964448175.1 uncultured Cellvibrionaceae bacterium | reverse complement strand
GTTTTCATCGCCGCCGGCAGGGTGGATGATTGCGTACTGAAATAGGCACCGAAGGGACAACCCAGCCAGCACTTGTTGCGGTACTGACAATTTACTCGCCCCTGTTCGGGTTTTGGCTGCGTGATGTTTGCCACGCGGCTGTTGATGATTAAGCGCGTTCCACCAAAGGCTTTTTTAACTCTGGCAGCCACATCTTTTTCAACACAGTTAAGTTCAATCGGTGGTAAAAATTTTCCATCGGGCAAATGATCCAGCCCTTCAAGGGTGCCGGATATGCCCGCAAAACTTTCTACATAGTCGTACCAGGGCGCAATGTCTTCGTAGCGAATCGGCCAATCTACTGCAATGCCTTCGCGCAGGTTAGCTTCAAAATCCAATTGACTTAAACGGTAGCTTTGCCGGCCCCACAACAGCGAACGGCCGCCTACGTGATAGCCGCGATACCAGTCAAAGCGTTTCTTTTCAACGTAGGGACTTTCCTGCTCATTAACCCACATGCCCTGCGTTTCTTCATTCAATACGAAGTCACGCTGCAACACCGGGTGGTTGCGTTTCATTTCCTCAGTGGCATGGCCGCGATGGGGATAATCCCACGGCTCTTTAGCCGCATTCACATAATCACGAATGTGTTCAATATTGCGCCCGCGTTCGAGCAATAAAACTTTCAAACCTTTTTCAGTCAGTTCTTTAGCGGCCCAACCGCCACTGATACCAGAACCAACCACAATCGCATCGAAGTGTTGCGTAGCAGACATAGAAGTACCTCAGGATGTTAATTACACGTCGCAGATGCGAATAGCAGCTTGCAGTGATTCAATTTTTTCAGCATCCGTGGCGCGCTTGGGCATAAATTCCTGCGCAACGTATCCTTTAAAACCGGTAGCGTGAATAGCGCGGGCGATCGCGGGATAATACAGCTCCTGCGTATCATCAATTTCGTTGCGCCCCGGCACACCCGCTGTGTGGTAATGGCCAAAATATTCGTGATGATTCTGGATCGTGCGAATAATGTCGCCTTCGCTGATCTGCATGTGATAAATGTCATAAAGCAGTTTGAAATTCGGCGAGTCCAGCCGTTTGCACAATTCAATGCCCCAGGCCGAGTTATCACAGAAATAATCCGGGTGATCGATCTTGCTGTTGAATAATTCCATCTGCAGGACCACACCGCGCTTTTCAGCCTGAGCAAGAATTTTCTTTAAACCTTTGACTGCATTTTTTAAACCGTCTTCCGGATCTTTGCCACGCGCATTGCCACTGAAACAGATCAGATTTTTATAACCGGCATCGCTGACCAGATCGATATGTTTGCGATAGCGCTCAATCAACGGCTGATGAAATTGCGCATCGCCCCAACCATCCTCCAGACTCAGTTCAGCACCATTACACATGGACGAATCCACGCCGTACTGTTTAAGAATATTCCATTCATTCGGCCCCACCAGATCAATCGCCGAAAACCCAAGCCGCTTCACGACCAGACACAATTCCTCCAGCGATAAAAAATGGAAGGTCCAACGGGCCACCGAATGGCGAATATTGCCTTTCAGCGCAGCGGCTGGTCCCGCAGAACTTGCGGCAAGCTCCGCACCCATTGCGGTAATACTGGATAGTCCTAATGCACTGGCAACAGCACCGCGCATTAACGCCCGGCGGTTTATGGAATCGGTCATGGTTGATAGCTCAATTTTATTTTGGTGGTCTGATGTTATTGTGAGGCGAGAACCGTGAAAAAACCTGTGCAAAAAGGGTAGCTGGCCCCGGTGCACTTAGCTACCGGCTCAACGGATCTTTACGTTTAATGACATTTAGAGAAAATCTTTTGCATCCTGCTTACGAGTGCACGTGAAGTACTCCGCAAGAATCCGGACCTGCACATGAGGCAGGCGGGCGTATGTCAGCAGTTTGTCAGCTTTTGTCATGCGGTATTTGCAGCCTGACAGACGGTTTTTGGTAACCGGTAGCGTACAAAAAGGAAGGTAAATCGGGGCAGGCAAAGTGCAGCGCCCGGTTTATCACCGGGCGCTGCCGTTCAATCAAACCAGCACAATTGCCGGCTTAGAAGCGACTAAAGAAATTCCACACCGCCGAGGAGTAGAACGAAGGCGTGGTATGCCCGCCGTTAAACGAACACCAAACCACCGGATGCCCCGAGGCGCAGCCCTGATACTCCACACAGGGCGACGGCTGAATGGGAACCGTGGTGTTGGAACAGCTGTTGGCGGAGACAAACAGATCCCGCGCTTCAACACCGGCGTTGTGGCCCACGACGTTATCGCTGGTGCCGTGAGCAATCCACGCCGCCATGGGCAAACCGCTGTCGCTATAGGGTGTCCAGAGCGCACCGGAAACCGGTGCAATCGCCCGGAAGGTGTCAGCCATTTCACGACCTACCGCGAAGGACATCATCCCGCCGTAACTCCAGCCCGCCGAGAAAATGCGGTTCTCATCAATACACAGTGACCCTTTAAGCTGATCAAGCATTGCCCGCAGGAAGTCCATATCCCGACCATTGGTGTTCGTCCAGCCATCAGTGCCCGGCGCACGATCAGGTGCAACAAAAATCGCGCTGCCGTTCGACAGGGATTTCAGGCCGTAATAACCCTGACCAACCACATCATTGGCGCTGCCGCCGCGCCAGTGCCAACCAAAGACCAGACGATAGGGATTATTCATGTTGTAGTTATTGGGGATATCGAGCACGTATTCCCGGTTCAAACCACCCACGTTAATGGTATGACGACCACTGGTCAGACGCGGTGCCGAGCCGCATGCGCCCGAACCCGAACCGTCCGGAAGGGAGCTTGACGATGAACTGCTGGACCCCGGCTCACCCGACACACTGCCGAAATTAATGTAGCCATTACAGTGCAGCCACTCGCTGTTCGAACCTCCACCGCATTGATTATTGCCCCAGGCACCGGTGTTCTCGCTCATATCTTCCGCCTGCCGGGTTACACCATTCACGATGATGTAATCGACCTGCACATCTGCATCGGCATCATTGTCATTGGTAAAAGCCACATGAATATCGCCAGTCAAATTGGTACTGGCGGTGTAATCCATCATGAACGTACTCAGCGTCCAGGTCTGCACATCCGTACCGCCAACCCGCAGCGTAATCGACTCCACACCGGTGGTGCCCGTTGCGCGCACGGTAATGCTGTTGTTACCACCCGTGTTGCCCGTACTGGAAGAAGAACTCGAAGGCGGGGTTGATGAGATAACGGAAGAAGCACTGCTGGGAAGCGGAACGCTTGATGCACTGGAACTCACCGACGAATTATTTGAGCCACCACCTGTGGAACAGGTCGGCACCACAAAGTTGCCGCTATGCGTACCCTGGAAACCAAAACTGACACTTTGTCCTGCGCCAAGATTTCCATTCCACGACACATTCGTGGCGTTGACCGTGTTGCCGGACGTAGCGAGTTCAGCATTCCACACATTAGTAACGCCAGGGCTCTGGTTAAAATTCAATGCCAACTGCCAACCGTTGACAGCTGAAGTGCCATCGTTCGTCACAGTCACGTTGACCACGTAGCCATTGTTCCAGGTATCGGCTGTCGCCGAACAGGTAAGCGCGTAAGCGCCGGTTGAAATCATCGGCACAAATAACAACATCGCCGATGCAAACATGCATTGCCGTAACTTGATCATGTTGCTGTCCTTTTAAAATTATTAACGTTATTAGTCTGGATATCTGGAATAAAAATGATGTTCATTTTTGAAAACCAGATACGTGTTTTACTGCAGGATCATCATAATAAAAACTATTATCATATGGTATGAAAAGCGTACATAAGG
>CAYUVQ010000143.1:2874-5356 GCA_964448175.1 uncultured Cellvibrionaceae bacterium | reverse complement strand
AGCGCGCAGGTTCGCCACCGCCTGGTTGACGAGAGCGGGCGACAGGATGCTGTCTTTCTCAAAATACACCCAGTCGATGTCCTCATAATATTCCCGGTAGGCGGAGCTGTTCAGGTATCCGCGCGTATTGCACGCCGGATCAAAGCAGTCGTTGCTGAACCAGATCTGGAACATCAGATACATCGGGTGATCCGGCGCAACCGCACCGCTGAAACTCTCCTGATACACACCGTCAATGTAGAAAGACACATAGCCATCCATCACTTGGGCGACCAGCGTGCGCCAGCCGGCGAGGCTACCGCTGCGCAGGGTATGACCGCGGCTGGTAGGATCACTGAAATCCACAATGCGATACGTCGTCATCCACATGGCCGGTGTACTCGAACCGGTCCACCAGCCACCGTTAGCCAGATACTCAAAATCGATCTCGCTGTAGGGTTCTGCGCCTTCGATGTAGTCCGTCAAACCAAAGAAAGTTTCAATGACCGTATCGCCATCCGGGCCGGTAGTGGGTACATCCGTGAAATACATCCGCGCCGCCCAGGTACCGTTTTTGTAAACCTGCTCTTCTCGCGCCACTTCTGTTTGGGAACTGGTACCGACGGTGGACCGATTAAGCCCGGTATTGATGGTGCTGCCATTAATGTTTGTACTGGCTTTGAGGCGCATCATTTTGTTGCCCGGCACCGCCGCATCATTCACGAAGGACACATTGCCATCGCTCCATGTGCCGTTGGCTAAACCCGGCCCGCCATCCCATGTACGGATGCGCCAACCGTTGTTGGTAAGTTGCGTGATAGTGTCGTAATTAAAATCATCAAACAGAATTTGCTGAGCATGAACCAGCGGCGCCAGCAGCGCCAACATCAACGCGCCGGCAAGATGCCGGGCAAGCCTGGTCGAGATTTTTTTGTTGACCGAATACATGAATTTCTCCTTACAGTTTTTAGTATGCGTGAACATTGCCGTGGTGAATGAACACGCCGTTCACGCTAACACCCACCCATAACCCCAACAATACAGCGGCCCAAACTCGTACCGACACGGCCGAAAGTCGAACCAGCAAGACTCACCAGTTCACAACAAACGGCAAATAAATACGCCATGCGCACGCCAGGCATCATGGGTCGCGATGGATTTAATCGCACCATTCGTCGCGCTTAACTGCAATCCCACCCGCCGCTTTGTCGTTCCGTCCGCTTCCACTCGGCCCATTGAGCAGGGATTGATAGCCTATTTCTACACCCACATCGGGTCTCACTACAGTTAAAGGAGATTCATATGAAACACGTTCATTTTCAGGGAGTCACCCACGGCCTTCAGCGGGCTGTACAGGCACTAAAAGAGTTTGCGGGCGAGTTTCGCCAATGGCTGCGCCAGGCCAACTGGCTGGAGATATTCTTGCTGTGTATCCCGGCGGCCCTGGCGCTTACGCTCTTGCCCCTGGTGGTATTCTTGTTTGCCCTCTGCCTGCTTGCTCGCTGGCTGATGAGTCCGGCTAATCCGCCGGAAAATACCGGGCTGGTCGTAGACAATGACGTCACTGACACCGATGATAAGCCCCAGGCTATTCATCTATAACGCGCAGCAATGGCCGCAAGGAAATGGAGCACTAACCTATGAACCCCAAACCGACCACTCCGGATAAAACCCCGGAAACCAATTTCAGCAGACTCTGGTGGCAATTCTTTGATTGGGTCGCGGTGGTGTCCTGGCCCAAGATGGTGGTGCTCTGTTTCTTTGCCTTTATCGTCGCCGGCATGTTGCATTTGCCGTCGATTTTTTATCTGGCCATCCTCGCCACCATCGTGATGAAAATCCTCGCGGGTGGTAAACGGCGCGCCGACATCGCCGCCAGCGTCGCCTCGGAGCGCGCCGATGTAGAGGCTTTGGAAAGACGCTTACTGGAAGCTCAGGTAGCCGTGCTGCAGGCGCAAGTCGAGCCGCATTTTTTATTCAATACCCTGGCCTTGATCGGCCAATACATTGAAACCGATCCACCGGAAGCAGCGCGGATTCATAGACACTTGATTGACTACTTACGCGCGGCTGTCCCGCAAATGCGCGCTGGCGGCGGCACGACACTGGCGGAACAAATTAATTTATCGCGCGCATACCTCAACATCATGCAAGCACGCATGAAAGAGCGGTTGCGTGTAACGATTGAAGTACCGGAAGTATTAAATGAAGCACGCTTCCCGTCGATGATGTTGCAAAGTGTGGTGGAGAATGCCATCAAACATGGCCTTGAACCCAAGCTGGCCGGTGGTGAAATCAAAATTCGCGCACGCCTTGCAGAAGGTGATTTAGTGGTGGAAGTCATCGACAATGGTGCAGGCTTTAACCCGCGCGCGAAAGATGGCGTCGGTCTGGCCAATATCCGCGAGCGATTGAAAATATTGTACAGTGGCAAAGCGCAACTGGTGATTGAAGTTCCGCCTCAAGGCGGCACTGCGGTGGCGATCCATGTGCCCTATCATCT
>CAYUVQ010000143.1:0-2774 GCA_964448175.1 uncultured Cellvibrionaceae bacterium | reverse complement strand
CAATATGCTGTGCAGGCGTTTGATCAGGGCGCGATTGATTATTTACTTAAACCCGTGGACGACGAACGCCTCCGCCTCACTTGCGAACGGCTGAATTCACGCTTGCAGAGCCAACCGGAAAATATCGAAGCCCTGTTAAAAAACCTGCTGCAGTTTGAAGAAGGCCAAACGCCGAATTACCTGCGCTGGATTCAGGCCAGCGTGGGTAACAGCTTGCGCATGATCAGCACCCAGGAAATTTTATTCTTCCGCGCGGATGATAAATACACACGCGTGCAAACGGAGAAAGCGGAGTTTCTGATTCGCAAGCCGTTAAAAGATTTGGCATTGGAGCTTGACCCTCAGGAGTTCTGGCGAATTCATCGCGGAATTTTGGTGCGCGTGGATGCGATTAGCGAAGTCACCCGCGATTACCGCGGGCGACAGATTGTGCATGTGCGTAATCATCCTGAGCATCTTGAGGTGAGCCGGAACCATTCGCATTTGTTTCAGCAGATGTAGGGTGGGTGCTTTTAGCGGGAGCGGAGTCAGGACAAATCCCCACCACCATACATCGTCAGTAATATTTAAAAAGGAGATTAGAAAAAGTGAAAAGACTCGTAACGGCTTTGGCGTTAACGGCAGCAAGTATGACCTATGCGGACTATTATCCTGCTCCTGAATATCGTATCTTTGGTACACCTCAGTCGACCGCCGATGAAAAGGCAATCAACGATCTCATGGCAAGCTTCCGCAAGGCTTGGTCAGCGCAGGATGCTGCCGGTGTTGCAGCCACCCATTCGCCTGATGCCGAATGGGTCAATGCCTTTGGCAGAACCTTCAGAGGCAAAGAAGAATTACAATTCTTTCTGGGAAAAACACTTTTCCCTGCGTTCAATCCCGATGTTTCCAAAGAAGAAATGGAATCGCTTCAAGAGGTATCCCGTCGCTACCTCGGGGATGATGCTGCTGTTATCAATGCGCACATGAATAGTAGTAGAGGCTCGTCGGTCGGAACAGGATCAAGAAGAGTATCCCTCAATCTTGTTTTAGAGGAAAAAAATGGTGAATGGAAAATCGCCCATCAAATTATCACGGACCTCCGAGAAACCCGTCAGCCAATTAATTAGCAGCAGACTTCTGCTCAAGGCTTCTGGAAATCATTCGGGCGTTAATTAACGCCCTTTCGCATCTCTTTTAAATAACCACCATAAACCTTGCACAGCTGTTGTGGGGAACGCCGTTGCATGGGTCGCATTTTCTATAACGCGAAACTCCACGTTCAGTTTTTTCAGGTTTCGGTTTTCTAAGCGGGTGTAGAACTCCTTGGCATCGCCAACCATATCATTTTTAGGACTATCTTTAGCTGGAATTTCATCCGCCCCAACCGATATAAATATATTGGCTTCGATGTTCTTGTGGATTGAGGTTTTCGATTCCAATGCCAGAATATATTTGTTATCCCACCACACAGATGGACTGCCGAGGATGTAGTTTTTGAATAAATCTGGTTCGGTTAAAAAGATGTACATCCCAAACAATCCGCCAAACGAATTGCCAATATATGTCCGGTTTCCACTATCCGTACTAAAACGTTGCTCGACATAAGGAATAACATCATCGCGAATAAAAGCGAGATGCTTTACCGCCTCACCCGAAGGATCTTTAAAGCCTGGAGAACTCGGCGTGGGCGTATAGTCGCGCTGTCTGCTGAGGCCCGGCGAATGGCCTTTTTGCCAGGAGATACCCACGAACATAACATTCTCCATGCGTTTAAAATTCACAGGGTAGCGTGCGGCACCGGTTGTTATTGGAAATGTATAAGGAGAGTCAGTCATATACACAACTGAATATTTTTTTTCGTCGGAGTAATTTTGCGGCAACTGTATGTGAAGTTCGTAGATTCGTTTGGTACCCGAATCCTGAATCTCTACGACCTTCGTTCTCGGCAACTCGAAGGCCGGTTCTTGATCAGCTTGTATGGGAAGACATACGAAGAAAGCAACTAATAAAAATGATATAGAGCCATAGCCCAAAAAATTACCAAACATAGGTTTACCGAGTTGAGTGATCGTGAAATGGCTTCATAGAATGGTCCCTGCGAAGCGCCTAATATAATTATATTTTCCTAATAAACTTTAAGCTTCTCGTTGCAACTCCTGAAGAGCGCCACGTATAACGCGAAACGAAGATCGCAACAACAATAACACCAGCAAAGATGCAACAACAATATCAGGCCAACCGGATTGAAATAACCAGACACCGGCTGCCGCAATGAATACAGATAAATTGGAAGCAATGTCATTGCGCGAACATTCAAAGACGGAACTCATATTAATGTCCTCGCTCCGGTGCTGCCATAGCAACCATAAACACAGCCCGTTGGCCGTCACCCCAGCCAAACTGAAGATACCCATAACCTCATAGGAAGGAACGACAGGATTAAACAACTTCCAAACCACCTGTCCGACAACCACTGATGCGCCGAGAAATATTAAAAAGCCTTTGAACAGCGCAACCCTTGCTTTGGCCTGCACGCTTTGCGCGACGACGTATAAACTTAACCCGTAGGTCAGCGCATCGCCCAGGTTATCCAAACTATCCGAAAGCAGCGCTGTCGAGCGCCCACACAAGGCCGCGCCGACAATAAAAAAGAACATAACGGCATTGATCCAGAGCACCTTTATCAAGGTGCTCTTTTGCCGCGCCCGCAGCGCATCTACTGCACAATTGTTTTCACAACAGGAACCGCCCATCAGATCCTCCAAACTCTATCGCTGCCTTACGGCTAGCAC
>CAYUVQ010000142.1:4284-5430 GCA_964448175.1 uncultured Cellvibrionaceae bacterium | reverse complement strand
GCTGATTGGCCATTTATTGAAAACAGTTTTATGTCACTCACAAGTTAAATTTCTCCGCTATATCGGCCTATATAATTTGGTGAGCTTTTGGTAATCGTTAAAGACATTGGCTATTCTGCCCCGTTGATGCCTCGGTAGCCTAACCAGCTCAGACCTTATGCTTGATCATCCAGCTAACCATGGCGCTGTTATTACGCTAAAGCCAAAGCAAGCATCAAATAACCAGCAAAACATCAGTTAAAAAAATTCCCTACAAAACATATAGTTAAAAACAGCTAATCAATAAACCCATCGATCCTGATAAGTAATCATCAAATGACCTTTCAATGGAGCTATTCAGGTCTCTGGGTGGCAGACCTGCTGTTTCGCTTATCACCACGCAGTTTAAGGGTTTAACTCCCGCAGAAGTTTTATAACCGGCCTCATCAAGTCGGGGATTGATATTGTCAGAAGCCGATATACTACCGCTCGAAAGTCGCCTTATCGTTATTCAAAGGGGCCGAGACTTAGATAATAGTAACGGTTCCCCCATGGCGCAACTATCAACTCTACACCTGGCTTGCCAGGGTGAGTGTCATTTTTCAGTGTTTCTATGAGTATGGAGTTTTTATGGAACTTGCTATCGCAACCATCGTTGCTTTATTGCCCATCATTAATCCTTTCAGCACCGCGCCTTTGTTTCTGGCGATTACGGAGGGGGATACGGAGGCGGAGCGGCAGGAGCAGGCGCGCAAGGGTGTTATTTATATGGTGTGCATCCTGGTGGCGTTTCTGGTGGGGGGAACGTTCATTATGAAGCTCTTTGGTTTGTCATTGCCGGGGCTGCGTATTGCGGGCGGTATTCTGGTAGCCGGGGTGGGGATGCGAATGTTGTATCCGAAAGATGACATAGGTCAGACCAAGGCGGAGCAGCAGGAATCCAAGCGTAAACGCGATGTATCTTTTACGCCGCTGGCTATGCCGAGCCTGGCGGGTCCCGGTGCGATTTCAGTCACTATCGGTTTAACATCATTAGCCACCAGCCTGGTGGAGTTCATCGCTATCATAGCCGGCATTTTGGTGGTGGCAGCGATGGTTTACGTCACGCTGCGCTTGTCTACCCGGCTCGTTCGCGTACTTGGTGTGAGCGGCTTGCATGCCATGACC
>CAYUVQ010000142.1:2764-4184 GCA_964448175.1 uncultured Cellvibrionaceae bacterium | reverse complement strand
CAAAGAGTGCTACACAACATTCACATCATGATGTCTTAGCTATACTCCGGCTCTGTCATTTTTTCAGCGGAGCCGAGCATGATTTCAAAATGGCATTGGGTTGTTGTGCAATTGAGCCGCCAGTTGTGGGTACGTGCGGTTCTGTTTGCTTTCCTGGCCGTGGCGACGGCATTGGCCACCATCGGGTTTAAAGAGCTCATTCCCGCTGATCTTTCCGGCCGGATCGGTGCTCATGCGGTCGATAAAATCCTCAATATCCTCGCGTCCGGCATGTTAGTGGTGACCACCTTTTCACTCAGTGTTATGGTCGCTGCTTACAGCGCTGCTACCAGTAGTGTCTCACCCAGAGCAACACGATTATTGATGGAAGATTCCACAACGCAGAATGTGCTGGCAACATTTGTGGGTTCTTTTTTGTATAGCCTCATCGGCCTTACCGCGTTGAATGCGGGCGTTTACGATAAAGAAGGTCGAGTTATTCTGTTTATCGTCACGCTCGGCGTGATTGTTTTGATTGTCGCGACGGTGCTGCTGTGGATTGAGCATCTATCGCATCTTGGGCGCGTCGGCGAAACCAATGATCGGGTGGAAAAAGCTACTTTAAAAGCCGTTTTGCAGCGAGCAAAATATCCATGGTTGGGCGGTGCACCTTTGGATGATCCGGCATTAATTCCACAGGATGCGCAGCCGATTTTTCCGAAAAGAATTGGTTACATTCAGCACATCGATTTCTCTGCTATTTCCCGCTGGGCCGAAGCGGCCGATGCCAAGGTTTATATCCTGAGCCTGCCGGGCGCTTATGTATACCCCAAACGGGTGCTCGCCTGGATTGATAGCCCTGCGGAGATAGAACATGACACTGTTCGGTCGGCGTTTTCTATTGCCAGTGAACGATCTTTTGATCAGGACCCTCGCTTCGGCTTTTCGGTACTGACGGAGGTTGCGTCGCGTGCGCTTTCTCCTGCTGTTAATGATCCCGGCACTGCAATTGAAATTCTGAGCCGAGGCGTGCGGATTTTATTCAGCTGGAAGGAAATTGATAACCATCAAAGCAACACGGTTAGCGAAGCGGCAATTGATTACCCACGCGTTTATATTCCACCAGTACAGCTCAGCGAACTTTTTGACGATTTCTTCACACCGATCGCGCGCGACGGAGCGCACATGATTGAAGTGCAGATACGTTTGCAGAAATCCCTGGCCGCGCTGGCGCAGATCAGTGATGCATTTCGGCAAAACGCCGCACGTCATTCGCAAATTGCATTAGCGCGGGCCGAAGCGGTATTGGCATTTGAAGGGGATAAACAAACCTTGCGTGAACTGGTTAATAACCTGGGGCTCACGGCAGATTCTTTTAAAACCGGGGAAGGATAGCTTTGGGGAATGCTTCTTTTCTTACGGTGTTGCGGGCTGAAGTTCA
>CAYUVQ010000142.1:0-2664 GCA_964448175.1 uncultured Cellvibrionaceae bacterium | reverse complement strand
ATGATCCAATGATCCAATGATCCAAAAATATATTTCAACCAACCGCCCGTATAAAAAATATTTTACTCTTCGTTATTTTTATCGCCACCCAGGCGATCACGCAAACTGTCTTTCAGACGATCTTTGGCGTTATCTTTTACGCTGGCAAGTTTTGCATTGAGCATGTTATCGATGCTGCCCTGCAAAGCATTCGCTTCACCATCCTGCTGCTCCAGCAACGCCAGCCATTCTGATTGTGCCCCCAGCTGTTCCTCTAATTTGCTGTCCAATTGACTGCGCAATTTACTTTCCAGCGCGGCAACTTTTTCTTTGGCTTCACCCAGCAAGGCATCACCGAGCAAACGATCCAGCGGTGAACGGACGCTGACATCCGGGTCACTCAACAAACCAGTGGCACCGAGGGTTAGTGGAATTTGTGATTGCTGATTTAACAAACCGGCAAGCTGTTGAATATATTTGTTACCACTGCTGCTGAAATCCGGCTGCTGTAATACGACCTGTGCCTGTTGATCGATTTGATTGTCTACTAATTTCAGGGAGCCTGTGGAATTCAATAAACCCGCTGCTAAATTTAAAGCACTCTCACCGCCACCAATTGTCATGGCATCGAGGGCGAAGCCGTCCATATCCCACTGCAGATTCGTTACCATCTGGTCGCGAACAGCGAAATCACCGTTCATGGTAAACGCTGCAAGTTTCGGCAGGCGCTGCACATCCAGATTAAACCGGGTAGCGTTATTGATGATGTGATGCTGCGCCGTAATATCCTGGGCACTGATGGTGGCTTCGCCTCCACCAATCAGCCAGTTGATGCGCGCATTGCGCACCAGAAAATCCGGGTATGGCTGGCTCGGCAGTGGCAGGATGCGATTCGGTAAAGTGGGTTCCGGTTCAGCATCGGCTGTTTCGCCCTGGCCAAAATCTTCCGGAATATAAGGCTTAACCAAACGGTAGATACTTTCCAGCTGGGCAATCCGATCACCCCAGACATCGCCGAGTAGAATCTCACTGATCGGTGCGAGACCACCTTCACCAATATTGGCCAGTTGCTGCAACTGCTTCCAATCTGCTGCACTCGCGCTGCGCAATTCAGTCACTGCGGTTTCCAGTTGTTCGCGGCTTTGCGTCAGTTGTTGTTGCACTTGCCGCACTTTATCGCGCTCAGCTTTAAGTGCGTCCTGCAGTTTTTTTAACTGCTCAGTCTTGGCTGCCAGATCCGCTGCATTTTCAATCTTGCTATCAGTGAGCGCTTTAATGTCTGCCTGTATTTTTTCCAGGTTTTCTCTGTTAGGCAGTTGCGACTTCAGAGATTCCAGCTGTTTTTTCTGGGTGCTGGCCTGCTGCTGTAAGGCTTCACCTTTTGCTTCGGTCTGCAGATTAGCGCGGGCCATTAACTCATCGGCATCGGGCAGATCCAGTTGCAGCACTTCGGCCAGATCAACTTTTTCACTTTCCTCTGCCAGTTCACCGCGATATACCTTCCCGGGTGAACGACGCGCAGTGCCATAAGCAAGACCGTCAATCGATAAATCGTTTACCACGTAATAACCCAGCAGCGCCGGCCACACTTCCAGTGCGGCATTCGCTTTAGTAAAACTGATGGTGTTATGGGTGGGTTTATCTTTATTGGTGATTTGCAGATCTTCAATCGTAAGCGCCAGCGGCGAAAGACTTAACGACACATCATCGATATTAACTTCTGCACCGACAGCTTTTTCCAAGGTGTACACCATACCGATACGGATCACGGTGCCGGCGAGCACATACACCAGCAGCAACACAGTCGCCAGCAGGGCGAGAAAAACCAACCATCCTGATTTACGGATCATCTGCGGTTCCTTTAATTTAATTTCTGATACAGCTGGAATAATTTGGTGGCATTCAGCATCTGCACAATTTTTATTTGCTGCAGCCGCGTCATTAAACGCAAACGATATTGCTTCACCAGTATGGCACCCAGCCAGGCAGCAGGTAGGAGCAACAACAGACCCAACACAAAAGCACCGAGCACCAGAGTGTGATGCAAATGCAGTAGCTGCAGCGTTTCCGTCGATGCTAATAAGTGCAATAAACCGGGCTGCTGCGCGTATTGCCAGGTCAGCGCTTCCAGCGCATCACCAAAGATAAACATCAACCCGCTGCACAAGCCCCACACCACCAGAAAAGTGGAGAGGTTGATGGTAAACAGGCAGACGATCAGCAGAATAACCAGGGTGAGAAAACCGAAAGGCAGCAGGCCGGCGAGCAGGCCGAGGCCGATGGCCCAGCCGATCTGCCAGGGGGAAGCTTCCGAATTAAGGACTTTGAGGATCTTGGCTAACGAGGTCAGCATAATATTTCACTCCAGTGAAAAATATCCCACAGGTAGGTCGAATTAGCCAAAGGCGTAATCCGACATCACTCCAAACCAGAAATTCATCAGCAGCTGCACAAGCCTGTGCAGCATGACCAATTAAATTATTGACTCACCACTTCGGCAAACACATCAAAATAAGTTGGGAAGGTTTTCGCGGTGCACTTGGGATCATTGATGCGCACCGGCACACCACCAAAGCTCGCCAGAGAAAAACACATGGCCATGCGGTGATCGTCATAGGTATCGATAGCCGCGTTGGGGAGAAGCTTTTCGACCGGCGTCACCCGCAGCCAGTCTTCACCCTCTTC
>CAYUVQ010000141.1:0-5606 GCA_964448175.1 uncultured Cellvibrionaceae bacterium | reverse complement strand
AGATCCGGCGCTCCATTTTTACGGAATTCCGTCGGTGATACGCCCACCAGGCGATTAAAGAAACGGTGGAAAGCAGACTTGCTGTTAAAGCCGGATTGTAACAATACATCCAGCACTGTCATATCCGCGAGCTTCTCGTCACTCAGTAAACGCTTGGCCTCTTCCACTCGATAGGAGTTCATAAACTCGAAGAAGTTAGTGCCGTAGTGCTTGTTGATCACCGCCGACACTTCTTTGACAGGCAGATCGATCCGCTTGGAAAATTCCTCGATATTGAGATTGTGTTTCAGATACAGCTTTTGTATCTCCATACCTTGCTGCACTTTTTCAATGGCACTGTCGGTGAGCTTTTCATCGTGTTTATCTTTGACCGGTTCATGTTTGGTGGTGAGCAATTTGTGCGCATACACCAGACTGTAGGTAAATAATGCGTTGATCAGAATAAAGGTTACATAGTTATCCGCAATACCAAAGCTGTCAGAGACATCCGGTGAGGCAGTTTGTGCAATGATGTGTGCGATGCCGCTCAGACTCCAACTCCCCAGAAAGCCGATAGTTAACACCTTTAACCAGCCGGGTTCGGTGGTGGAGATGTCCGAGTATTGGTCTTTAAGTTGTGCCTGGTATTTTTTTGTCAGCAATACTGCAGCGATACCGTAAATAAATGGCAGTGCCTTCACTACGTGCCACACACAATCCACCAGGCTGCGGGAAAAATCCGTCGCATCAACAGAGCGGAAACTTAAATCGAGACTATCGATCCGGAATATGGCCAGCCACAACATGGTTGCCGCGACCGGAGTTAAATGCCACAGGTGGCGCGGCTGCAGACGAAAAGATTCCCGCGTGAGCGAAGCGACATAAAGGTACAGCGCTGGCCCCTTGAGGATCAGTGCCGTGACGAGAAAATATGGCAGGAAATAACGATCAAAAACCGGTTGGATATGAACATCGCTGTTCCATAAAACCAGGATACATGCAGAGCCTACCGCCACACACAGCAGGAAGCAGCTGAGCAGAATACTGGCGAGGCGGTTGGTCACCGGCAACACGGCCTGGAAGATTGCCAACAAGAAACACTCGGCCACGGTCATCAATAAGACGACGTCGTGGATGTTAAAAATTTGCGCTTTCATGAGAGTCCCACAGCTTGTCAGTGATCGTTATAGTTATACTCAGCATTATAGAGCAAGCACATTGGGCTGTCGTCCGGATCATCAACACAGGCAGTACGCGCGTTGACATTCCTTGGGTCGCGTTATGTTTATGAACCAGTTACAGTATGCGCTGCATCATTGCGGAGCATAGTCAGGTATTCTTTTTTGTCCCCGGAGCGGGGATGCGTCAACGCCCTTGCTGTCCAAAAAACTTACGTCCTAAAACCCAAGTCTTACGTGGATTTCCGGGCTGGTGATTTGTTTAACACTACTTTACCCAGAGAGGCCTGAGTGTCCGATTCAATGATACTCGATAAAGAACTGTTGTTCCGCTTGGCAGAAGAATTACCACCGCTTCATTTTGTGGCAGAAGAGGATAATCGTTGGCCGCTGGAGGCTGATCCGCAATCCTATCTCAACTATTACCGTATCAATTTCGCTCGGGAATTTTCTCAGGTCGTGCATGGCTTCGGGCGGGTCGACAGCGGCGATTTCCGGGTGGCAACTCATTACTGGCTGCCGCCGGACCCCAAGGGCACCGTGGTTATCGTCCATGGGTATTACGATCACGTCGGTGTGTATCGCCACCCCATTGAACTCGCTCTGCAACAGGGTTATGCCGTGCTGGCATTTGACCTGCCTGGCCACGGCCTCAGCAGTGGTATGGTTGCTTCAATAGATTCCTTCGATCTTTATGCGGATGTGCTGGCTGATCTGCTGCAGCGTTCCGGGGAGCTGTTGCCGCAACACCGCTTTGCCTTGGGCCAGAGTATGGGCGGCGCGGTATTGCTGAATTACTGCTGGCGCTACTCCCCGGACGACTTCGCCAAATTTGCGCTCTGCGCGCCCTTGATCTTGCCGCGCGGCTGGCGCTCCGGCCGCATGCTCTACCGCCTGTTGAAGGGTTTTGTCAGCCACGTGCCGCGTCGGTTTACTCCCAGCTCCCATGATCCGGAATTCGCCGATTTCATTGCTCGGCGCGATCCATTACAGGCTCAGTATCTGTCGGTGGTCTGGATTACCGCTATGAAAGCCTGGGCGGAAGGTTTCCGGCACTTCGAGCCGCTGGATAAAGCGATGCTGATTGTACAGGGAACCGGTGATCGAACGGTGGAATGGCGCTACAACCTCGAACAATTGCGTGAAAAAGTCCCGCATGCTGAGGTGAAGTTAATTGAAGATGCCGGGCATCATTTGGTTAACGAGAGCACAGAATACCGCGCCCAGGTCTTTACGTGCATCCAAAACTATTTCTTCAACGAGCGAAACCGGTAGAATGCCTTGCCTCTGTCAGCCTAGCGGGGGTAACCGCTTGATTCACTGATCTGGGGAAGGGTTTGATGCAAGAACATCGCACAATCAAGGATTATCTCGTCATTTTTCTGAAAGGCCTGTGCATGGGGGCGGCGGATGTCGTACCGGGAGTTTCCGGCGGCACTATCGCGTTTATCACAGGTGTCTATGACGAGTGGCTGGACTCGCTTAAACGCTGTACTCCTGCTGTCCTGTTGAGACTGAAGAACGAAGGTCTCGCTAAAACCTGGCGCTACATCAACGGCAATTTTCTCCTGGCCCTCTTCGGTGGGATTCTGGTCAGCCTCAAGACATTTGCAGCTATTGTGTTGATCGCCATGGATGTTTACCCCATTCTGGTGTGGGCATTCTTCTCCGGCCTCGTACTGGCTTCGATCTATTTACTTGGCAAGGCGCAGTCCGGTTGGGGGGCAACCTGCTGGATTGCCTTGATCCTGGGCGCGGTGTTTATCTATGCTGTAGCAAACCTGGCCCCGGCGCAGTTGCCTGGCTACGCATGGATTCTATTTCTCGGTGGGTTTGTAGCGATTTGCGCGATGATCCTGCCGGGTATTTCCGGCAGCTTTATACTGTTGTTGGTAGGGTTGTACCCGGTCTTCCTCAACGCTATCCATAACCTTGAGATTGGAAAGTTGTTGGCGTTTGGGCTGGGTTGTATCTGTGGATTGATTATCTTCTCGCGCTTCCTGTCCTGGCTGCTGGCCAGCTACCACAACGTCACGCTGGCTGCATTGATCGGCTTTCTGGTGGGCTCACTTTACGTCACCTGGCCTTGGAAACAGGTGCTGTCAACGACAACCGATCGCGATGGCAATCTTGTGGTTCTGCAGCAAGCCAATCTCAGTCCCTTCGAATATCTGTCGGTAACCGGTGTGGAACCTATGTTCATCGCGGCATGTTTAAGCGCGTTGATGGGAATTTTGCTGGTGGTGGTAACCGAGTTTGTAGCGCAGCGACTAAAGAATAAGTAAGCCTCCTCCCGTCCCGATATAAAAAAAGCCGCTATTATCAGCGGCTTTTTTTATGTCTGCGTTTTCTAGTGAAAAACTAGAACAACACCCGGCAACGAATCGTCCCTTCAATATTCTTGAGCTGTTCCAGCGCACTTTCGTTATAGGGGCTGTTGGTGTCGACCACCACGTAACCGACTTTGTCATTAGTTTGCAGGTACTGAGCTGCCACGTTGATGTTGTAGTCGGAAAAGACTTTGTTGATGGCAGACAGCACACCGGGAACGTTGGCGTGAACGTGCAGCAGACGGTGGGCATCCGGATGTCCCGGCAGAGCCACTTCAGGGAAGTTGACGGAGCTGGTGGTGGTGCCGTTGTCGGAATACTTGATCAGCTTTTCCGCCACTTCCACACCGATATTCGCCTGGGCTTCCATGGTGGAGCCGCCGATATGCGGGGTAAGGATGACGTTATCCAAGCCGCGCAACGGGCTGACGAACTCATCATCATTGGCCTTGGGCTCCTCTGGGAAGACATCGATAGCGGCCCCGGAGAGGTCGCCATTGCGCACAGCTTCGGCCAGCGCATCGATATCCACCACGGTGCCGCGCGAGGCATTGATCAGGATGGCGCCTTTCTTCATCAGGCCGATTTCCCGCTGGCCGATCATGTTCTGGGTGGCATGGGTTTCCGGTACGTGGAGGCTGATGATGTCGGAGGTACTCAGCAATTCATCCAGGCTGCGGATCTGGGTAGCGTTACCCAGTGGCAGTTTGGTCACCACATCGTAAAAGCACACATTCATCCCCAGTCCTTCCGCCAGCACGCTGGTCTGGCTGCCGATGGAACCATAGCCAATCAGGCCCAGTGTTTTACCACGGATTTCATAAGAACCGATGGCCGATTTATCCCAGCCGCCGCGATGGCAGACAGCGTTTTTAGCGGGAATGTTGCGCAGCAACAGAATGGCTTCAGCAATAACCAGTTCCGCCACCGAACGGGTGTTGGAATAGGGTGCGTTGAAGACTGCCACCCCGTGTTCCTGAGCCGCCTTCAGGTCAACCTGATTGGTGCCAATACAGAAACAGCCGGCGGCGATCAGCTTGGGTGCATTTTCGAAGACCCGGCGGGTCAGCTTGGTACGGGAGCGCAGGCCGACAAAATGGGCGTCCTGAATCCGCTCGATCAGCTCTTCTTCTCCCAGCGCCGTTTTCAGGTACTCAATGTTGGTGTAACCCGCAGCGTTGAGCGTATTGACTGCGGACTGGTGAACACCTTCCAGCAATAGAAATTTGATCTTGCTTTTGTCTAACGACGTCTTGCTCATGAATGTCTGACCTCTGGCAATACTGTGGCCCGCGCTGACGGGAATCTTTGATTGGGAACGGAAACGGAGGGATAAAAGCGGGCGGCATAATAACACAGCTCCGTGGCTGAGCGCCGCCGCCCGCTATGACTATTTGCTAAAAACGGCGCCAATGATGGTGCTGCCGCGTTGCACTGGATCTTTACGAATCAACTGCTCCTGCGTTGCCACTTCCTTAAATAACGCGGTAAGGCTTTGATTCAACACGTGCTGTTCCAGATCCAGGTCGGGCTTGTTAGCGATCGGGAGTTGTTTATAGGTCCCAAGCAGCTGCTGGTACTGATTGTAAAAGCCGATCTGCTGCAGGTTCTGCTGGATGATGGGCAGATAGCGCTGGCGCAGGGCAGACTCAGTCTGCTGCCGGAAATAATCAGTGGCGGCGGTGTCGTGGCCGCGAATAATCCCCAGCGCATCAGTCACAGTCATGTTACGGACCGCCGCAATAAATACATCCTTCGCTTCTGCTGCGGCTTTTTCTGCGCCTTGGTTCATCAGGGCTTCAACTTTGTCCAATTGCCCGCCCAACCCGAACTGACGCAGGGTGCTGGCGAGGGGTTGCACCGACTGCGGCAGCTGGATGCGGTAGAGCGGGTTGTTGCTGTAGCCACCCGTCTGCGAAAGGCTGGTCGCCGCGCGCCCGCTGCTCAATTCCAACGCATCCTTGATGCCGCGTACCAGCTGCGCCTGATTGCCATAACCGCTGGCACTGGCCACGTCGGCACTGGTTTGCAGAATCTGAGGCATGTTGGCATTACAGGCGCCGAGTGTAAGAGGTGCGGTGAGGAGCAGGATTTTCAGGGCTTTCATGATGGTGTCCTT
>CAYUVQ010000140.1:0-5663 GCA_964448175.1 uncultured Cellvibrionaceae bacterium | reverse complement strand
GTATCGCGGTAAGCGTCCACCCGTTGTAACTTGGGGGTGATGCCGAAGGAAATATCATGGCCATCGATTTCAAACTCCCGGGCTATGGACACGCCCCATTCGGCGAGGGTGAGCGCACTTACGTCGCCGCTGGAGGTTAATTCATCCACGGGATCGCGCAGGTTGCCATTTTCATCCAGCAGTGCGGGATTGAGGCTGCCAATATCGCCGCCGGCTGCGACCACATCCATGGCTTCAATATATTGATTCAGCAGCGCACGGTCTGCCTCACTGATGTCAGCACGCCCGGCACCGAGTGCGCGCACGCCGAAAAAAAATGCTCCGCCTTCGCGCTTGCTTGGCTCACTCACGGAGAAACCCACAAACGCATCCAGATTTAAATCCTGATTGCCCAATTGATCGAGCAGGTCACCAAGGTCGCGGGAAACACTGGCCACAGCGCTGGCATTTTCAACACTGCGCAGCGCGTTGAAATTATTAACGGCACTGCGCAGCTGCTGATCAAGTTCGTCATCTGCTGCTTCAAGTGCTTGCTCCACAGTTTCGGAAAGCTGAACAACCACGTTGGGAAATGAGATGCGGCCATCCCGGGAATCGTCTTCGTCTTTATCGTGAAAAGACAGAAGTGCTGGATTATAAAATTGTGCTTGGGACGTATTGCCGGCAGCCACGGCGGTACCACCCATTGCTAATCCTCGTGCGTCGTAAATACCGTAGCTCACCGCACTTGCCGGGAGCGCGCCGAGAAATAACAGTCCGCAGGAAAGGCCGGCCAGGTGCCTGGCTGAAAAAGAGTGGAAGACGTACATGGTGATCATCCCGTGGCGGTAAATCGGTAAAGTGGGTTATGAAACAGAATTTCAGCAGTATAGGTGCTTTTATGGAAATCCTGCTGACAAGGCATTCACACTTGTGGGAGTTATTTGCCGAAGAGGCCGCGCAATTTTTACTGGAGCTGCGCATCTTGATTGGGTAGAGTGATCGCATTTGCGGCAGGTAATAAAGTTCGTCCGGCCGTCTATACTTTAAAGGTTTGCCGCAGTGGCTTGGGGTGTGCACCCCTTCAGTGACCCTTTTTAAATCCATGTTGTCACAGGGGAGGCTCGCTTCCCATCATAATAGCCAGAGAGTAAAGCGTTGTTGCAGAGCATTACCAGAAACTCATTCCCGCTGTTTGGCCTGCTTTTTTGTGTGGGGCTGGTGTTCCTTTCCCCCATAGCCAGTGCTGCGGTTATCGAGGGTATGCGCATCTGGCGTGCGCCGGATCATACCCGCATCGTGCTCGACCTCAGCGGCCCGGTGCAACATGTTATTGCACCACTGGCTGACCCCGATCGCCTGGTGCTCGATATTTCCGGCGCATCATTGAAAGCAGACCCCAATCAATTGCCACTCGCCGACACGCCCGTGTCGCAGATCCGCACGGCAGTACAGAACCAGACAGATGTGCGCATCGTGTTTGATCTGAAAGCCAAGGTGCAGCCGCGCAGTTTTCTACTGAAACCTTTCGCCGGTAACAGTGACCGCCTGGTGTTGGATCTTTACGATGTCGTACCGGAACAAAAATCAGTAGCAACGGCACCAGCGGCGAAATCATCGGCCGCCACCCCGCCAGCGGATAATGTGCCCATACCCGCTGTCTCGCCACAAGCGGCAGTGAAAACCCAGGCAGCAGTAAATGGTGAGCGCGATATTATTATCGCCGTCGATGCCGGACATGGCGGGGAAGATCCGGGAGCGATCGGTCCCAAACGTCTGCGCGAAAAAGATGTGACGCTGGCTATCAGTAAAGAGCTGGTTGCGGCTATCAATGCGGAGCGTGGTTTTACGGCCAAGCTGGTGCGCACCGGGGATTATTTTATTCCGCTTAGAAAACGCCGTGATATTGCCCGCAACATGCAAGCCGATTTATTTGTTTCCATCCATGCCGATGCATTTCATAAATCATCGGCGCGGGGCGCTTCAGTGTTTGCGCTATCGCGCCACGGCGCAACCAGTGAGACGGCCCGTTTTCTCGCCCAGCGGGAGAACGAAGCGGATTTGATTGGGGGTGTGGGAGGCATCAGCCTTGAAGACAAAGACGAAATGCTGGCGGGTGTACTCGTGGATTTATCTATGACGGCAACGCTTAACTCCAGTCTGCAGGTGGGCAATCATGTGTTGAATTCCATGGGGAATATTGCGCGGCTGCATAAAAATCATGTAGAGCAGGCGGGCTTCATGGTCTTGAAGTCGCCGGATGTACCGTCGATACTGGTGGAAACCGGTTTTATCTCCAACCCTGAAGAAGCGGCGAAGCTCGGCACGCCGGCTTACCGTAAACAAATGGCTCAGGCAGTTTTTAAAGGCGTGCGCCAGTATTTTGTGCAGAACCCGCCGGCTGGAACTTATATTGCTGCGCGGCAGGGGGCCGGCGGCAACAGTATGGCACGGGAGCACGTTATCGCACCGGGGGATACGCTGACCGCGATTGCCCAGCGTTACAACGTAAGTGTCAACCAGTTGTTGGCGCACAACGGGATGAAGAGTCACGTTATTAAAGTCGGGCAGACCCTTAAAATTCCCGCCTCCTGATCATCTTTTTGTCATCACATATTTCCGGAACATCTCTCCCCGCCTGCGCGGGATTTTTTATTTTTCAGATAGCATAACCATCATGAACCGAATTAAATTACTCAGTCCCCGCCTCGCCAACCAGATCGCCGCCGGTGAAGTGGTGGAGCGGCCCTCCTCGGTAATTAAAGAACTTCTGGAAAACAGCCTGGATGCCGGTGCGACCCGTCTCGACATTGAAGTGGAAGATGGCGGGATCAAGTTAATGCGGGTGCGCGATAATGGCTCAGGTATTGATAAAGAAGATTTGCCGCTTGCGTTGAGTCGCCACGCCACCAGCAAAATTTACGAGCTGGATGATCTTGAAGCAGTAGCAACGCTCGGGTTTCGCGGCGAAGCGCTGGCCAGTATCAGTTCAGTCGCCCGCCTTGCGTTGTTCACCAGTACCACCGATGACAGTCTCGGCTGGCAGGTTGTGGCGGAAGGCCGCGATATGCAGACTGAAGTGTCCCCCGCACCGCACCCGCGCGGCACTACGGTAGAAGTGCGTGATTTATTTTTTAATACGCCGGCGCGCCGCAAATTTTTGCGTACCGAAAAAACGGAGTACACCCATCTGGAGGATGTAGTAAAACGCCTGGCGTTGTCGCGTTTTGATGTGGCGTTTAACTTGCGACACAACGGCCGTGCAATATATGCCTGGCGCGCCGGTGACAGCCAATTGGAACAGGAACGGCGTATCGCTCAGGTTTGCGGCCCGGCATTTATGGAAAACGCAGTACACATCGACATCGAACGTAGTGGCCTGCGTTTGTGGGGGTGGGTAGCATTACCGACGTTTTCACGCAGCCAGGCAGATTTGCAGCATTTTTACGTAAACGGTCGGGCGATCCGCGATAAGCTGGTGAGCCATGCCGTTCGGCAGGCTTATCAGGATGTGCTGTATCACGGTCGTCATCCAGCTTTTGTTTTATATCTGGAGCTGGACCCCGCCACGGTTGATGTCAATGTCCATCCCACCAAACATGAAGTGCGGTTTCGCGATAACCGCAGTGTCCACGATTTTATTTACAGCAGCCTGCATCGCGCACTGGCGCAGGTGAAGCCAGAAGATTCAATTAATAATAAAACCGCCGCGGGGAGTGATTTCCTAGCGCAACAATCGCCCGCGGTTCAGGGGCTGGCCGCCGGTGAGTTTCAAGGGCAGGAGCGTATCAGTTTTGCGACCGCGTCTGCTTCGCACAGCGCTGCACCGGCGACCAATCATTACGTTCCATCTTACGCTGTTGCGGCGGACGCAGTGCGCGAACAAATGAGGGTTTATGGTGATCTGCACCAACCGGCGCCCAGGTTACCTGAAACACCCGATGAGGAAATTCCCCCGCTGGGTTACGCCATCGCACAACTGAAAGGTATTTACATCCTTGCAGAAAACGCACAAGGCTTAATTGTGGTGGACATGCATGCAGCGCACGAGCGAATAACTTACGAGCGCATGAAAATGGCGTTTTCCAGCGGCGGTCTGCAGACCCAGCCGATGCTTGTGCCGGAAAGCATTGCCGTAAGCCAGAAAGAGGCGGATTGCGCAGAACAACACGCCGATACGTTTAAAAGTCTCGGATTTGAATTACAGCGCGCCGGGCCGGAAACATTGCTGGTGAGGCAGATTCCGGTGGTATTGAATCGAGCGAAAGTCGAGCAGCTGGTGCGTGATGTATTGGCTGATTTAATCGAGCACGGCAGCAGCGAACGAATTCAGCATCACATCAATGAAATCCTGGGCACTATGGCCTGCCACGCGTCTGTAAGAGCTAATCGTCGACTCACGATTCCGGAGATGAACGCGCTGTTGCGCGATATGGAAGCTACCGAGCGCAGTGGCCAGTGTAACCATGGGCGGCCCACCTGGCTGCTGCAATCGCTTGATGAACTGGACAAATTATTTATGCGCGGGCAATAACCGTGAATGAAACTCAGCAACCGCACGATCAGCGTCCCCAGGTTATTTTTTTGATGGGGCCCACGGCTTCTGGCAAGACGGATCTGGCGATGGCCTTGCGCCAACACCTGCCGGTGGAATTAATCAGCGTTGATTCCACGCTGGTATATCGCGCTATGAATATTGGTACGGCGAAACCGAGTGCCGCCGAATTAGCGGCGGCCCCGCATCGGCTGATTGATATTCGCGACCCGGCCGAGCCTTATTCTGCCGCTGACTTTTGCGCGGATGCGGAACGTGAAATTGCAGCGATTGTTGCCGAAGGAAAAATTCCCCTGCTGGTTGGCGGCACCATGCTCTATTTCAAGGCGTTGTTGGATGGATTAGCGGATATGCCCGCGGCTGATCCGCAGGTGCGAGCGGCAATCGAACAGGAAGCCGCGCAGTATGGCTGGCCGCATATTCACGCGCTGTTGGCACAGGTTGATCCGGAGACAGCGGCTGAGATTCATCCCAATCATTCCCAGCGCTTAAGTCGTGCACTGGAGGTTTTCCGTGTCAGCGGCAAAACCATGTCCATGCTGCGGCGTGAACAGCAGAGAACCGACGTTATACCCTTTGCGGCGCGCTATCGCGTCACGCAAATAGCGATCGCTCCGCGCGATCGTAAAATACTGCATCAGCGGATTGCGACGCGTTTCCACAAAATGCTGGAACAAGGATTGGTTGACGAGGTCACACACCTGCATCGGCGCGAGGACTTACACCCTGATTTACCGGCGATTCGCGCGGTGGGGTATCGTCAGGTGTGGGAATATCTTGATGGGGGATTGAGCAGGGAAGAAATGATCGAGCGCGGCATCATTGCCACGCGACAGTTAGCTAAGCGCCAGTTCACCTGGTTGCGAGGTTGGCCTGATCTGTACTGGCTCTATACTGAGCAGGAAAACGGTATTTCGCACTCACGTGAAGAAATTGTGGGGTACGCCTTGAATTTTATAACTGGCGCAGCCATATAATAGCCCCGTGAGAACCCTAGTCAGATTTTCATACTTTGTTCCACCCCCTTCCATGTGGTATCGGAAGACTTAGGTGGGTAATCTTGTTATTTACATAATTGGAGAATAAACATGTCAAAAGGGCATAGTTTACAAGACCCTTACCTGAACGT
>CAYUVQ010000139.1:0-5852 GCA_964448175.1 uncultured Cellvibrionaceae bacterium | reverse complement strand
GATCATCAACCGGCACCTCGGTTTCTGGTTCTGTGCCGTTGAGTATGCTGCGGCTTAATGGCGTTACTGCTGCCAAATCAACATCAGCCACCTCACAACTCGGCTCGCTGGAAGATGTGCTAGAGCTTTGTTCGGAAGAGGGTTGTGCCTCCGATGAGGAAGATAGAGAACTTGAAGAGATATTCAGAGAAGATGACGCGCTTGAAGAAGAGGTTTTGTTATCAGAGCCGCCGCACGCTAGTAGCGCGCTGCTGATTAGCAGCACAGCAATAAGGTTTTTATTCATGTTGTACATCTCTTTATTATTAGGATTTTATTCGGCTCTCACACCGAAACAGAAAATTTACGGGAATGGCTACGCCGTAAAAATTACCTTTCACTTTTCATCTTATTGGAGATAGATAAAGCCAGAGTATGGCTTTATCTATCGATTAATATCGGATTGACCTCCTTGTGCAAACCTAAAATTACTCGCTCGGAACAGCGTCCGGAGTAATTGTTATATTGTCATAAACGAAGGTTAGTTCATCCTCTCTTGGTGCAGCATGGAAACCCACGTACATGCTGGTAGGAAACGGGTTCCCATTTGCGTTGATGAAGTTAGAGTTACTACTAAATAGCGTGTAAGTTATTCCGTCCGCAGAAAAATAGCGACGTGCACGAAGTGTTTGCACACCATCAATCTCTATGAAATCTACACTGATACGTAGATACCCTCCAACTGCGACGCCTGCTGCATCACCCCGACCGCGCGACGAGCCAGCACCTATATCTCGTTTCTCTGTTCTGGACCCTTGGAATGTCGGGGCATTGGTGCTTGCATATAGCTCAATACCGGAGAACCGAGGAACATCTTGATAACTACCTCCCGCTGACACCGGTTGTATATCTTCCATCACCATAAGCCCGTAACGTCGAGAATTGCCAGTTGATGAAAAGGTACCACCACCCGTTTTTCCGATCGAAACCAAACGTGCCGTGAAAGTAAATGGTACCGCTACGGGTTCTGGCCGATGAGCATAGAAAGCACGGAAATGACTTCCCCCCAGATCACCACCTGATGCCGTAAAGGTTATGGCGTCGTCCTCATTGAGGCTGACATTACCTGTCACATCTGGCCCTTCTGTGCCGAACATATGCAAAGCGTTAGCTTCCCAAGCTTCTGCTCCACTGGCCGATGGTTCTATACGAATTCCACTAATCACTATTCCCTCGGCTCCAATCGCCGAATCTGTACGCAATTGTATAAAGGAATTAGCCGTTCCAACGAAAGGAATATCAGGGCCACCCACTTCTAATCTGATTTCGCTGTTATCGCCAATAGATGCAGCACTCATGTCATAAATACGAGACGCTCCCCCATGAATAGACTTATCTTGGCTAGTGGTATTGTTGTCTACATAGACTTGGAACTTGCCTGTATCCGATGCACTGACTACCTGAATGATGATTGTGTAAGGCTGTCTCAAATCCAGGTCACCTGCGACGACCGCACTGTCGCTGGTATCTACCGGTTCCGGAACTGAAATCTGACCAATAGTGAAACGACCACCGCTGGCTATTGTGACAGTGCCTGAGGCTTCGTCTAGCGTAATGCCACTGCTACCGCCTTCAATGAAGTTCATCGGTAATTCAGGATGAGCTTTGAGAGTTTGAGCAGGCGCAACACCGTTCAAGCCAAAGAAAGCATCTTTTGAAACCGCTAGGTTTACCGAATACGGCAATGGTGTTCCTGTAGCGGGCGCCGGGACTTTAGGCGTAGTGGAAGCGCTTGCGCTGTATTCACTTGAGCCTATAGCATTAGTTGCACGAATAAACACGTAGTATGGCGTATCGTTTATTAAGCCTGTGATGGTTGCTGTTGTACCTGAGACCGGATTTCCATCAAAAGGTATAGCACCATCTAACGAATCAATCGTGTTGTATAAAACATCATAGGTGGTTTGAACGCCGACAGAGGTCCAGCTAACTGTGATTTGGCCATCGCCAGCCAACAGCGTTGGAGTGCTTGGTGTCGCTGGTGGTGCCTCCGGAGCTGGTGGAGTAGTTGTTTCCGCAACACAAGCAGGAACAGTTAAACCATGAGGCTCACCGACGTATTCAACAACCACATCGTCAATTACAGCCCAGCCGCCACTTGAAACGCGGAACTGGAAGAAAGATGTTTCGGTACCAATTAATGTACCGCCTTCAGTCGCAGGTACCGTGACTTCTTTGCGCTCTCCAGGAACGAGCGTATGTGTCGCTACCTGTAATATCCTTGAAGCGTTACCCGCACCATAACGTGAGTTGTTGCCTCCAGTGGTGTTGTTATCGACGTATAATTCGAAATTACTCCCACTTGGGCCGCTCACCTCGACAACACAGAAAGAAATCTTGTAAGGCTTGCTCAGGTTGAACTCGCCCCACGTTGGGATACTGGTATCAGCTGTTGTAGAGTTAATTTCCTGTCTGGTTTGTCCAAAAGTGAGCCGACCATTCCCTATTTGTAATTTTCGATTGTCGTCAGCAGTAATCCATGATGTTGCTGTTGGTGAAGGATTCCCCAACTCATCTAAGAATCCACCAGTAGAAAAATAGAACGCGAGATCGGTGTCGGTGTTCAGTGCTTTATAATCAGCCGAAAAGAAACTTCTGGTGTTGATTGCACTATCAAAATTTTCGTGAAATGGAATCGACTCATTAACAATCGTAGATGCTGACGATGAAGAGCTACTAGAAGAAACTGGCGGCACAAAGTCATCAGGAAGAAGACTCTTGGGTTTATCGGAGGCACTTTCCGGATCACCTCCTCCGCACGCTGCCAATGTAGCGCTTAATATTAATGCGCTAAAAAACGGTAATTTTTTCATGGTTGATAATCCTCAATTTTAATGCGCAATCTGTATTAATTTTTATCGTTACCTGGGGCCGACATATCTGCGTTGTCAGCCCCAAGCAGATTTACATAAAGTTGTAACTCACTCCCAGCAGCACCGTCCGGCCATAATCTTCCGAACTGAACATGATTTTTCCGTCGGAGTATTCATTACCTTTGAAGTAATAAACATCTTTGTGGTCAGTCAGATTAGTCACGTCGAAGGAAAATTTTAACTTGTCTAGCTGGTAGGTAGCTTTGAAGTCCAAGGTTGCGCTGGCGTCCTGATATACGTCGCCCCATGTCCTACAGCTAGCCGGGTAGCCTGCAGCCTGGTCTGCGACAATCGCATCTGCATTACACGCTCCAATGCGGTGCAATACCTCACCGCGATAATTTCCTATCAAGCGAGCGCTGATACCATCCTTTTCCCAGCCCACCGTCAGGTTCAAGGTCTCGTCCGCCTGTTCAGGCAGCTTGATTTCACCCATGCGAAGGGTTTCGCCTACGACAGCCTCACTATCCATTAACGTCAGGTTACTTTGAACAAAGAAGCCATTTTCAAAGTACTTTGAGTAGGACAGTTCCACCCCGTAGACTTTCGCTTTATCCCCATTCGTCGCGAAATTTACGCGATCCAATACTAGATCACTGGGTATCGCAAATTGCGTAACTTCGTTAATAGGCAGATCAAGAGGTAACTGATCAACGCGGAGTGATGCACCTCTTACATCAACAATGAAGTCATCAATGTCTTTGTAGAAGGCAGCTACTTGCCAATAATCACCGTTATCTCCGTACCATGAAATTGAGGTATCAAAGTTGGTGGCTGTCATAGCAACAAGATTCGGATTACCAACTTGTAATGTGTTGTTGCTTGCCAGTGTAAACTGATCACCGCCGGTCGTTAGAATTTGCTGTTGATCATCAATAACACCACCGTTGGCAGGCGGGTTGTCGTTACAAACCTGAGTGTCCGGATTACAGAGCACCACGCGGCCGACAACTTCACCATAAGCACGGGCTTGATCAAACGAAGGACGTGTAAAACTTGTCCACAACGATGCGCGCACTAAAATATCATCACTTAATTCATAACGATAATGGACACTGGGTAAAACATCGCTGTATGAGTTACTGGTGTCCCGCAGCGGAATGGCGATGTCTAAATTTGAATTTGCCGCGTTATCAAATTCAGCAAAACGGTCATTGCGAATGGCCAAATAACCGTCAGAATTGAAATCAGTTTTCTCGTATCGCGCACCGGCTATAACTGATGATTTTTCACTTAATTGGAACTCTGCCATTAAGTAGAAGGCTTGCGTATCTTCAGTGAGTAAGTAGTCTTCCTTACGGCTCTCCTGGCCTGTCAAATTTGGGTCAGTGTATTTAGCGATGCGAGCAGTCGCATTCAGCAGCCGTTCTGCTTCGCCACGAGTTATCATGTCATACTGGAAATCAGGATGATTTGGTGTAGCAGTTTCGAATGGTTCCAGAGATGTATTACGTAAGCTTTCACATTCCGTATCACCTTCACATGCATTAGGGTAATTACCAGGAACAATGCTCCAGCGGTCTTTGTTACGATCACGCTCGCGCTCCTTCAGGGCGAAGCCGGTTTTAACATAGTTGAGTACCCCTCCCTCAAAGTCTTTGCGGAGATTTACGTTGAATTGATCCAGCACGTCTTCGCGGAAACTATCCTCAATAAAAATATTGTCATAAGTCATCCCTGGCTGTTTGCGCTGATCTGGCTTCATTAAAAAATAACCTCCGGTGTTAACGAGGTTACTTACATCATCGGTATTCGCGAGAGCAGCCATCTCCGCCGGCGAGATGATTTGCGCTGCAAGATAATCATCACCGGCTCTGCCTAACATCGGCAGATCTTGAATGCGGAACTGCACACGGCGACCATCCGGTTTCGAAAATTTACCGATGGAATGCGAGTAATTGTAGTCAAGCGTCCAGGTGTCATTGAAGATATTCTTACCGCCGATATCAAATGCCTCTGTCGTTGCTTCGCCATCTTGGATAAAGAATTGATGTTGCAATTCAGCATCGGTTACACCAAACGTCCCGGTAGCCGAATCAATGTAGGCAATCTCACTTTCATTGGTAAACGCTGTGTCAAACCGGTAATACTCCCGCAATGCAACATCAAGATCTTCAAGGGAGGTATAGCTGTAACGAATGTAATAATCGCTACTGTCATTAGGCCGCCAACCTAAATCAACAGAGCCGCCGATCCGTGTACGCTCCGCTTGTTCTTCACGGTTTTCAAATTGCCAGGGGGTCAGCAACATTGGGCCGTCCGGCTCTGTCATTCCCCTGATATATTTTTGACGATATGTCGGGTCTTGATCCGCGTGATGGCGGACTTCGTATACATCCGTGCCACGTTTTTCATAGGATAGGGAATAACCCAGCCCTATGGTGTCATCCGCAAATAAATTTGTACCTTGTATAGAAATTTTTGGGGATAGATCGCCGCTGTATTGCTGCTCAGATACCTGCGCGCTGATACGTAAGCTGTCTTTCTTACGATCAAAAGCATTCACGGTTTTAACGTTTACCGTACCACCGATAGAGTTCAAATCCATATCAGGTGTGAGAGACTTAAATACTTCAATAGAACTAAGCAGATCGGCAGGAACCGCATCAAGTGCGAATGCACGGGTATCGGAACTGGATGAAGCAAGTTCATTTCCATTCATGTTAACGCTGACAAAGCCTGGTCCTAAACCGCGCACGGTAACAAACTTACCCTCGCCCTCGGATTTCTGCAGCGTAATACCTGGTAAACGCTGAAGTGACTCCGCCACGTTTTGGTCGGCAAAGTTACCGGCATCATCCTGTGCGATGACAGAACTAAAAATATTTTTATTGCGCTCAGCTTCCCGCGCATTCAACTCCGCGTTCCGCACCCCCGTCACAATAATCTCTTCTTCCAACGTATTACCCGAAGATTCCTGTGCGTGAGCCGTGAGCGTGC
>CAYUVQ010000138.1:0-5939 GCA_964448175.1 uncultured Cellvibrionaceae bacterium | reverse complement strand
TGCGAAGCCTACCAGATCATGAAAGACCTGCTCGGCATGTCCGCTGACGAGATGCACGAAGTATTCAAAGAGTGGAACAAGGGCGAGCTGGATTCCTACCTGATTGAAATCACCCGCGACATCCTCGCCTATAAAGACGAAGACGGCGCTCCGCTGGTTGACAAGATTCTTGATACCGCCGGCCAGAAAGGCACCGGCAAATGGACCGGCGTGATTGCACTGGACCTCGGTATTCCTTTGACGCTGATCTCCGAAGCCGTATTTGCGCGCTGCCTGTCCTCACAGAAAGAGCAACGCGTAGAAGCGTCCAAAGTGATCAGCGGCCCGGCGATCAAGTTTGATGGCGACAAGCAAGCGATGATCAATGATCTGCGCAACGCGCTGTACGCCTCCAAGATTATTTCTTACGCTCAGGGCTACCTGTTAATGCGCGAAGCCGCCAAAGAATACGGCTGGAACCTCAACTACGGCGGCATCGCACTGATGTGGCGTGGTGGCTGCATTATTCGTTCGTCCTTCCTGGGCAACATCAAGGAAGCTTTCGACAAGAACCCGGAGCTGAGCAACCTGTTGCTCGACGAATACTTCCGTACCACCGTAGAAGCAGCTCAGGCTGGCTGGCGGCGTGTAGCGGCTGCGGCGATTGCCAACGGCATTCCGGCACCAACCATCACCTCCGCACTGACTTACTTCGACGGTTTCCGCACGGCGCGCCTGCCAGCAAACCTGCTGCAAGCCCAACGCGATTTCTTCGGCGCACACACTTACGAGCGCCTCGACAAACCACGCGGTGAGTTCTTCCACACCAACTGGACGGGTCGCGGTGGTAACACGGCGTCGTCGACTTACAACGTGTAAGTTCTATCAGGCAAGCAAGGAATGCTGCTGATAAAAAAGCCGAGTTTTACTCGGCTTTTTTAATTGTTTTAGTTGCTGACATAGTTAATGCGGAGCGTGATCTGTGATGGTGGGATTGATCATAAGCGGGCTCGGCATAGACACCGCATAGCCCTGCGCAAAGTCGACACCTATCTCGCGCAGCTGATCAATAATTCCCTCGCTTTCGGCATACTCCGCCACCGTGCGAATGCCCATGATTTTCCCAATACGATGAATGGTTTCAGTCATGGCGCGGTCAATATCGCTCTGGCCCATGTTGCGCACAAAACCGCCGTCGATCTTTAAATAATCAACCGGTAAATTTTTCAGATAGCCAAATGAACTGGTGCCCGTTCCAAAATCATCCAGCGCAAAAAGAATTCCCAATCCTTTGCACGCTTCAATTAACTCCATTGCGTTATGCAGATTATTGATTGCCGCTGTCTCGGTAATCTCAAAACAAATGGCATGTGGCGGCAACTTGTGGATGCTTGCCTGCTGTTTAATAAAATCGAACAACCCGGTGGAGTTCAGCGAGGTACCTGAAAGATTTACCGCACAGGTGAGTGCACGCCCCTCACGTTGTGCGACAAGTTGATGATACGCGGCGAACACATTTTTAATGACCCAGCGATCAACGGCAGGCATTAAGTTATAACGCTCTGCCGCCGGGATAAAATTCCCAGGCGGAACAAGCTGACCGTTTTCATCCACCATCCGCAACAGAATTTCCATATGATCGCGGGCATCCGGTTCGGCAGCCAGGTCCATATAAGTCTGATGGTAAAGCACAAATCGATCTTCCATCAGTGCCGCATTGATGCGGGTTACCCAATCGCCTTCGCAGCGACGCTTCGTCATGTCCAGATTGTCAGCGGTATATATGCAAACCCGATTGCGCCCTTGCTCTTTAGCCAGATAACACGCCGTGTCGGCCATGCTCAAAACCTCAGCACATCCAACATCACCGTTGACGCTCGCCATGCCAATACTGATCCCCACCGTGTACACCCTGCCTTTCCAATCGAACCGGAGATTTTCCACAACAGAGAGTAACGTGGTTGCTATCGATTGTGCTTTTTCCAGTGAGCAACCTTCCAGTAACAAGGCAAACTCGTCACCACCTAAGCGCGCAAGACTGTCAGATTGGCGCGTGTGCGCTTTAAGACTGGAGGCGAGCATTTTAAGAAATTCGTCCCCAGCGGCATGTCCCGCCGTATCATTAATAATTTTGAAACGATCCAGATCCATGAAGCACACAACATGATGCTGCCCCGAATTTTTTGTTGTCGTCAAAGCCGCCTCAACACGCGCGGTAAATTCGCGGCGATTGATAAGGCCGGTCAATGGATCGTGAGATGCTTCCCAGGATAATTGCTGAGCCATGCGGCGCTCGGCACTGACATCGCGCAGCGTTAAAACGCCACCGGTAATATCCCCTTCGGGACCGTGCATAGGCGCCGCTGTGTAATTAACGGCCGTCATTGCACCGTCGCGGTGACGCAGCTCTGCGTCCACATCGTTGGACACAGCTGTCAGGGCTTCAAACGCGGGCAGAAAAGGATCGGGTAAGGGTTCTGCATTAGCTACATCCACGAGCTGCAGAATATCCTGTAAGGGTTTGTCTTTTGCTGAGGTCAGATTCCAACCCGTCAAGCGCTCGGCGACCGGATTGATGTATTGAATCAGCCGCTCGCTGTTCACACTGATGACCGCATCACCAATAGAACGCAACGTCACTTCAAGATGCTCTTTCTGTGAAAAGAGCGCGTTGGATACCCGCTGCAATTCACGCAGCGCCTGTTCCAGTTCGGATTTGGACACCGTCGTGAGCTGTAATTCATCCATCAGGCTGTTGAACGCAAGACCTAACTGCCCCAGCTCATCCTGACTGACCACGGCGGTGCGGCGCGTCATATCCTGCGGCGAGTCGCGCAGCTTGGTAACCGTAGCAATTAATCCCCCCAGCGGTCGCGTAACAAACGTAACCAAAGCGACATAAAGCACAATCAATCCGCAGATCAACACCAGCACCGCCACGCCGACTTCAGTCCACAACATCTGTTGCAGCTTGGTAGTAATCAATTCCGCCGGGAAACCCACCACCACACTGGCGACGTGATCACCTTGGGGGGTGAAGGCAGGAACAATTGCATAGTGTCGTGTTACACCTGCCAATGACTGGGTGACCACCCCATTGGTTTCGTTTCGCACAGCATCATAAAGCGAGCCGTGAAGACCGGGATGCACCGCATCGCTGGAAAAAATCACCTCGCCCGTGGCATTCACCACCATGGCCTGATCAATACCGGGATAGGCCTGCACAACTTCCTGGCATTGCTCTTCAAAACCGGTGATGTCTTCAATGACTAAACCTAACTGCAAAAGTCGTTCAAATTGAATGGCGAGGCTTTTTCCGATAGCGGTTGAACGGGATTGCAATGCAGCTTCGTATTCTTTCGAGGAGATATGCGTGTTAGTAACAATAACCGCAATCACGGCCGCGATAATCACAGCAGTGACAATAAGCAAAATTTTACTGCGCAAGCTGAGCATTACTTTTCCCATTCAAAATGCGGGATAACTTCAGCCGACAATAACAAGCCGCTCTTTATTTTAAGATCCAGTTTCTTGGCCCGCGCCAGACTGATAACCGGCACCCCTTTTGTCGTCGGCCGCATAGGAATGGATTGCGGATTTTTTCCGTCAACCAAAATTGCGCGGGCAATTCGTCCCGCCGCCAGCCCCTGTTCACGTTCAGAGACAGTGACAGCGGCCAGCGTGCCGTAATGAACGCGATCAATCCAATAACCAAAATCAGGCAACTTGCTGTTATCAGCTGTCCAGCGCAGTACTTCCTGATACGGAACATTCTGCCCATGTTCATCTTTAAAATTAAAAATACCGATCAAAGCAATGGCATCAGCGGTGGACTGATATTCACGAACTTTGCGTTTGTATTCTTCGAACGTCTCAATCACATCCCAGGATGAAAATTCCACACCGGGAAGTTGAGTGAGACCATCTCGCATACGTTTTTTTACGGGCGGCCACATTGGCGCGCTGTCAAAAACCACAGCGAATTTTTTAATGTCCGGCTTTATGGCCTGCAAGAGTTTTACGGATTCAACAAAGTGTTCGTGCTCTACCACGCCGGTCACGTTTTTACTGCCGCTGAAGCCGTAGCTTTCCGGCGACATGTTAACTCCGCTAAATACAAAGGGGATGTCGGTGTTGATGTAATCTTTAACAACGTACTTTTGAACATCGTCGTCAGAGGTGTAAACCAGATCAGGCTTCCAGGTATCAATCAGTTTCTTCGCTTCACTTGATCGCTTTTCTATCTGCTCAGGCGTGCTGTATTGTTTGGTGTCCAGTTGGAAAACTTTATATTCAGCCTGAACATCACCCAGACCATCCTTAAAACCTTCCCACTGCCAGTCAGTCCAGCGCCAGGGAGAGTGATAGCTCATGATGTGCAGGATTTTAAATTGACGAGGCGCATCAGTTTCGTCAGCCATAATTTCCACGGGGAATACTAGCGCCAGCGCCCAGAGAATATTTTTCCAACTGGCGCTAAACCACGGCAATTTGTACATGAATAATCCAACCTGTCATCTAGACTTCAAGAGTGCTTTCAGCATAGATGACAAACCTCAATAAGGAAAGCAATTGCGCCAGCCTGGCAGCCTCTCCACGATCAAAAAAATAAAATTGCATCTGGCAAATACCGAAACAGTGGCTATTCTTTCCGTGAGATTTGTCATAAAAAGTGGTGCTGACATGCGTAAAGTATTTCCCTTCCTGGCGAGCGGCCTTCTTGTCACCTGTGCAGGTGCGGCTCTGGCCGATATTGAAAATGCACTGAAAGAAGGAGTGGTCAGTGGCAACCTGCGCATGCACTACAACTTTCGTGATTTCGCTGCGCAAACTGACGCAAGTGCTTTTGCTCTTGGCGGAGGATTGCGCGCGGAAACCGGTGCAATTGGCTTTATGAAAGCCGGTGTGGGATTTTATACCGCACAGGATCTGGACACGAATAATGCAAACCCGGCCAAGGTTGACACGCGGATGGGCAGTGACCTTGAAGTGCTCGGTGAAAGTTACGTCACTTTTGCCTCATCCCACACATCCGCCACCTTCGGACGTCAGAAAGTTGTCACGCCTTTTGCCAATCCCATTGATGTGTTCATCGTGCCGTTTACTTACGAAGGCATCAGCATTAAAAACAACAGCATCACCAACCTGACGTTTGAACTTGATTACCTCACCACCATCAAGTCGGCGGGCAGCGATGAGTTTGTGGATGTAGGCATCTGGTCAACCAACCGTCTGGGTGTGCCGGTCACCGACACATCAGGCACCTTGATACTGGGCAGCAGCTACACCAATAACGGCACCAATGCGCAGGCATGGTTTTATAACTTCGATGATTTATTTCGTGCGCAATACGTTCAAGCCGGTTATGAATTTCGCTCAGCAAATAATATGAAACCTTTTATTAATGCACAGCTGATAACCCAACAGGAAAGCGGAGCCGCGTTGCTTGGTAATGTCGACACCACCTTGATCGGCCTGCAGGGTGGAGCCACAATCCAGAACGCAACGCTTTCGGTGGGTTTCAATAAAGTGTATGAGCAGGAAGATGCATTTAACAATGGAGCCTTTCTCGCCCCTTACAGTTTTTCCTCCAGTCCATTGTTTACCAACAATATGATCCTCTCGATGGAAAACCTCGATGCGGGCGAAGCAACCAAGCTGATGTTGATCTATCGCTTCCCCCAGGTTTTGCTCAGGGTCAGCCATACCGATATGGACTTTTTTTCCATCGCTGACCGCAGTGCGAGCAACCTGGATATCACCTACAACATGAACCACATCCTCGAAGGTCTCTCCCTGCGCTATCGACTGGAGGTCATCCAGTCGGATGAAAAAGCGGTAGAACAGAGCGATCACCGCCTGCAACTACAATACACTTTTTAACCGTTCGCGCTCCCGCCTCCGTTATTAATGATCCTGCCCCTGCTGCAATGTTTTGTTGTGTAAATGTGCTTGCATCA
>CAYUVQ010000137.1:2555-5998 GCA_964448175.1 uncultured Cellvibrionaceae bacterium | reverse complement strand
AATTAAGCGGAAACACGCAGGTGAAGATGCTGCCTTTGCCGAGTTCGCTAGTGATTTTTAATTCTGCATCATGACGCAGCAGTACATGTTTAACGATGGCCAGACCTAGCCCAGTACCGCCGGTGCTGCTGTTACGACTGGCGTCGACGCGATAAAAACGTTCAGTGAGACGCGGAATATGCCTGTTTTCAATACCCGGCCCGTTATCACTCACCGCAAAATAACAATTCTGCTTATCCTTCCACAGCTGCATGGTAATGCGTCCCTTGGAGGGTGTGTATTTGACGGCGTTGACCACCAAATTGGAGAAGGCGCTGTGTAATTCTTTTTCATTGCCGAGTAATTCAATACTGCCATCGCACGTCAAGGTAATTTCGTGTTCCTTGTCACCACTCAACGCGATGGCTTCATTACGAATGGACCCGAGTAACGGCTCCAGCGGAATTAATTTCTGATTGTGACCAATCTCAGTGGTTTCCAGCCGTGACAGCACCAGTAAATCGTTCACCAGTAATGCCATGCGTTGCGTCTGCTGTTGCATTTGCTGCAAAGGTTTTTGCCACGCGGGGCCGAGATTGTTGTTATCCGAAAGTGTTTCGAGATAGCCGCTGATCACCGTAAGCGGCGTGCGCAATTCGTGGGAGACGTTGGCAATGAAATCCTGTCGCATCTGTTCCAGGTTGTGCAGCTGGGTGATGTCGCGCACCAGAATCAAACGTTCATTTTTGCCAAAGCGGGTAATCTGAAACTGCAACTGTTTGGAGGAAAAACGCGGTGAGGGTAACTCCAGCGGCTCGGCGTAGTTGCCTTCTTCAAAGTAGCTGACAAAACGGGGGTGACGGATGAAGTTGATGACTGACAATCCCTGATCCTTCGCGTGAAATCCCAGTAAGCGTTGCGCGGCAGGATTCCAGAAATCCATATGGCCGCGCCAGTCCAGCAGGATCACACCATCTTTTAATGCAGAAGTAATTTCCTGTACGCGATTGATTACCGCCTGCAGGTTGTCTTTTTCCTGACGCTGGTGACGCTGCAGGTGGTAGATGTTGTCAAACACATCACCCCAGATGCCCGAGGCTTCGGGAGGCTCCTCATCATTTTTGCGCAGCAGCCAGCGGTTGAGCCGCGCCATCTGCCAGACCATGTAACTCAGGTAAGCCACCGCGCCTGCGCCCAGCACCAACAACAAATATCCCGTCAGCCAGCCGATCAGCAGGCAGAGGATAACGAAGATGGATAGACGCTTGAGTTCGGCGCTGAAACCTTGGAGCAAAATAGTGAGCCTCTTTCACAACCACCGGCAGTAGTAAATGTCGATTGCCGGATGGCGTTTACGCGTCGACTTTGGTGGAAAAACGATAGCCGGTTCCGCGCACCGTCTGCACCAGATTTTCGTGATTGTCGACGGTCAGTGCTTTGCGCAGGCGGCGGATGTGAACATCCACGGTCCGCTCTTCCACATACACGTTTCCGCCCCACACGTGGTCCAGCAATTGGCTGCGAGTATAGGCTCTTTCCTGGTGAGTGAGAAAAAATTCCAGCAGGCGATATTCCGTGGGACCCATGTCCACTGGCTGATCGTTGATGGTGACTCTATGGCTGGCAGGATCGAGGCACAAGCCCTGTACTGTGATGGGATGACCATTGACCTGCGGGTCGGCACGACGCAGCACGGCTTTCAGGCGGGCCACCAGTTCGCGTGGGGAAAAGGGCTTGGTGATGTAGTCATCCGCGCCTACTTCCAACCCTTGAATCTTGTTGTCTTCCTCGCCCTTGGCGGTAAGCATGATGATAGGAAGGTCAGCGGTGATGTCATCGCGCTTAAGACGGCGCGCCAGTTCGATGCCGCTGGTGCCGGGCATCATCCAATCCAGCAGGACCAGGTCGGGTTTCTCATCCACAATTAAGGCGTGGGCATCCTGTGCATTGCTGGCTTCGAGGCATTGATATTCCGCCATCTCCAGTGCGACCCGCAGCATATCGCGAATGGCCGACTCATCGTCTACGATCAAGATTTTGCGCCCGCTCATATTTTTTACCTATTACCCACTGATGGCTGAAAGCGTTTAGTGCAGGGGTATTAAATAAGCCCTGTGTTACAACTTTATGACAGCAGGAAGCCGGGCATGGCTTTGGGCGCCGTTAAAGCTTATCCGCCACCAATCCCGCAAAGATGGCGAGGCCCACCCAGTTGTTGTTCATGAACGCCTTGAAGCACGCCTCCCGCGCACGGAACCGCACCAGATACTGCTGATAGATAAACAGCAGGCCAGCCACACCCAGCCCCACGTAATACCAGGGTCCAAGCTCGAACCGCGACCCCACCATCAACATCGCATAAAGCGTCAACGCCTGCAGAATGCCGATGATGAGCCGGTCCTGTTCGCCGAACAAAATAGCGGTGGATTTAACGCCGATACGCAGGTCATCGTCCCGATCCACCATGGCATAAAAGGTGTCGTAAACAACGATCCATAAGATGGCGGCCGTGAAGAGTAACCAGACTTCGGCACCCAAGGTGCCCCGCTGCGCTGCAAATGCCATGGGAATCGCCCAGGAAAATGCCGCACCCAGTACGATCTGGGGCAAATGGGTATAACGCTTCATAAAGGGATAGCAGAACGCCAGCAACACACCGCCGATAGATAACAGGATGGTCAGGCGGTTGGTGAGCAATACCAGCCCGAACGCCAGCAGGCAGAGGCCGATAAACAGCCCAATAGCTTCACGGCTGGATACCTGTCCGGTCACCAGCGGCCGCTCGCGGGTGCGTTTGACGTGGCCGTCCACCTGGCGGTCGGCGAAGTCGTTGATGACGCAGCCGGCAGAGCGCATGACAAACACCCCCAGCACAAAGATCACCAGTACATCCCAGCGAGGAAAACCATCGGCAGCCAGCCACAGACTCCACAAGGTCGGCCACAGTAACAGCAGGGCACCGATGGGCTTATGCATGCGCATCAACTGCCAGTAGACACGGAGTCGCTCCTGCAGCGAGACAGGGGCGCGCTTGCCTGCCGACTGTTTCGTGCGGGGCGGTTGCACAGGGTTGGGTGAAGATGAGGCAGAAGGGCGCTTGGCTCGGGTCATGGCAGATTCTGGTATCCGTCGTTAAATGGTCACTGGACAGGGTCGTCTATGGAGTCTGCCGGCTCAGCGGCAGACGAGGCCAGGGTATCGACAAACGCATCAAGGAACACCTCGCTCACCAGCAGCGGCCGGTGTTCCAGGTAAAACACTGACCGACGCCCCCACAGGAGGGAGTCGCCCATCAAATGCGCCGGAAGATAAGCATGATGGCGACTCAGGCGGCTGACGGCAATGGCACTGCGGCGCAGGTGTGGCTGACTGAACAAAAATGCACCGAGGGGGCGGGCATCCTGTTTGCGCAGATGACGCAGCGGGCCAGTCAGGCTGCTGAGCGGCAATACGCTGCGCGCAAA
>CAYUVQ010000137.1:0-2455 GCA_964448175.1 uncultured Cellvibrionaceae bacterium | reverse complement strand
CATCCATCTTTTGAGGAGCTATCCCATGCACAAAACAGATCTCGTTGACCGGGTTGCCGATCAAACCGACATGAGCCGCGACAAAGCGGATGCGGCTGTCTCTGCGCTGATCGAACACATCACTAATGCGCTTAGCCGCAACGAACCGGTCACGCTGGTAGGGTTCGGCAGCTTCGTACGCAGCCAGCGCGCCGCCCGTCAGGGCCGCCACCCACAGACCGGCGAAACCATTAACATCGCCGCCAGTAACAGTGTTCTGTTCCGGCCGGGCAAAGCCCTGAAAGATGCACTTAATCAGCCGTAAAACTCGGTTCGCATACCACTCCCCATAAAAACCACAGAGGCTAGGATGACACTCACCAACCGAATTCTGCTGGGCATGATCCTCGGCGTAATTACCGGAATTCTGTTCAACCTGATCATTGCCATAGATCCGGATACCGGTTTACCCGCTACGGTCTGGGGCGCCTGGCTTAACAACGTGCTAATCAATGGGTTTATGGATGCCATTGGACAGATTTTTATCAAGTCCCTCACCCTGCTGGTGGTGCCTCTGGTGTTTGTTTCGCTGGTATGTGGCAGTGCCGCACTGGGTGCTCACAGCCGGATGGGCGCTATGGCCTTGAAGACGGTGTTGCTCTATATGCTGACCACCGCCCTGGCGATTGGGCTGGCCATTCTTGTAGCAGTTCTGATCCGTCCCGGTGACGATGTGGGCCTGACCGCAGCTGCCGGGATCAAGGCCATTGAAGCCCCGGGCCTGAAAGAAACCTTCGTTAATATCTTTCCCAGTAATCCCATCCAGGCCATGGCAGAAGGCAATATGCTGCAGGTGATTGTATTTTCTCTGCTGCTGGGTATTGCTATCTCGCGTAGCGAGTCGCCGGTGTCACAGAACCTGCAGTCATTTTTTAATGACCTCAACGCCGTGGTCATCAAGATGGTGCTGCTGCTGATGTACATCGCACCTTACGGCGTGTTCTGTTTGCTGGTTAAGTTGTTTTCATCGCTGGGTGTCAATGCCGTGGCGGATCTGGCGCTGTATTTTTTTACTGTTCTGCTGGTTCTGTTACTCCACGGGCTCGGGGTCTACGCCGTTCTGCTGAAACTGCTCAGCGGCCTGAATCCGATAACGTTTTTCCGCAAGATGTGGTCAGTCATGGTGTTCGGCTTTAGTACCGCATCGAGTAATGCCACCTTGCCGGTAACCCTGCGAACAGTGGAACACGATCTGGGGGTGGATAACAAAGTCGCGTCTTTTACGATCCCGCTCGGTGCCACCATCAATATGGACGGTACCGCCATCATGCAGGGGGTAGCGACGGTATTTATCGCGCAGGTCTACGGTATTGATATCGGTCTGACCGGCTATCTGCTGGTGATCCTTACCGCCACCCTCGCATCCGTCGGCACCGCCGGTGTGCCGGGTGTCGGTCTGGTGACGCTGGCGATGGTATTGAATCAGGTCGGCCTGCCGCTCGAAGGTATTGCGTTGATCATCGGCGTGGATCGTTTGCTCGATATGATTCGCACCGCTGTCAATATCACCGGCGATGCCATGGTTTCTGTTGTGGTTGCAAAAAGCGAAGACTTATTGCATCGCGAACGTTTCGAAAATACCACCAAAACGCTGGTGGATGAGACCGCAAAAGAATGATGATGTTTGTTGTACAAAAGTCAGGTAAGGATGCATGACGACTCCCCACGCTATTCTCGAACATACCTTTGGGTACAGCAGCTTCCGCGGCACGCAGGAAGCTGTCATCAACCATCTGATTGCCGGCGATGATGTGTTGGTACTGATGCCCACCGGCGGCGGAAAATCCCTGTGCTATCAGATACCCGCCCTGGCGCGCGCCGGTACCGGCGTCGTTATTTCGCCGCTGATTGCGTTGATGCAGGATCAGGTCAGCGCCTTACATGAACTGGGTGTCCGTGCCGGCTTTTTAAATTCGACACTGTCTCCTCAGGAAGCCTGGCAAACCGAACGGGCACTGCAAAGAGGCGAGCTGGATCTGCTCTACGTTGCACCCGAGCGCCTGTTGCAGGACCGTATGCTCGACCTGCTGGACAACTCGCAGATATCGCTTTTTGCGATCGACGAAGCGCACTGTGTGGCGCAATGGGGCCACGACTTTCGCGCGGATTATTTAAAGCTGGATATCCTGCAGCAACGCTTCCCCAATATACCGCGCATTGCACTGACCGCCACGGCAGATGTGCGCACCCGGCAGGAAATTATCGAACGTCTCGGCCTCGAAAATGCGCAGCAATTTATCAGCGGTTTTGATCGCCCGAATATCCAATATCGCATTCAGCAGAAAAATAATCCCCGGCAACAATTGTTGCGTTTTCTGCGCGATGAACAGAAAGATAATGCAGGTATTGTGTATTGCCTGTCGCGCAATAAAGTTGAACAGACCGCCGCCTGGCTGTGTGGCGAAGGCTTTAATGC